>DATJYZ010000070.1:0-5611 GCA_035499355.1 Burkholderiaceae bacterium | reverse complement strand
ACCCGCAACATCCATCGCGAGTTCATCAACCCGAACCCGACGCCGCGCCAGGAATCGCAGATCGCCAAGTATGTCTCGCTGATCGTCAAGTTCGGTGCGCTGGTGTTCATCGTGTTCGTGCCGACGCAGTACGCGATCCAGCTGCAGCTGTTGGGCGGCATCTGGATCATCCAGACGCTGCCCGCCGTGATGCTCGGCGCGTACACGCGCTGGTTCGAAGGCTGGGCGCTCACCATCGGATGGGCGGTGGGAATGATCGCCGGCACCTGGATGGCGCATGCCGCGAAGCTCACGCCGACTTATCCGCTCGCGATCGGCGACTGGACGTTCCCGGGCTACACCGCGCTCTACACGGTCGTCCTCAACCTGGTGGTCGCGATCGTGCTGACGCCGCTGTTCCGCGGCCTCGCGCGGCGCAGCGAGGCGTCTGACGAGACCAGCGAGGCGGACTATCACCCCGCGCCGCGTGCTGCCTGAGGTCACTACCTCCAGTTACGCCCACGCCGCGGACTGGATCGCATCGGCCAGGCACTCGACGTAGGCAAGGCGCCACGGACGATTGTCGAACACCCGTCCAGGGTGCTCGATCGCACAACCATTGTCCGCGATCTTCGAGATCGTCGACGCGTTTCGGAAGTTGGGAAAGGTGACGCGGTCCAGCGGCGAAACGTGCACGGCCAGTCGCGGCACTCCCTCCGCGAGGCGGTCGCGCGCGCGCTCGAATGCGGACTTGAAGCGCGCCGCCTCGTCGCGCCCCACGCCGAGCGTTGAAACCTGGATCGAATCGGCATACGGCGGCCGGTGGTTCGAATGGAGTTCGAAGAAGGCGCGGAGGCGCCCTTGCGCCGCCTGCCTGACGAGCTCGTCGTAGCGTGCGTTCACGGCGACCGCGCGATCGCTGCGCCACTCCTTGAGCACTCGAGAGTCCGCGCCGATGAGCTGCTCCGTGGGCCGGTTCACGTTGACGCGCTGACGCGTCTTCTGGTCCCAGAATCCGGTAACGAAAGCGCCGGCCAAACCCAATCGCTCGCAGATGATGCGTCCCGCATCGAGCGTGCCGCCGTCCGCGGTGCCATGCGGCACTCCGATGACGACCCCGGGCCGCCCGGGAACGATCTCGAACTTGCCGAGGCGATCCAACTCGCCTGCGGCCTCGTTCGTCGGCGCTGCCGCGGTACGCATGCACGCAAGACCTGCGCAAGCAGGCATGGCGAGGAGCAAGCGTCGGCGATCGAGCATTTTCGGGACCTCAGCCTGCCGCGTGGCGCCACGCCGCCGCGGCGGCACGCAGTCGCTCAGAGAGATGTTGGGCGAGATTGCAATAGATCTGAGCTGCGATGGCGGCATCGGCCTGGCGCATGCTGGCCAACGCGGCTGCCGAGAGCGCATACACCGTGCTCTCGATGTCGGCCACCGCGTCGGCAGTGCGCCCGCCCCCATCCAATACAGCCGTTTCGCCGAAGCACATGCCGGGAGAAAAGCTGACGAAACGCTGTTCGCGTGCGCGGTCCACGACACTGATCGAGCCGCGCCCCAGCAGGTACAGCGCATCGCCCGCGTCGCCCTGCGCGAACAGGCGTTCGCCGGCCGCGAGCTGGCGCGGCTGGAGCGCTGCGCGGAGGCGCTCGCTTTGCGCTCCGTCGAGGCCGGCGAACAGACCGCATCGTTCGGGCACCAGCTCCATGCCCAGCAGCGACAATCCGTCCGCGGCCAGAAGCCGGGCCTCGGCCGCCTCGATGGCACGATCGGCATCGGGATGACCCCACCAGCGATCGGCAGCGCGCTGCACGCCCTGCTCGCGCAGCGCGCGTCCATGCCGGTTGTCGGGCGTCACGCCGGCCAGCAACAGCGCCGTGCCGCGCCGCGCCAGTCGCTCGTCCAGTTTCGCGAGGGCGACCGCACCCGTCGCATCGATGGTGCTGACGCGCCGCAGGTCCAGCACCAGGAACGCGGGCGCGGGCACGCTGCGCTCGACCTCGTTGACGAGCCGTTCCGTGTTACCGAAGAACAGTGCACCTTCCAGTTCCAGCACCTCGATGCGGCTGCGCAGGTCGTGCAACTGTTCCTCGAGCTCTGGCGGATAGATGCGCCGGCTCGGGATCTCGCTGGCGCGATAGCGCAGCCGCAGCAGTGAGCGATTGAGCGCACGCACGAAGATCAGCATCGCAACCACGACACCGGCTGCCACGCCGACGACGAAACCCCAGCGCAAGGTCACCGCGCATACGACGACCACGATGACCAGCGAGAGCGCCGCGTCCACCGAACGCTCGCCGCGCCGCCATTGCCGCACCAGCGAGCGCGTCCACCGGTCGACCAGCGTCCACGCCAGCATCACGACGATGCCCGCCACCACCGCGGTCGGCAGGCGCTGCACCAGCGGCAGCCCCAATGTGAACACGAGCGCCAGCATCACGCATCCCGACAGGATCGCGCGCAAGCTGCGGCCGCCGCCGCCGAAAGCCGCGATCGCATGCAGTCGCAGGTACACCACGAACAGTCCGCCGAACAAACCCGTGACGATGTTCGCGACGCCGAGCGCCAGCAACTCGCGGTCGGGGTCGGTGCGCGCATCGAGCACCTGGTCGACCGCGGCGATGCTGAGGACCGATTCGAGACCGCCGATCAGCGCGAGCAGCAGCGCGGTGGTGCCGATCTCGACGGTGTGTCGTTGCAGCAGCCCCGCCGACTCGCCCTCGAACCACGGCTTGAGCGCATCGGGTGTCGGCCATCCCGCTTGCAACGTGCCTACGAGCTGCAGCGTCCAGGCGGGCCATACGGACCGCAGCAGCAGCGCGCCGGCCGCGCCGAGTACGAGAGCCAGAAGGTAGGCCGGCAGGCGCGGATACCAGCGCGCCAGCGCGCACACCAGCAGGCCCGTGAACAGCGCCGTGGCCAACGGCGGCCATTGCCACTCCGAGAGCGCCGCTACGCCCTCGCTCGACCAGGCCGCGGCCGGCAAGCCCAGCAGGACCGGTACTTGCGACAGCACGATCAGGATGGCGACGCCGTTCATGAAACCCGCCAGCACCGGTTGCGGCACGAAGCGCGCGAGCCTTCCAGCGCGGAGCACGCCAAGCACCAGCAGCAGCACGCCGGCGATCGCTACGGTGGCTCCGGTACACGCCAGCAGGCGCACGCTGCCTGCGCCTGTCACCGGCGCGAGTGCCGGGTCCCGCATCAGCGACAAGGCCAGCGTGCCGAGGATCAACGCCGTGCTTGCACTCGGCGCAGCGGTCGGCAGTTGCGCTCGGCTGGCCACCACCATCACCAACGCTCCGGCGATCACGCTCACGACCGACGCCGTCAACCCGATCTGTGCTGCCGCCGGACCGGCGGCGCCGAACACGATGTAGCCGAACGTCAGCACGAACGGCATCAGCGCGGCCGTGGCGCTGAGCCCGCCGACGATCTCGGCGCGCCACGGGGGTGGCGGGGCGGCGCCCGAGGTGACGGCGGCGGGCGGCGTCATCGCTGCTCGACCAGCCGCGCCGTCTCGCGCCAGTGCGGCAGTGCTCCCAGCAAACGCTCGCGAGCGACTGCGTCGGTCAGCTGCGCCAGTTCGCGATGCATGCGACGCTGCAATTCCTGCAAGACCGGCGCGGCATCTGCATGTCCGGCCGCGACGAGGATCGCATGACAGCGCACCAGCGTCGCGGGCTCGAGCAGTGGCCAGGGACCGGAGCGCGGGTCCGCGTGTCCGTCGCCACCGCGGCCTTCCGCCAGCACCGCCAGCGCCGCGCCGGCGGCTGCTTCGATGCGCCCGTCGCGGCGATCGAGTTCGGCGAGTTCGGCGCGCACGCCGAGCGCCTCGGGTGGCATGCCCTGTTCTTCGTACTGGCGCTGCGCGTCGGTCCACAGCGCACGCGCCGCGGTGGTTGCGCCGCGCTGCGCGGCCGCCACAGCGCGGTTCTTCCAGGCCATGGCCAGCGCCATGGAGTACGACGCTTCCCGCGCGCGCACCTCGGCTTCGGTGGCTGCGCGCTCCAGCGTGACGACGTCACCCTGCAGAGCGGCCACCTCGGCGAGCGCGTTCGCGACGTCGGCGTGCGTGCGCGCGATATCGACCGCGGCGGCGACGGCGGCGAGTTCGTCGCAGGTTCGACGAGCCGCGTCGAGCTCACCTCCGTAAGATTCGGCGCGCGCTCGTTGCAGCAGCAGCGACAACTGTTCGCGGCGGCGGCGCGCCGGCAACGTCGCCAGGACCTCGGTCACCGCGGCGCGCGCTTCCGGCCAGCGTTGCTGTTGCAGCAGCGCTTCGACGCCGATGATGGGAAGCTGGTATTGGTAACCGACCAGCCCGCCCTCGCGCCAAGGCAATTTGGCGCACTCGCGTGCCCAGCGCAGGCCGATCGTCGTGTGTTCGAGTGCCGAGTCGAATTCGCGGCGCTGCAGAGCCAGCACCGCCAGCTCGCCATGCGCCAACGCCGCCGGCCCGCTGGCCTGCGCCGGCTCCGCCAGCGCAATGGCCTGGTGCGCCAGCGCTTCGGCTTCGGCGGCGCGGCCTTCGCGATCGGCCCACAACATGCGCGTGCTGAGCACGTCCGCGCGCAGCCCGTCGCTGTCGCGCGCCTCGGCATAGGCGGCCATCGCCTCCAGCACCTGGGCCGACTCGTCCAGGCGGCCGAGGTTTTCGAGATAGACCTGCTTGTCCACCAGCAAGTGGTAGTGCCACAGCGGCGCCGTCAACGCCGGCTGGCGCAGCGCGCATTCGACGTAGGCGAGCGCCGCTGCGTGCGCGAAACGGCTGCCGGCGTGCTCGCGTGCGCGGTCATAGTAGTCGAGCGCCTGCGCACTGTCGCCGGCCCGCTCGAAGTGCGCCGCGGTGATGCCGAGGAACTCGCTCGCACGGTCGGCCACGCGCTCGGCCAGCCAGCGGGCGGCACGCGCGTGCCCTTCGCGGCGCGCGCCACGCAGCACGGTGTCGTAGGTCACATCGTGCAGCAGTTGATGATGAAAGGCGTGCTCGGCGGTATCGGCGAATGCGCTCGACGAGCGCGCCACCACGAGCGCGCGCGCCTGCAGCGCAGGCAGCGCGGCCGGCGCCTTTGCGTCGATCGCCTCCAACGCACTGTCCCAGAACACCGGGCCGACGATGCTTGCCTGTTGCAGCGCCGCCAGTTCGTCGGCCGGCAGCGCATGCAGGCGCGCCTGCAACACGCCCGCCAGCGTCGCCGGCACGCGCAATTTCTCCTGCCAATCGGCACGCAGCGCCCAGGGCTGGCGACGCGCGTCGATGACGCCGTCGTCGATCAACATCCGCACCAGCTCTTCCATGTAGAACGGATTGCCGGCGGCGCGCTCGACCAGCAGCCGGCCCAAGGCCTCGGGCGGGTGCGGAAGATGCTGAAGCAGTGCGGCCAGCAAGGCGGGGCCTTGCTCGGCGTCGAGCAGCCGCAAGTGCAACGTCGCGTGGCCGACCTCCTCGTTTGCCAGCGCAGTCGGCCGGCGCTCGAGAAGCGCCGGCCGCGCGAGCATTGCCAGCAGCAGTGGCACCGGCGCCGCGCGCGCGACGTGCCGCACGAAGTCCAGCGATGCATCATCGGCCCAGTGCAGATCGTCCAGTACCACCACCAGCGGGGCCTGCGCGGCAAGTGCATGCAGCAGATCG
>DATJYZ010000069.1:0-6621 GCA_035499355.1 Burkholderiaceae bacterium | reverse complement strand
CAGCGCAATGATCCGCACCGAGGGATTGTAGTCCCATTTTGGGACTATTGCCGCGAGTGTGGCGACTTCTCAAGCGTCACCCAGTCGGCGTGCGCGATGCGCGCCACCAGCCGTTCGGCCAGCTCCACGAAGAGCGGCGGGGGCCCGTTGAGGCAATCGCCCAGCGCGCGCTGCTTGGCCGCGGCGGCCTCCACCTCGGGGTGGTGGTGGCCCAGCAGGTTGGGCCCCCAGCTGCACATGAAGTCGATGTATTCGCGGCCGTCCACTCCCACAGCCGGCAGCCGTCGCCGCGCGCAAAGAACTGCGGGTAGCCGCGCGGCATGTACGCGGCGTTCAAGTGGCCGGTCATGCCGCCGGGCACCACGCGGGCGGCGCGGGTGCGTAGGGCGGTGTCGATGGGGGTGGCGGCCTCTGACAGCGGAGCAGTGGGCACGGTCGAGCTCCGGGTGGTGCGCTGAGAATGCACAGGATGTTAGTGTGGCTTACCATCCGCCGGCGGAGGCCACCATGACCGTCACCGATCGAATCGAGCTCAACCCCAACATCATGCAAGGCAAGCCCGTGATTCGCGGCACGCGCGTGACGGTGGAGCTCGTGCTGCGCAAGATCGCTGAGGGTGCCGACGAGGCCACACTCCTTGCGGCCTACCCCACGTTGACCAAGGCAGACATCCAGGCGGCCGTCACTTACGCCGCCGATTCGTTGGCTCACGAGAAGACGGTTGTTCTTACCGGGCAACGCTGACGCTCCACAACGATGCGGTTCTTGGCCGACGAGAGCTGCGACTTCGCGGCCGTGCGTGCACTGCGCGCCGCTGGGCACGACGTGGTGGCGGTATCCGAGGTTGCTCGGGGTGCCGAGGATTCGGTTGTGATTCAGCTCGCGCGCGCGGAGCAGCGTGTGCTACTCACCGAAGACAAGGACTTTGGACAGTTGGTGTTCGCCGCGGCACGCCAAAGCTCCGGTGTGGTGCTATTGCGCTGGCCTGTCAGCGCGCGCGGCATGCTCGGAGCTGCGCTCGTCGAGTTCGTCACCACCCAAGGCGGCTCGTTGACGGGCTCGTTTGCCGTTATCGAGCCCGGTCGGGCGCGGGTCACGGCATCGCCGTAGAGGCCGCCTCTTCGGCGGACGCTCGGAGGGGCCAAGAGCGTCGACACCCTGACGAATATGCCCAATTTGGGTACAAGCCGCACCCCCGTTGCCTCCAAAGCCAAGGCTTCCGCCGCCAAGCGGCACGTGAGTCTGGGCGATGCCCTGTTCACCGGCACGCAGCAGCGCTTGCTGGCGCTCTTGTTCGGCCAGCCGGGTCGCAGCTTCTACGCCACCGAGATCATCGGGCTGGCCGGCGCGGGCTCGGGTGCCGTGCAGCGCGAGTTGGCTCGCCTGCAGCAAAGCGGACTGATCACGGTGCAGCCCGTCGGCAATCAAAAACACTACCGCGCCAACACGGCCTCGCCAGTCTTCGCCGAGCTGAGCGCCATCGTGCAGAAGACATTCGGCTTGGCCGAGCCGTTGCGCGCCGCGTTGGCGCCGCTGGCAAAGCACATTACCGCTGCGTTCGTGTACGGCTCGGTCGCCAAGCAGCAAGACACGGCGAGCAGCGACGTGGACTTGATGATCATCAGCGACGGCCTGAGCTACCCAGATCTGTACTCCGCGCTCGAAGATGTGAGCCAGCGGCTCGGTCGCACGGTCAATCCCACCATCTACACGCACAAGGAGCTGGCCAAGCGCGTCAAGGGCGGCGAGTCGTTCGTCGCGCGTGTGCTCGAGCAACCCAAGATCTGGCTGATTGGAGGCGAAGATGATCTCGCCGTTTGAAAGCTTGTTCGGACCAGGCAAGGCGCTGCGCGTAGAGGCAGCCGATGCCACATCGACGAGCGCCTTGTCATCGATTTGATCGCGGCGTGCCAGGTAGTCGCGGCCAAGGTCAAAGGTCTCAAACCGATCGGACAGTGACGGTCTTCGAGGCGGCGTCACATGACAAGACGCCGCCGCCCTGGGTTGCAGGCGCGGCGGCGTGGTTCTGGCTGCGGCTCTGTGTTGTCTTATCTATGCCGCAGGGTCTTACGACACCTTGGCCAGCACCTTGTCGAACTCCGCGGCTGTCAGTGCGCGCAGCGACTGCGAGCGCACGTTGCCCTGCTGTGCCGTGCCGACGTTGAACGCCACCAGCGACGCTTCGTCTTCGGCCTCGAGGATGCAGATCGCGTCGTACTTGCCCACCGTCCAGAACATCTCGCGCAGGTTCACGCCGTGCTTCTTGGCGGTCTCCTTCGCGGCGGCGGCGCGCTTGGTGGTGTCCTTGATCGATTGCAGCCCCTTGTCGGTGAAGTTCAGCAAACCGATGTAGGTGATCATGGTGGTTCTCCTTGTGATGCCGAAGGGGGCCAGGTGAACCAACTCGAACGTGCGCGACCCCCGGTCGGTGCCCAAGACCACTGCTCAGCGGACTGTTCTGCAGTCCGTGGCGCGGTCGGCGCCAGGGGGCTGGCGCGTCGCGGTGGGCGACAAAGAGTGTGGGCTGGTCGGTGGAGAGCGCATGCTACGCGCATGGCTCTCGAACACAAGCGTGCGGAGAGACAGTGCGCGCAGAGTGGTCGTGTCGGAGCTTCTGCGCGGGCGCGGGCGCTCGGCCTGACGGCCGGTCGCGTGGACACCGCACCCGCCTGCTGACACCACGCTGTCAGCAGCCAGCCGCAATGATGCCGGCCTGGCGCGCGGCACTGCGCTTGCTTTGGCTCTTTTCGCGTCGCCAGATGTCGATTCGACGCGGTGCCGTTCGTCGTTGAATCGGGTGCGCGCGCGACCTTCGCCGTTCGACGCGCACCGCATTACAGCTGAAACCGTGGCCTGCTTCCCCACAAACCATGGGGTCACCGACCGCTCCCTAGACTGCCAGCGTCAGGAGGATCCCCACGTGCACGCAAGCGGCGCCCACGAGCCGCCGCCCGGCCGTTGCATTGCGGGCTCGCATTCCACCCGATGAAGACCAGAGGTCCATCCACATGAAGAGCCACGTCGTCACCCACGCCGCCTCGCTGTCCGAGGCAGGCTCGCCGTTGTCGCCGCTGTCGTCCGCCACGCACCGCGTGCTCGCGCCGCGGCGCTGCGCCGGTGCATTGCACGCCGCGGTGGTGCTGGCCAGCATCGCCGCCGCGTCGATCACGCTGGTAGCCTGCGGCGACCAGTCGCACGCGCAGGGTGGCGGTGGCCACGGCGGCATGCCGCCGGCCGCGGTGGCGGTGATGGCGCTGGCCGTCAGCAGCCTGCCGATGAGCTACGAGTACGTGGGCCAGACGGTCGGCTCGCGCGACGTGGAGGTGCGCGCGCGCGTGTCGGGCATCTTGCTGAAGCGCAACTTCACCGAAGGCGGGGCGGTCAAGAAGGGCCAGTCGCTGTACACGATCGACCCGGTGCCGTTCCAGGTGGCGCTCAACAAGGCCGATGCCGACGTGGCGTCGGCCGAGGCCCGGCTGGCACAGGCCACGCGCACGTTGAATCGTTTGAAGCCGCTGTGGGAGGCGCGCGCGGTGAGCCAGCGCGAGTACGACGACGCCGCGTCCGCCGAGCAGGTGGCGCGCGCCGACTTGAAGGGCGCGCAGGCACGCCGCGCCGAAGCCGCGCTCAACCTCGAATACACGCGCGTCGAAGCGCCGCTGTCGGGCGCCGTGGGCCGCTCGCAGGTGAGCGAGGGCACGCTGGTGGCGGGCCCCGGCACGCTGCTGACCACGCTCACGCAGACCGACCCGGTGAAGGTGCGCTTCGGCATCGCCGACACCGATCAGCTCAAGTGGCGCACCGAGGCCACCGCGGGTCAGCTCAGGCTGCCGCCGAACCAGGCGTTCACGGTCGAGGTCACGCTGGCCGACGGCAACGTCTACCCGCGCAAGGGCAGGCTGCTGTTCAGCGACACGCGCGTGTCGGGCAACACCGGCACGGTGGAAGCCGAGGCCGAGGTGCCCAACCCCGATGGCGTGCTCAAGCCCGGGCAGTTCGTGCGCGTGCGTCTCACCGGCGCCGTGATGCCCGCCGCGATGCTGGTGCCCACGCGCGCCGTGCTCGAAGGGCCGCAGGGCAAGTTCGTCTACGTGGCAGCCGACAACAAGGCGCTGCCCAAGCCGGTGCAGGTGGGCGAGCAGGTGGGCGACCGCTGGGTCGTCACCGGCGGCCTGGCCGCCGGCGACCAGGTGATCGTCGACGGCATGGCGCGCATCTTCTTTCCCGGGGCGCCGATCGTGATCGCGCAGGCGCCGGTGGGTGGGTCCGGCGCGAGCGCGCCCGCGGGTGGTGGTGCGGTCGGTGGCGGTGGCGCGCAGGCGGGCGGCCAGGTGGCGGCCGAGGCCGCGCCGAAGACCGCGTCCAAGTAGTCGGCTGAAGGAGCATCCGCATGTTCTCGCGCTTCTTCATCGACCGGCCGATCTTCGCGGCCGTGCTGGCGATCTTCATCGTGATCGCGGGCCTCTCGGCCACGCGTTCGCTGCCGATCGCGCAATACCCCGAGATCGCGCCGCCGGTGGTGTCGGTCACCGCCATCTACCCCGGCGCCAGCGCCGAGGTGATCGAGCAGACCGTGGCCGCGCCGCTGGAAAACGCCATCAACGGCGTCGAGCACATGATCTACATGGGCTCCACGTCGTCGTCCAACGGCGTGGTGCAGATCCAGGTCACGTTCGACATCGGCACCAACGCCGACAACGCGGCGCAGCTGGTGAACAACCGCGTCAAGCAGGCCGAGACCAAGCTGCCGCAGGAGGTGCGCCGCCAGGGCGTCACGGTGGAGAAGGGCAGCTCGGCGTTCCTGCAGGTGCTGGCCTTCTACTCCGACGACGGCAGCAAGGACGACCTCACGATCAGCAACTACGTGACGCTGAACGTGCTCGACGCGCTCAAGCGCGTGCCCGGCACCACCAACGTGCAGATCTTCGGCGCCAAGGACTACGCCATGCGCATCTGGCTGCGGCCCGACCGGCTGGCGCAGCTCAAGCTCACCACCAGCGACGTGGCGCGCGCGGTCAACGAGCAGAACGCGCAGTTCGCCGCCGGCAAGGTGGGCCAGGCGCCCACCGGCGGCCCGCAGGAGATGGTCTACACCATCACCACGCAGGGCCGGCTGTCGGACCCCAAGCAGTTCGAAGAGATCATCGTGCGCGCCAACCCCGACGGCAGCACGCTGCGCTTGAAGGACGTGGCACGTGTCGAGCTCGGCTCGAAAGACTACGACTTCATCGGCCGCATCAACGGCAAAGCCGCCACCCTGGTGGGCGTGTTCCTGCAGCCGGGCGCCAACGCGCTCAGCGTGGCGCAGGACGTGGACCGCACCGTCGCCGGCCTGAGCAAGTCGTTTCCCAAGGGCATCGTCTACTCGGTGCCGTACGACACCACGCGCTTCGTCAAGGTGTCGATCGAGGAGGTGGCCAAGACGCTGGCCGAGGCGATGGTGCTGGTGATCCTGGTGGTGTACCTGTTCCTGCAGAACTGGCGCGCCACGTTCATCCCGGTGGTGGCGGTGCCGGTGTCGCTGATCGGCACGCTGGCCGGGCTGCTGATCCTCGGCTACTCGATCAACACGCTCACGCTGTTCGGCATGGTGCTCGCCATCGGCATCGTGGTGGACGACGCCATCGTCGTGCTCGAGAACGTCGAGCGCATCATGCACGAGGAGAAGATGCACGCCCGCGAGGCCGCGATCAAGGCGATGCGCGAGGTGTCGGGGCCGGTGATCGCGATCGTGCTCACGCTGTGCGCGGTGTTCGTGCCGATCGCGTTCTTGGGCGGCCTCACGGGTGAGCTCTATCGCCAGTTCGCGGTGACGATCTCGATCGCGGTGGTGATCTCGGGCATCGTCGCGCTCACGCTCACGCCGAGCCTGTGCGTGCTGATCCTCAAGCACGAGCACCGGCAGCCGGGGCGGCTGTTCCAGATCTTCAACCGCTGGTTCACCAGCGTCACCAACCGCTACGTGCACGGCGTCGGCTTCATGGTGCGGCGCGCCGGCATCGGCCTCGTGCTGTTCGCCGGCATGGTGGCGTTGGCCGCGGGGCTGTGGCGCATCACGCCGGGCTCGCTGGTGCCCGACGAGGACCAGGGCTTCTACATCGCCGCGGTCATCCTGCCCGACGGCGCGTCGCTGCAGCGCACCGACGCGGTGGTGGCCGAGGTGCTGGGCGCGATCAAGTCCAACCCGTACAACCTCGACGCGGTGGCGTTCACCGGCTTCGACTTTCTCGGGGGCGGCTACCGCAACAACGCGGCCACGATCTTCGTCACGCAGACCGACTGGAACAAGCGGCCGGTGGAAGTGCCCGCGCTGGTCGGCGACCTGTTCATGAAGACCGGCGGCATCAAGGAGGCGCTGGTGCTGGCGTTCAACCCGCCGCCGATCTTCGGCCTCGGCACCGCGGGTGGCTTCGAGCTCTACATCCAGAACCGCGGCGAGGGTGGTGCCAAGCGGCTGGCGCAGGTGTCGCAGCAGTTCATGGGCGCGGCCGCGCAGAGCAAGCTGCTCGGCGGCGTGCAGACGCTGTGGCGTGCCAGCACGCCGCAGCTGTACGTCGACGTCGATCGCGAGCGTGCCAAGGCGCTCGGCGTGCCGGTGGACGAGGTGTTCAACACGCTGTC
>DATJYZ010000068.1:0-4599 GCA_035499355.1 Burkholderiaceae bacterium | reverse complement strand
TGACATTGGCCGTTGGCGCCGTCAGCCTGCTGGTCGCAGCGATCGGCATCGGACGCATGGCCTCGAGAGGCCTTGAGGGCTGGCTGGGTGGCAACGAGCTGGCGATCGGCCTGTGCGTCATCGCGCTGATCGCGATCAGCTACGTCGTCGCGACGCGCGCGCGGGTCAAGGCCTCGCCGCGCGGCGCCGAGCGCGCCGCAGTCGCCCCGCCGACCGAGTGAGGCAGTCACTCGTGAACTGCGCAGGAACCCGGAGGAGGTCGCGTGCGTTCATTTCCCATGAATCCAGCGCGCAAGGGTCTGTGCGCGTTTCGCCGTGCTGATGGCCGCGTCGCAAGGCACGATCCGCGCCGAGCTGCTGAAGGGCCGCCGCCGCAGCGCCCGGGCGAAGTGCTCGAGTTCGTGCCTGCATGATCGTCACGCAGCACTCCGGCGACGGCAAGGCCAACGTTGGCGCTGCCGACCGCAGGCACGAACGGCCGTACGCGGCGTCCTCGGCGGCTCGACCGAGCTCGGCTCTCACCTGATCTAGCATCGTCGTCTTACGAGCAATGCCGGTCTTCGCCCGGACCCTGCCATGTCCCTGAACCGTTTCCTGCGCTGGGCGCCGCTGCTGGCGGCCCTGAGCCTGGCCGTGCCTGCGGGCGCGCAGCCGGCCAAACCGCGCATCGAGAAGGCCGCCGACCTTCCGCGTTTCACCTACAAGGTCGACGGCAAGCTCGAAGACATCGTCATGCGGCCCGAACGCTTCGCGCCTTTCGCCGCCCAGGTGCGGCGCGACACGGAGTCGGTGCTGAATGGCTACGAGATCCCCGACAACGCGACCAAGCGCGGCCTGCTGAACCAACTCGCGATCCTCGATTTCCTCGATGGGCGCTACGACGCCGCGCTGGCGCGCGCCGAGGAGATCCGTGCACTGCAGGACAAGCCGGCCGACAAGCTGCTGTCGGCGCTGCGCCTGCGCATGATGGCGCAGGCCGCCAAGGTCACCGGCCAGCGCGCAGGCCCGGCCTACCAGCGCGCGGTTGCCGATGGCATCAAGGCCGAGCTGGCGCCGCTGCCGTTCGAGACCATCGGCAACGAGATCCGCGAGCTCAAGGCCAACGCCGAACTCATCGGCGAGTCGCTCGTGCTTGGCCGGGTGCGCGAGGTGATGCAGCCGATCGCCGACCGCACCGGCGCGCTGAGTTCCGACTTCGCGCCCGGCATCGTCGGCGCGCGTTTCGCGCTCACGGCGATGCTGCCGCTGAAGCAGACGCTGATCGACAGCTTCGGCGCCTACCTCGACGCGCACAAGGTCGTGAAGAACGACATCTGGGCTGCGCGTGACGTGACGTTCGACGCGGCGCAGAAGCTGACACCGGTGCGTATCGCGGTCTGGGACAGCGGGGTCGACACGTCGATCTACGGCAAGCAGGTGGCGATGGATGGCACCAAGCCGCTGGCGATCGCCTATGACAAGTACTCGCGGCCCTCGACCAGCTTGCTCGCGCCCCTGACGCCCGACGTGCGACAGCGTCTGCCGCACATGACGGCGCGCACCAAGGGCTTTGCAGACCTGCAGTCGAACATCGACAGCCCGGAAGCGGCCGATGTCAAGAAGTGGCTCTCGACCCTGGCGCCGGCGGACTACAAGAAGGCGGTCGAGGAGCTGGGCATGGTCGGCAACTACGAGCATGGCACGCACGTGGCCGGCATCGCACTCGCGGGCAACCCGTTCGCGCAGCTGGTCATCGCGCGGCTCGAGTTCGACTACCTGCTGCAGCCCGACCCGTGTCCGAGCAAGGAACAGGCGCTGCGCGACGCCGAAGCGGCGCAGAAGACGGTCGACTTCCTGAAGGCGCAGAACGTTCGGGTCGTCAACATGAGCTGGGGCGGCGACGTGAAGAGCATCGAGAGCGCGCTCGAGCAATGCGGCATCGGCAAGAGCCCCGAAGAGCGCAAAGCCACCGCGCGCGAGCTGTTCGACATCCAGAAGAACTCGCTGACGAAGGCGTTCCAGAGTGCGCCCGGCATCCTGTTCGTCGCCGCCGCCGGCAACAGCAACAACGACCCGAATTTCGTCGAGGACGTGCCGGCGGCGATCGTGCTGCCCAACATGCTGACGGTGGGCGCGGTCGACCTCGCCGGTGAAGAGGCCAGCTTCACCAGCTACGGCCCGATGGTCAGGGCCCATGCCAACGGCTACCAGGTCGTGAGCTACCTGCCAGGCGGCGAACGGGTCGCTCTGTCGGGCACCTCGATGGCTGCCCCGCAGGTCACCAACCTCGCGGGCAAGCTGCTGGCGGTGAACCCCAGGCTGACGCCCGAGCAGATGGTCAAGATCATCGTTGACACTGCCGACCGCACCGCCGATGGGCGGCGCAACCTGATCAATCCGAAGAAGGCGGTCGCTGCCGCGCAACGATGAGCACCGATGTCTGTCGCCATGCAAATCAGACACACTCCGGTTGATGGCCGAGGGCAGTTGTCCCACCCGGTGCTGGGCCGCCGCGCGCGATGAAGATTGCACCGATCACCCTGCTTGCCGGCGTCCTCGGTTGCGTCAGCGCTGCGCCTGCGGCGACAGAGGGCCAGCCGGCGCCGCCGATTGAAGCCAGACTGCTCGACGGGAGCACGTTTTCTCTTGCTTCGGCGGAAGGGAAGGTGGTCGTCGTGAACCTGTGGGCCACTTGGTGCGCCCCGTGCAGGGCGGAGATGGCCGCGATGGACGCCTACTACCGCCGGCACCGCGACGAAGGGCTGCAGCTGGTCGCGATCAGCGTCGATGACCCCAAGGACGAGGCGACCGTGCGTGATGTCATGCGCGAGTTCGCCTTCCCGGCGGCGATGGTCCGCGACGCGAACATCAAGGGCTATGGTCGCATCTGGAGGGTGCCGCTGACCTTCGTGATCGACCGCAAGGGCATCCTGCGAAAGGATGACTGGTACGGCAAGCCCGGCTTCGATGAGCCGCTGCTCGAAGCCACCGTGACCCCACTGCTGCGCGCCCCTTGAGTGTGGGCGGGCACCTCCCGCCCGCGGCACTGTCGACCTACATCGTGTAGTAGAGCCCCACTGTCGCTGTGTAGCGCGGCTCGAGTTGCAAGCCGTTGACCCGCTGATAGAACGGCAGCTGCGCAAAGGCGTAGCCGTGCAACCTGTCGGTGATCTGCAGGTTCACGCCGGGGCTGAGGTACGCCAGCGTCGCACCGCTGTTGTCGATGTCGGCGTTGGCGCCTGACTCTCGCCCCTCGGCGCGAACGTTGACCTGAATCGACGGAGTGACACGCTCGATCCCCATGTAGCGAAAGCCCGCGTTCAGGTTGAAGCCCGTGCCCGGGCGAAACCCGTCGCGCGAGTTCAACGGCTGCTGCAGCATGCCTTGGGCGAAGTAGTCCCAACCGCGACTGATCGCGCCAAAGGTGAACGCCCCGACCAGCAGGTCGGTCGTGCCGGTGCCTGGCTGCAGCCCGCGATCCAGCGGCTCGCCCTCCTGCGGTCCGGCGATGAAGTTGTTCTTGAAGCTGCCGGTCGCCAGCTTGAGGCCGAACTGCACACCGACGCTGTGGTCGGCGACGAACCCGAGGTAGCGACCGACGAGCCTGACGTCGCCGATGCTCTGCGTGTGCGAAGTCGATATCTCGGTGTCGCCGGGCGCGATGGTCGTGTGATAGCGGTTGAAGTAGGGCAGCTGCAGGTTCACACCCCAATTCACATTCGGGCTGTAGTCGAGTCCGAGCGCGTAGTTGCGGTTGATCGTGGTCTGCTGAACCTCCTGGTCGTTGGGGATCGGGAGGCTGTTGCGATCGACGCTGTGGGTGCCCGAGCGCAACTGGTCCTGGTTGAAGTAGTCGAACCGCAAGTCGACCCGCAGCCCTTCGCCTGACGGCGAGATGCCCTGACTCGACCAGTCGGAACTGAGCGTGCAGCCGCAGCTCGAGCAGGCCAGTGCGCCGTTCGTGAACGCCGCGCCGCAGGCCAGCAGTGCTGCGCAGCACAGTGCGTGAGGAAGTGTCTTCATTGGACTGCCCGAGTTCATCGTGACGGGCATGGCTCGTTCGAAGATGCTCAAGAGAGTTCTCCTTGGTCAGCTGGGGGCGGCCCAGCGAATGCGCGAGCTGGCGCGGCCCCGCAGGGCCTAGCGCCAGGTGACGATCAACGCATCAGGAGAAAGGCGGCGGAGCCCGGGGCTGCGCGCCCACCCACGCGTAGCGTGTGCAAGGCGCAGCCAGGTCGGAGTTCGGGGGGGTTCTTCGCGGCGAGGCGACTGGCACGCGCGCCGTGGGCGCCGCCGGAATCGCAAACGCATGTGCCTGCAGCGAGCAGTACGGGCAATGGTCGAAAGAATGCGGTTTGTTCGGGGGCGGTGCACCTCCCGAGCCATCGTGAGGTTGAACCCAAGCGGCCCCCCATGCGCTACAGATCTGAACCCATGTGGATGCGCCCTTGGTCGCGAGCGCATGCGAGATCGATGGCGCGAGGGCTGCCATCAAGATCGCCAGAGCGGCAATCCAAGAGGTCAGCAGACGCGTGGCGCGACGGGACCGCATGGCGTCGATTCTATCGAGGCCGTCTTCCAGTCACTGATCCCGCAAACAGGCTGGGTATCCTCCCGCTT
>DATJYZ010000067.1:0-13514 GCA_035499355.1 Burkholderiaceae bacterium | reverse complement strand
GGCCGCTGGTGATAGCCGAGGTGCCGCCAGCTCCACACCTCGAACAGCTCCTCGAAGGTGCCGATGCCGCCCGGCAGGGCGATGAATGCGTGGGTGTGTTCGGCCATCAGCCGCTTGCGCTCGTGCATCGTTTCGACCACCTGCAGTCGCGTCAGCCCCGTGTGGCCGGCCTCGCGCTGCATCAACGACTGCGGGATCACGCCGTGCACCTCGCCACCGGCCGCGAGCGCCGCGTCGGCCAGGGCCCCCATCAGCCCGACCCTGCCGCCGCCATAGACCAGTTGCCAGCCGCGATGCCCGATCGCGCTGCCGATCTGCCGAGCGCTGCGCATGAACGCCGGGTGGGCGCCCGGACGCGAACCGCAGTAGACGCAGACGCGCAGGGGCGTTTTCACGGTGCGAACCCGCGCTGCCACAGCGCGGCGCACCACACGGCGCCACAGGTGACAAGCGACAGCATCACCGCGGCGCTGCCGAGGTCCTTGGCGCGCTTGGACAGTGGGTGCAGATCGGCCGAGACGCGATCGACCGCCGACTCGACGGCCGAGTTGAGCAACTCGACGATCAGCACGGCCATCACCGAGCCCGCCAGCAGCGCGGTCTCGACCCAGCTGCGCCCGAGCCACCAGGCCGCGGGCAGCATGAGCACCGCCAGCACGCACTCCTGGCGGAACGCCCTTTCGTGGCGCCAGGCGGCCGACAGGCCGGCGATCGAGTACCCGGTGGCATGCACGATGCGTTGCAGGCCGGTGCGCGCCTTATGCGGGTGCGTCATGTCCCCATTGTGCCGGCGGCGACATGGTCGCCCGCGTGTCGACCAGCCGGGTGCCGCACAGCACGTCGTGCAGCAGCTGTCGATCGTTGCGCAGGCGCGCCAGCACCGCGTATGCGGCGATGCCCGCCAGCAACATCGAGGTCATGAAGCCGACGCTGCGGATGCCGGCGGCATGTGCCGACGCGAGCGCCGGCAGGAACCACAACCAGCTGGCGACGTAGCGTGCGGCGGCCCGCGGCCATCCCGGCGGGCGGCCGTCGGCCGCGAGCACCCGGATATGCCAGGTCTTCATCGCCAGCGTCTGGCCGCTGCTCGACCACAGTCCGGCGAAGTACGCGCCGAGCACGAGGAAGAGAAACGCCTGCAGGCCGGTGTTGCCCTGCAGCGCGTTGCGCTGGTCGGTGGCCATGCCATAGGCGAGGCCCGCGACCATCACCACCCCGAACAGCAGCACCGCCTCGTACAGCATGCACGCCAGGCGGCGGCGGACGCTGGGGGCGGGCAATGGCGCCACGAACGGCTGCACGCCGCCGGTCACGGCTTGGACGACGGCGACGAAGCCGGGCCGCGCACGCTCGCGCCTTGCGGGCCGCGCTGCGGAAGCAGCGTGTTGCGGTCGACGAAACCCGGCGTGGCCGCGATCTTCGGCATCCCGGCCTGCTGGTGCGCCGGCGGCGCCGGCTGGCGCGTCACCAGCGTCGTCGTCGCGCCGGGGGCGGCCTGCACGACGGTGGGTGCCACCGGCTTGACCTGGGTCGGCGCCAGTGACGGGTTGGCGACGATGTTTCGCTTGCCGGTCTGCTCAGACATGGGCTTGGCGGGCGGATCGGCTGGCCGCGCCCCGGCGTTGGCGCGACTGGCCAGCGCCTTGCGCTCGCTCTCGGGCAAGGCTTGGTAGGCGTGCCACTGGTCCTGCCGCTCCTGCTTGGGCAGTTGCTTGGCTTGCTGGTAGTTGAGCCGCGCCTGCGCGCGCTGCTGCGGTGTCATGCGCGCCCACTCGCCCATGCGCTCCTGCATGCGTTGCTGGTCACCCGGAGGCATCTTCGGATAGCGCCCGGCCAGATCGATCCACTTCGCCTTGCGCGGCGCGTCGATCGACGACCAGTCGTTCTGCAGCGGGGCCAGCACCTTGCGCTGTTCGGAGGTCAGCGACGACCACGACGGTCCGGACGACTCGACGGGTGCTCGCTTGACCGGTGCCGGCTGGACCTGACCCATGGCCACCGGCCCGCCCAGCGCCAGGGCCAGCACGGCCAGCAGGCGCCATGGCGCCGACTCGCGCGACGGGCTGCGGCGCGCAGGCACAGTCATTCCACCGAGTGCGGCGTGCGCAGGTACTCGGCGAATCCCTGGTCGCTGTACGCCTGCGGTGGGAGGTCGTCGGTCAGGATGGCGGCGTCGATCTCGGCGGCGGCACGCACCTGCTGATCCACGTAACTGCGCTGGATGAACAGCAGACCAACCAGCAGCAGCGCCAGCGGTGCGAACGACGCCAGGCGCAGCCACCACGATGGCGGGCCGGCCATCGAAATCGTGCCGCCCTGCAACTGGTGGGCCGAAGCGGCGCTCAGCTTGCGCAACTCGCGTGCACGGTCGACAGCGCGCAGGCGTGCCACCTTCAGGCGCTCGGCGACGTCGTGGGGAAGGTCCTCGCCGCGCTGGCTCAGCGCCCCGGCGATGCGCAACGCCACCCGCGCCTCCAGCGCCTCGGGGTTGGGTACCGCCCGGGCTGAGCCGGGCTGGATGCTTCGGATGCCGGTCATGGTGTGATTCCCTTGGCTTTCAAGGCTTTCGCCAATGCATGAACCGCCCTGGAACAGTGGGTTTTGACGCTGCCCTCGGAACAACCCATGACGACGGCCGTCTCGGCCACGTCGAGTTCCTCCCAGTAACGGAGGAGGAAGGCCTCGCGTTGACGCTGCGGCAGCTGGCTGACCTCTTGCTCGATCTGAAGCAGGATTTGGGCTCGCCCGACGCTGTCGGCGGCGCTCTCGGTACCGATGCTGTCCTCCGACAGCTGGAGAGTCTCCAGCAAATCGAACTCGCCACCCTCGGCGTCGGTCTCGAACTCCGAGAAGTTTTGCACCACCGCGTTGCGCACCCGCTGGCGCCGGAACCAGTCCATCGTGGCGTTGGACAGGATGCGTTGGAACAGCAGCGGCAGCTCCGCCGCCGGCCGGTCGGCGTACTTTTCGGCCAGGCGGATCATCGAGTCCTGCACGATGTCCAGCGCCGCCTCGTCGTCGCGGACGGCGAAGGCCGTTCGTTTGAAGGCCCGCCTCTCGACACTCTTGAGGAAGTCGGACAGCTCGTGATCGGTCGCCAAAGTGCGATGAACCGGCGCCCGTGCCCCGGCCTTTTTTGGGCGGCGGGATTATCGCATCGGGTCAATACGCACCCCGAAGCCCTGCGACAGCGACGCCCACGATGACATAATGCTGCTTCGCACAACGCTCTTTTGGGTTCATCGGGGCGGCCGACACGGCCAGCCACGAATGCACCGCGCAGGCTCCGAGTCCACCTCACGAGGGTGCGAGAAGGGGCACCGATGGTTTTTCGTCAGAGAAATTCACAGAGGTTCGAAATGGACATGTCTGCCGCGGAGATCAAGCGCGCCGCCTCGGCGCCACCGCAAACCAACTCAGCCGGCGCCGACGTCATCAACGGCGCTGAAATCATCGTTCGCTGCCTGCAGGCCGAGGGGGTCAAGTACCTCTGGGGCTATCCCGGCGGGGCGGTGCTCTACATCTACGATGCGCTGTACAAGCAACAGGGCATCGAGCACGTGCTGGTGCGCCACGAACAGGCCGCCGTGCACGCAGCCGACGGCTACGCGCGCGCCACCGGCGAGGTCGGCGTGGCGCTGGTGACCTCAGGGCCCGGCGTGACCAACGCGGTGACCGGCATCGCCACCGCGTACATGGATTCGATTCCGATGGTGATCGTCACCGGGCAGGTGCCGACGCCGGCGATCGGTCTCGATGCGTTCCAGGAGTGCGACACGGTCGGGATCACCCGGCCTGTGGTCAAGCACAACTTCCTGGTCAAGGACGTGCGCGAGCTCGCGCTGACCATGAAGAAGGCGTTCCACATCGCGCGCACCGGCCGTCCCGGCCCCGTGGTGGTCGACGTGCCGAAGGACGTGTCGCTCCATACGGCGCCGTTCCACTACCCGGCGCGCATCGAGATGCGCTCGTACAACCCGGTGCGCAAGGGTCACGGCGGTCAGATCCGCAAGGCGGTGCAACTGCTGCTGCAGGCCAAGCGACCGTACATCTACACCGGCGGAGGCGTCGTTCTCGGCAACGCCGCCCCCGAGTTGCGCGAGCTGGCCGACTGGCTGGGCTACCCGTGTACCAACACGTTGATGGGACTGGGTGCCATCGCCGCGGGCGACCCCAAGTTCCTCGGCATGCTGGGCATGCATGGCACCTACGAAGCCAACATGACGATGCAGCACTGCGATGTGCTGCTGGCGGTTGGTGCGCGCTTCGACGATCGCGTGATCGGCAATCCGAAGCACTTCGCATCGGTCGAACGAAAGATCGTGCACATCGACATCGACCCGTCGTCGATCTCCAAACGGGTGCGCGTCGATATCCCGATCGTCGGCGACGTCAAGGACGTGCTGCGCGAGCTGATCGATCAACTCAAGGAAGCCGGCGCGAAGCCCGATGCGACCGCGCTGTCGGCCTGGTGGAGCCAGATCAACGAGTGGCGCAAGCGCGAGTGCCTGAGCTATCGGCGCAGCAGCGAGGTGATCAAGCCCCAGCAGGTGGTCGAGACGCTCTGGCAGCTGACGCGCGACAGCGACGCCTACGTCACCTCCGACGTCGGCCAGCACCAGATGTGGGCTGCGCAGTTCTACGGCTTCAAGGAGCCGCGCCGCTGGATCAACTCAGGCGGCCTGGGCACGATGGGGGTTGGACTGCCCTACGCGATGGGCATCAAGCTCGCCAGGCCGCAGGCCGACGTGTTCTGCATCACCGGCGAGGGCTCGATACAGATGTGCATCCAGGAGCTGTCGACCTGCCTGCAATACAAGACGCCGGTGAAGATCGTGTCGCTGAACAATCGCTACCTCGGCATGGTACGGCAGTGGCAGCAGATCGATTATGGCGGTCGCTACTCCCACAGCTACATGGACGCGCTGCCCGACTTCGTCAAGCTGGCCGAGGCGTATGGCCATGTCGGCCTGCAGGTGGAGAAGCCCTCCGACGTCGAGCCGGCGCTGCGCGAGGCCATCAGGCTGAAGGACCGGACGGTCTTTCTGGACTTCCGCACCGACCCCACCGAGAACGTCTGGCCGATGGTGCAGGCGGGCAAGGGCATCACCGAGATGCTGCTCGGTTCCGAGGACCTCTGATCCCCGCGCGGCGGGCGTCAGCGCTGACCGGTGCTGACGAATGCGTCGCACGGGTCCAGGGGTCTGTTTCTGCAACGACTGATTCGAAGCGCGTGACCAAGGCCCGGCGGTGACCGCCGCCGGCGCTGAAGAGTCCGAAGGACGAACGAAGATGAAGCACATCATCGCCGTGCTGCTCGAGAACGAGCCCGGCGCCCTGTCGCGGGTCGTGGCGCTGTTTTCCGCGCGCGGCTACAACATCGAGAGCCTGACCGTCGCGCCGACCGAGGATTCGTCGCTGTCACGCATGACGATCGTCACCACCGGCTCCGACGAAGTGATCGAGCAGATCACCAAGCACCTGAATCGCTTGATCGAGGTGGTCAAGGTGGTCGATCTCACCGAAGGCAGCTTCACCGAGCGCGAGCTGATGCTGATCAAGGTGCGCGCGGTCGGCAAGGAGCGCGACGAGATGAAGCGCATGGCCGACATCTTTCGCGGTCGCATCGTCGACGTGACCGACAAGAGCTACACGATCGAGCTGACCGGCGACGCCGCCAAGCTCGACGCATTCATCGACGCCGTCGATCGGGCAGCGATCCTGGAAACGGTGCGCACCGGCACCAGCGGCATCGGCCGCGGCGAGCGCATCCTGCGCGTCTAGACACGCGGTCTGGCACGAGCGAGTACGAAGCACATCACTGGAGCACTCACATGAAGGTTTACTACGACAAAGACGCCGACCTCAGCCTGATCAAGGGCAAGAACGTGACCATCGTCGGCTACGGCTCGCAGGGACACGCGCACGCGCAGAACCTGAACGACAGCGGCGTGCGGGTCACGGTGGGCCTGCGACGCGGCGGCGCCTCGTGGTCGAAGGCCGAGAAGGCCGGCCTCAAGGTCGCGGCGATCGGCGATGCGGTCAAGGACGCCGACGTCGTGATGATCCTGTTGCCCGACGAGCAGATCGCCGCGGTTTACCGCGAAGACGTCGCGCCCAACATCCGCCATGGCGCTTCGCTGGCGTTCGCGCACGGCTTCAACATTCACTACGGTCAGGTGGTGCCCCGCGAGGACCTCGATGTCTGGATGGTGGCGCCCAAGGCGCCGGGCCACACGGTGCGCAACACCTACACGCAAGGCGGCGGCGTGCCGCACCTGATCGCCGTGCACGCCGACCGCTCGGGCAAGGCACGCGACCTCGCGCTCAGCTATGCCGCGGCCAACGGCGGCGGCAAGGCCGGTGTCATCGAGACGAACTTCCGCGAAGAGACCGAGACCGACCTGTTCGGCGAACAGGCGGTCTTGTGCGGCGGCTGCGTCGAGTTGGTGAAGGCCGGCTTCGAGACGCTGGTCGAGGCCGGCTACGCGCCGGAGATGGCGTACTTCGAGTGTCTGCATGAGTTGAAGCTGATCGTCGACCTGATGTACGAGGGCGGCATCGGCAACATGAACTATTCGATCTCCAACAATGCCGAGTATGGCGAGTACAGCACCGGGCACAAGGTCGTTGGCGAGGCGTCGCGGACGGCGATGAAGAAGGCGCTGGCCGACATCCAGAGCGGCGAGTACGCCAAGAGCTTCATCCTCGAGAACCGTGCCGGTGCGCCGACGCTGCTGTCGCGCCGCCGACTGACCGCCGAACATCAAATCGAGGTGGTGGGCGAGAAGCTGCGCGCGATGATGCCGTGGATCAAGGCGAACAAGCTGGTCGACAAGAGCCGCAACTGAGGCGGAAGCTGCGCGCGCGCCTCCGAGGACGTGGCCGGCATGCGTAGAAAGCACCAGTGCGCGCGGCTGCCCAACGCGCGCACAATGACCGCACCATGAACGACCTGGCGCAACCGCACACCGAGGAGGGCGTCGTGCCGCCGCCGTTGCGGCCGCGGCGCAAGGGCATCTTCATCCTGCCCAACCTCTTCACGGTGGCGGCGCTGTTCGGCGGTTTCTACGCCATCCTGATGGCGATGAACGATCGCTTCGACATTGCGGCCATCGGGGTGTTCTGCGCCATGGTGCTCGACAGCCTCGACGGTCGCGTGGCGCGCATGACCAACACGCAGAGCGCGTTCGGCGAGCAGATGGACAGCCTGGCCGACATGGTGAGCTTCGGCGCCGCGCCGGCGCTGATCGTCTACGAATGGGCGCTCAAAGGCCTGGGCAAGTGGGGGTTGATCGCAGCCTTCGTCTACTGTGCGTGTGCTGCGCTGCGCCTGGCCCGCTTCAACACCAACATCGGTGTCGTCGACAAGCGATTCTTTCAAGGGCTGCCCAGTCCGGCTGCGGCGGCGCTGGTGGCCGGCCTGATCTGGGTGCTCGACGACTACGGTTTCAAGGATGCCGCGCGCGTGGACTGGCTGAGCTGGACGGCATTCTGCGTCACGCTGTATGCCGGCCTGACGATGGTCACCAACGTGCCCTTCTACAGTTTCAAGGACATCAGCTTCAAGCGCTCGGTGCCGTTCATCGTGATCGTGGCCATTGCGCTGGCCATCGCGGTGGTCAATATCGCACCGCCGCTGGTGCTGTTTGCCGCCTTCTGCGTCTACGGCTTCTCGGGCTATGCGGTCTACGGCTACAAGCGCGCCAAGGGCAAGCCGGTCAGCGTGATCGCGACGTCGATGGACGAACCCGACGAAGAGGGCTTGCACCGCTGAGTGCAGCCCATGCTACAGTGCGCCCATGACGTTCCGCATCACGATCGCGCTGGCGCTACTTCTAGGAGACTCGCGGGCTCGCTGATCGTCCACGTCCATTCGTTCTCGATCTCACGGCCCGCATGCAACCCGCAGCGGGCCGTTTGCTTTGTCGGACGCGGGTTGCGAACAGGAAACGAACCCGAGGAAAGCCATGTTGAAACAGCCGCAGACCAAGTACCGTCCCTTCGCACCCGTGCGGATGGCGGATCGTCACTGGCCCGACGCCGTGCTGAGCCACGCGCCGCTGTGGTGCAGCGTCGACCTGCGCGACGGCAACCAGGCGCTGATCGAGCCGATGGATGGCGACCGCAAGCTGCGCATGTTCAACATGCTCGTGAAGATCGGCTTCAAGGAGATCGAGGTCGGATTTCCGTCGGCTTCGCAGACCGACTTCGACTTCGTGCGCCTGCTCATCGAGCGCAATCTGGTGCCCGAGGATGTGACGATTCAGGTGCTGACTCAGGCACGCCCAGAGCTGATCGAGCGCACGTTCGAGTCGTTGGTGGGCGCGCGACGCGCCATCGTCCACCTGTACAACGCCACCGCGCCGGTGATGCGGCGTGTGGTGCTGGGCCTCGACGAGGCCGGCATCGTCGATCTGGCCACGCGCCACGCCCGCCAGATCCGCGACCTCGCGGACCGACGACCAGGGACCGACTTCGTGTTCCAGTACTCACCGGAGATGTTCTCGGGCACCGAACTGGCGTTCAGCAAGCGGGTGGTCGATGCCGTCACCGAGGTCTGGCAGCCCACGCCGCAGCGCAAGTGCATCATCAACCTGCCGTCGACGGTCGAGCACAGCACGCCGAACATCTTTGCCGACATGATCGAGTGGATGCACCGCCATCTCGCGCGGCGAGACGCCATCGTGCTGTCGGTGCATCCGCACAACGATCGCGGCACGGGCACGGCGGCTGGTGAGTTCGCGCTCATGGCCGGCGCCGATCGCATCGAAGGCTGCCTGTTCGGCAACGGCGAGCGCACCGGCAACGTCGACCTGGTGAACATCGCGCTCAACCTGTACACGCAGGGCGTGGCGCCGCAACTCGACTTGTCCGACATCGACGAGGTGCGCCGCTGCGTCGAGCACTGCAACCAGCTGCCGGTGCATCCGCGCCATCCCTATGTCGGCGACCTGGTCTACACGTCGTTCTCGGGCTCGCACCAGGACGCCATCAAGAAGGCCTTCGCCGCACGGCGCGATGGCGATATCTGGGAGATGCCCTACCTGCCCATCGACCCCAAGGACCTCGGGCGCAGCTACGACGCGGTGATCCGCGTCAACAGCCAATCGGGCAAGGGCGGCATCGCGTACCTGCTGGAGCACGAATACGGTCTTGAACTGCCGCGGCGGCTGCAGATCGAGTTCAGCCGTGTCGTGCAGGCGGTGACCGACGACACCGGCAAGGAGGTATCGGCCACCCAGATCAAGCAGATCTTCGATGCCGAGTACCGGGTCGCGGCACCCGCGGTCTCGCAGGTGTCGATGGCCGAGGGCAGCGACGGCGTCGTGACGGTGCACGCGCAACTGGCGCGAGCCGACGGCCAGCGTCAGGCGATCGCCGGCGTCGGCAACGGGCCGATCGACGCCTTCGTGGCGGCTCTGCAGACGCATGCGGGTGTTCCGATCCGCGTGCTCGACTATCACGAGCATGCGATCAGCGGCGGCGCCGACGCGGCCGCCGCCGCCTACATCGAGCTGCGGGTCGGCGAGCACACGGTGTTCGGTGTCGGCATCGACCGCAGCATCACCACCGCATCGTTCAACGCCATCGTGTCCGGCCTGCGTCGCGCCCAGGCGCACGCCGCGACGCCACAGGCTGAAGCGGCCGACGCCTGAGATCGAGCTGCAAACCGGGAGCACGACATGGCCGACAAGCTGATCATCTTCGATACCACGTTGCGCGACGGCGAGCAGTCGCCCGGCGCATCGATGACGCGCGAGGAGAAGATGCGCATCGCGCGCCAGCTCGAGCGCCTGAGGGTCGACGTGATCGAGGCGGGCTTCGCGGCCTCGTCCAACGGCGACTTCGAGGCCGTCCGGGCGATCGCCGGCGCGGTGCGGGACAGCGTGGTGTGCTCGCTGGCGCGGGCCAACGATCGCGACATCGCGCGCGCTGCGGAGGCCCTGAAGGGCGCGGCTCGCGCACGCATCCACACCTTCATCGCCACCAGCGCGCTGCACATGGAGAAGAAGCTGCGCATGACGCCCGAGCAGGTGTTCGAGCAGGCCAAGCTGTCCGTGCGCTTCGCCCGCAACCTGTGCGACGACGTCGAGTTCTCGCCCGAGGACGGCTATCGCTCGGAGGTCGACTTCCTGTGTCGCGTGCTGGAGACGGCGATCCGTGAAGGGGCCACGACGATCAACATTCCCGACACCGTCGGCTATGCGATCCCCGAGCTGTACGGCAGCTTCATCGCCACGCTGCGCGAGCGCGTGCCCAACTCGGACAAGGCCGTGTGGTCGGTGCATTGCCACAACGATCTCGGCATGGCCGTGGCCAACTCGCTGGCCGGCGTGAAGATCGGCGGCGCACGCCAGATCGAATGCACCATCAATGGTCTCGGCGAGCGGGCGGGCAATTGCGCCCTCGAGGAGGTCGTGATGGCGGTGCGCACGCGGCGCGACTACTTCGGCCTCGAACTCGGCATCGACGCTGGGCAGATCGTGCCCGCGTCGCGGATGGTGAGCCAGACCACGGGCTTTGTCGTGCAGCCCAACAAGGCGGTGGTCGGCGCCAACGCGTTCGCGCATGCGTCGGGCATCCACCAAGACGGCGTGCTCAAGGCGCGCGACACCTACGAGATCATGCGCGCCGAGGATGTCGGCTGGACGGCCAACCGCATCGTGCTGGGCAAGCTCTCGGGGCGCAACGCGTTCAAGCAGCGCCTGCAGGAGCTCGGCATCGCGTTGGACTCCGAAGCCGACATCAATGCGGCATTCATGCGCTTCAAGGACCTCGCTGACCGCAAGAGCGACATCTTCGATGAAGACATCCTGGCCCTCGTCAACGACGAGACGTTGACCAACCAGCACGAGCACTACCGCCTGCTCGGCCTCAGCCAGCGCAGCGAGACCGGCGAGAGGCCGCACGCGCGCGTGAGCTTCGCCATCGGCAACCAGGAGTTCGCCGCCGACAGCGATGGCAATGGTCCGGTCGACGCCAGCCTCAAGGCCATCGAGTCACGGGTGCGCTCGGGCGCCGAGTTGTTGCTTTACTCGGTCAATGCCATCACCTCGGGGAGCACCGAGTCGCAAGGTGAGGTGACCGTGCGGCTGCAACTCGGGGGCCGGGTCGTCAACGGTGTCGGCGCTGACCCGGACATCGTGGTGGCCTCGGCCAAGGCCTACATTGCGGCGCTGAACAAGCTGCATCACGGGCCCGAACGCGTCGCCGCCCAAGGGTAAACCAGTACTCCGATACCCCCGACTCGCATGACAACAACGCACGGCAGAAGTTGGCGAACCCCCGCACTTGAGGAAGATTCCCTAAGCTTTTGATATTGCCCGCGTTTTGCGGTGCCGATACACTGCCGCACCGGTCATCGCAGTGGCCGGTTCGTTCGTTGGTGTCGGGCATGCATGCAAAAACCTGGGGAACGTCGTTGGTGAAGCGAGTGGGCATGTGGGCGGCCGGTGCGGCCGCCTTGGTCTGTTGTCTGGCCACTCCCGCTACGGCGGCGACAAGCGCGGACACGCGCCCGGTGGCCAAAGCCGCGAGCAGCAGCACGTCGAGCGCCGCGCGGCGCAAGGCACGCGTTGTCGCCGAGCGACCGTCGCTGGGCCAGAAGCAAGGTCTGCGCAACTCCGAGGACGCGCTCGAGCTCAAGTCCAGTGCCGCGCTGGTGGTCGATCAAGACACCGACGAAGTGCTGTACAGCAAGAACGCCGAGGCCGTGCTCCCGATCGCGTCGATCACCAAGATGATGACGGCCATCGTCGTGCTCGACGCCGGCCAACCCATGGACGAGCCGATCGCGGTGTCGAAGGTGGCTCTCGATACGCCGAAGAACAACCGGTCGCGCTTGCGCGTCGGTGCGACGCTGTCGCGTGGCGAGCTGATGAACCTCGCGCTGATGTCGTCGGAGAACCGTGCGGCGTTTTCGATCGGCGCGGCCTATCCGGGTGGCCTGCCGGCGCTGGTCGATGCGATGAACCGCAAGGCGGTCGAACTCGGCATGCGCGACTCGCACTTCGTCGAACCCACCGGGCTGTCGAGCGACAACCGCTCGAGCGCCCAGGATCTGGCCCTGCTCGTCAAGGCGGCCTACCAGCACCCCGAACTGCGCGAGTACTCCACTGCGCCCGAGGCATCGGTGGCTGTGGGTCGCCGGATGGTGCAGTTCCACACCACCAACTCGTTGGTGCGCAACCCCATGTGGGAGATCGGCCTGCAGAAGACCGGCTATATCTCCGAGGCCGGCCGCTGCCTCGTGATGCAGGCGCAGATGGCGGGCCGCAAGCTCATCATGGTGCTGCTCGACTCGACCGGCCGCTACTCGCGCGTCGGCGACGCCGAGCGCATCCGCCGCTGGCTCGACGCGATGCCGACGGCGCAGCACTCGCCAATCGAACCCGCGGCCATGGCGCAGGAGCCTTCAGCGGCGGTGCCCGAGGGCGAGCGAGATCTGGGCCGCAGTGGCTCGGACACGTTCTAGCCAGGATTCTTCCAGCCGGTCGGCCGGCGCCGACACCGAGAGCCCGGCCACCAGGCTGGACTGATCGTCGAAGATTCCCGCTGCCAGACAGCGCACCCCGAGCTCGAGCTCTTCGTCGTCGCGCGCGGTCGCGGTCTGCCGCACCTGCGCCAGCTCCCGCTCCAGCCGCCCCAGGTCGGTGATGCTGTTGCGGGTGTGGCCCGCAAGGCCGGTGCGCGTGGCGTAGGCCCGCACCCGGTGCGGATCGTCGAACGCCAGGAACAATTTGCCCACCGAGGTCAGGTGCAGCGGCGCCCGCCCACCGACCGCGCGCACCACCTGCATGCCGGAGCGCTCGCTGTATGTGCGCTCGATGTAGACGATCTCGTCACCCTGGCGCACCGACAGGTTGACCGGCTGGTGTGTCAGCTTGTGCAACTCGCGCATCGGCCCGAGAGCGGCGTCGCGTACGTCGAGCCGCGCCTTGACCAGGTTTCCCAATTCGAGCAGGCGCATGCCGAGTCGGTAGCTGCCGGCCTCGGGCCGGTCGACGAAGCGGCCGATCACCAAGTCGTTGAGGATGCGGTGCGCTGTCGACGGGTGCAGACCGGTGCGCTCGGTCAGTTGCTTCAATGGCACCGGATCGGGCTGTGACGCCAACACGTCCAGCAGATCGAACATGCGCTCGATCACCTGGATGGTCGGCGCGACCGGTGCGCGGGCGGCATCCTTCGGTTTTTCGCTCATGGAACGTGATTTTGCATCCTGGAAGGGCGACTTTGGAGCAACCCGCGGCGGCCGCGACGAGGGAATCATTCGACGAGCAGCGCCTGCGCCACCTTGACGCCAGCGCGGACGGCGCCCTCGAGGGTCGCCGGGTAGGGCCCGGCGACGTAGTCGCCTGCCGCCCACAACCTCGGTGCGACAGCCTGAGGCGGGCGCGCCAGAGATGGCACGCAGGCAAAGGTGGCGCGGCGCTCGATCGTCGCGTGCACGACCTCGGGCTGCGCCGCAAACGAGTCTGCCAGAGCGGCCACCGCCTGATGCTGGACGGCCG
>DATJYZ010000066.1:0-50048 GCA_035499355.1 Burkholderiaceae bacterium | reverse complement strand
GGCGTGGCGGTAGCGCGCTTCCATGTCGGTGGGCCCGGTGGCCGTGGCGGCGCGCTGCATCGCCTGCTGCACCGTCGGCAGGTCGTCGGGATGGATCAGCGCGCGCACCTCCTCGAGGGTGAGCCCTTCGGGGCGCGGCGTCATGCCCAGCAGGCGCCAGGCCTGATCGTCGTAGTACAGGCGATTGGTCGCCAGGTCGTGGCGCCAGATCGCGATGTCGCCCAGCTGCAGCGCCAGCTCGAGCTGCGCGTTGGTCTCGTGCACGCTCTGCGCCAGGCGCCAGATCTCGGTGTCGTCCATGATGACGCCGAGCACGCGATCGGGCTTGCCATCGGCGCCGTTGCCGACCATCCACTGCGAGTGCAGCCGGCGCAGCACGCCGTCGGCGCCGCGCACGCGGTAGTGGTGCGAATAGGTACCGGCCTGTTTGACGGACTCGAGGAACTTGTCGGCCATGCCGATGCGGTCCTCCGGCACCACGTAGGTCTGCGCCTCGTTGAAGTCGGGTGCCCTTTCCTCGCTGGACAAGCCCCAGAAGCGATGCATGTGGCGATCCCAGCGACCCCGCAGCGTGTGCGGGTCGCGCTCGAAGACGCCGAGGCGGCCGAACTGCTGCGCCATGTCGAGCAGTTCCTGCAGCCGCTCGGCGCGCTGCGCCTCGCGCCGGTCGAGCAGCGTCAGCCACATCGCCGCGCCGACCGGCCGCGCCGACAGCGACACCGGCCAGGCGGCGCCGTTGCCATCGCGCAAGGCGATGCGCAGGCCGTCGAGCGGCGTGCGGTGGCGCAGCGCTGCGAGCAACAGGTGCTGCGCGGCGTCCGCGGCGGCGGAGTCGCCGCACAAGGCGACGAACGGCCGGCCCAGCACCTTGTCGAGCGTGCCGGCGCTCGCGCTGACGAACGCGGCGTTGGCACCGCGTACCACGCCATCGGCGTCGACCGCCAGAACGGGCGCGGTGACGGCGTCGGGCACGGTGTAGTCAGGGCTCATGGCGTCGCGGTGGGCTCCTCCGCCCGGGGGACGCAGTCAGTCTAGCGCGCCACCTCGGCGCGCTCTGCGCGTGCCCGCAGCGTCTGCTGGACGGCGCGACAAACCGCGCACAATGCGGCCGAGCGGCCTCGTCGATGCCGCCACAGGCAGCGACTCCGCCATGTCAGCGATCGTCAACCACCGCGCCAGCGTGCAGGGCGCCGTCACCGCCGTCGAGGCCGAGGTCGGTGCCGCCGTGCGTCGTGGCGCCGTGCTGTTGCGGCTGGAGTCGATGAAGATGGAATTCACCGTCGAGGCGCTGGCCGACGGCGTGGTGCGGGCGGTGCACGTGCAGCGCGGCGATGCCGTCGACGAAGGCGACGTGCTGCTCGACCTCGCGCCGGCGAGCGACGCGGCGCCGCGCGCGGCGGTATCGGTGGCACGGCCTGCAGCCCGCCCCGACCTCGACGAGCTGAACACGCGCCGCGCCTTGCTCGACGACGCCGCGCGGCCGCAGATGGTGGCGGCACGCCACGCGCAGGGCCGCCGCACCGCGCGCGAGAACGTCGCCGCGCTGTTCGATGCGGGCACGTTCGTCGAGTACGGCGCGTTGGCGGTGGCGGCGCAGCGCAGCCGGCGCAGCCTCGACGACCTACAGAAGAACACGCCGGCCGACGGTCTGATCACCGGCACCGGCCTCGTGCATGCGGCGCAGTTCGGGCCCGAGCGCGCTCGGTGCGCGGTGATGGCGTACGACTACTCGGTGCTCGCCGGCACGCAGGGCAACAACAACCACCGCAAGTCCGATCGTCTGCTCGAGGTCGCCGCCGAGCACAAGCTGCCGTTCGTGCTGTTCGCCGAAGGCGGCGGCGGGCGCCCGGGCGACGTCGATTCGCCGTCGGTCTCGGGGCTGCACTGCACGACGTTCCGCGCGTTGGCCGCGCTGTCGGGACAGGTGCCGACGCTGGGCATCGTCGAAGGCTACTGCTTCGCCGGCAACGCCGCGCTGCTGGGCAGCTGCGACACCGTGATCTCCACGCGAGCGGCCAGCATCGGCATGGGCGGGCCGGCGATGATCGAAGGCGGCGGCCTCGGCGTGGTGGCACCCGAGGACGTGGGCCCCGCCGAGACGCTGGCCAAGGCCGGCGCCATCGACCTGCTGGTCGACGACGAAGCGCAGGCCACCCGCGAGGCGCGGCGCATCCTGGCGTGGCACCAGGGCACGTTGCCCGATGCCGGCGCGGCCGACCAGAGCGCGCTGCGCGACGCGGTTCCGCTCGGCCGCAACGCGGTGTTCGATCCGCGCACGATCATCGCCACCATCGCCGACCGCGACAGCGTGATCGAGTTGCGCGCGCAGTATGGCCTGGGCGTCGTCACAGTGCTGGCGCGGCTCGGCGGCCATCCGGTGGCGGTCGCGGCGACCAACCCGCGCCACCTCGCCGGCGCGCTCGACGTCGCCGGCTGCGACAAGCTGGCGCGCTTCATGCAGCTCGCCGACGCCGCCGGGCATCCGCTGGTGACGCTGGTCGATACGCCGGGCTTCATGGTCGGGCCGGCGATCGAGGCGCAGGGCATGATGCGCCACGCCGGCCGGGTGTTCGTCACCGCCGCGGCGCTGCGCGTGCCGGTGGCGTCGGTGGTGCTGCGGCGCGGCTTCGGCCTCGGCGCGATGGCGTTCACCGCCGGGCACTTCCACGCGCCGGTGGCCACGGCGGCGTGGCCGCAGGCCGAGTTCGGCCCGATGGGGCTCGAAGGCGCGGTGCGGCTGGGCTTCCGCAAGGAGCTCGCCGCCGTGGAGGGCGCGCAGCGCGACGCACTGTTCGACAAGCTGCTGTCCGGCATGCGCGAACGCGGTCGCGCGCTCAACGTGGCCAGCCACCTCGAACTCGACGACGTGATCGATCCCGCGCAGACGCGCGACTGGCTGCTGCGTGTGCTGGCCATCGCGCGTCGCAGTGCGCTGCCGCCACGGCGCGCGTTCGTCGACACCTGGTAGGCGCCGGCCGCCTGCACGGGAAAAGGAGAACCCGATGTTCCGCACCGCGATCGCCGGCAGCCTGCCCAAGCCCGGCTGGCTGGCCGAAACGAACAAGCTGTGGCCGCGCTGGGCGCACGAAGGTGCGGCGTTGCGCGAGGCCAAGCTCGACGCCACGCTGATGTGGATCAAGGCGCAGGAGGACGCGGGCCTGTCCATCATCGGCGACGGCGAGCAGTCGCGCCAGCACTTCGTGCATGGCTTCCTCGAGCGCATCGAAGGCATCGACTTCGAGCACAAGGTCGAGATGGGCATCCGCAACGACAGGTACAAGGCGATGGTGCCGCAGGTCGTGGCGCCGTTGCGCCTGAAGGGCCGCGTGCACGACACCGAGGCGCGCTTCCTGCGCGCGCACACGAGCCGCAAGATCAAGTTCACGCTGCCCGGCCCGATGACGATCGTCGACACCGTGGCCGACAGGCACTACGGCGACAAGGTCAAGCTCGCGTTCGCGTTCGCCGAACTGCTGAACCAGGAGGCGCTGGCGCTGCAGGCCGACGGCGTGGACGTGATCCAGTTCGACGAGCCGGCGTTCAACGTCTACATGGGCGACGTCGCCGCCTGGGGCGTGCGCGCGCTCGAGCGCGCGGCGCAGGGGCTGACCTGCACGACCGCCGTGCACATCTGCTACGGCTACGGCATCCAGGCGAATCTGGACTGGAAGAAGACGCTTGGCGAGCAGTGGCGGCAATACGAGCAGGTGTTCCCGGTGCTGGCCAAGAGCTCGATCGATCAGGTGTCGCTCGAGTGCATCCATTCGCACGTGCCACCGGACCTGATGGCGCTGCTGGCCGGCAAGGACGTGATGGTCGGCGTGATCGACGTCGCCAGCGATGACGTGGAGACCCCCGACGCCGTCGCGCAGACGATCGCCACCGCGCTGCGCTTCGTGCCGCGCGAGCGCCTGATCGCCTGCACCAACTGCGGCATGGCGCCGATGGGTCGGGCGATCGCGCTGGCCAAGATCGAGGCCCTGGTCAAAGGCGCGGCGCTGGCCGACGGCAGCCGATGACCGCGGCCGCGCCGCGGCCGCCGCTGAGCACGGCGGCCGATGCCCTGGACGTGCTCGCGCGCGATGGCCACGCCGTGGTCGGCGCGGCGGCGCTGGCCGCGCTGTGCGGGGTGCGCCTCGTCGATCTGCTGGCGTGGCGGCCGCGCTGGGACGACCTGCCGGCCGATCGCTACCTGCGCGACGGCGGTCACTACCGGCAGCGGCGCCACTCGTGCTTCGTCGTCGAGGGCGACGACGTCACGCAGTCGCCGCACCGGCCGCACTGGCAAAGCGTCGAGTACAACGCGCTGCACGGCGGCATCGAGCGCCACTTCGAGCCGATGCCGGCGGCGTGGACGGCCGAGCCGGCGTGGCAGCAACTGTTGCGCGGCCTGGCCGCGTGCGCCACGCGATTGCGCGGCGCGCGGCCCTGGTACGTGGAGGCGCACCCGTTTCGCATCACCACCGCCGGCGGCATCGGCCGGCCGACGCCCGAGGGCGCACACCGCGACGGCGTCGACTTCGTCGCGGTGATCCTGGTCGCGCGCGAGGGCATCAAGGGCGGCGAGACGCGCGTGTTCGACGCCGATGGCCCGAAGGGCCTGCGCTTCACGCTGGACGAGCCGTTCTCGGCGCTGCTGCTCGACGACCATCGCGTGATCCACGAGTCGACGCCGATCCAGCCGAGCGACCCGGCGCACGAGGGCCATCGCGACACGCTGGTGCTGACGTATCGCGCCGGGGGCTTTCAGGGCCGCTGAGCGTCGTCGGCGGCCACCGTGGCGGCGGCGATGCCCGCGAGCGGCGTGGGCGCGTGCTCGCGCAGGCGCATGCGCAGGCCCACCGGCACCATCGTGAACGACATGCGCTCGGCGGCCTCCTGGCCGTCGGCGGTGTCGACGGTGTCGATGTCGAAGTGCACGAACAGCATTGCCAGCAGCATCTTCATCTCGGTCAGCGCCAGGTAGCGGCCCGGGCAGATGCGCGGGCCGGCGCCGAACGGCATCGTCACGCGCTTGGCGCTGCCGGTGGCGCCGCCGAGCCAGCGCTGGGGGTCGAAGGCGGCAGGGCTGTCGAAGTGCGCGTCGGCGAGGTTGTCGTGGCGCATCGCGCACCACAACACCGTGCCGCGCGGCACCTGCAACTCGCCGATCTGCGTGTCGCGCAGCGCCTCGACCACGACGAACGGCGCCACCGGCTTGAGCCGCATGGTCTCGTGGATGCAGGCCTCGACGTAGTCCAGGTCCGCCAGGTGCTCGGGCGTGAGCAGCCCGTCGGCCGGCGCCACGCGGCGCGCCTCGTCGACGGCGCGCGCCAGCGCGGCCGGATGGCGGTGCAGCAGGTGCAGCAGCCAGCCCAGCGTGTGAGCCGTGGTGTCCTCGCCGGCCAGCAGCATCGTCAGCACGTTGGCCGACACCTGCTCGTCGTCGATGCCGCCGCCGTCTTCCGCGGCGACGATCATCGACTCCAGCAGATTCGGCGGCTCGGCGCGACGCGCCGGATCTGCCGCCAGCCGCGCGCGCGCCTGCGCGATGAACTCGGCGATCGCGCGCTTGATCTCCGCCACGCTGCGCTCGAGCGCGTGGTCGGACGGCAGCCGCACCCAGCGCCAGTACGGCAGCAACAGCATCATGCGCCGGTACAGCGCCGGAAAGATGCGATCGAGGTGCTGCTGGATCACCACGCCGTCGGACTCCAGCGTGTTGATGTCGGCACCGAACGCGAGGCCGGCGACGGTGTCGACCGTGTAGCGCATCAGCTCGGCCGACAGGTCGAGCGTGCGGCCCTCGCGCGCGGCACGCTGCCAGCGCGCACGCAGCCGTTCGGTCACCTTGTTGAGCGATGGGAAGTAGGCGCGCACGCGGCCGGGATCGAGCCCGCTCATCACCATGCGTCGCTGACGCTGCCACGCCTCGCCCTCGGAGCCGAACACGCCCGGCGTCAGCCCCATTTCGCGCGAGATCATCTGCAACTGCTGCGTGCGACGCCAGCCGTCGGGCCGGTCGCGCAGCACCGTCGCGATGCGCGCGTGGTCGGCCAGCACGACGATGCGGCGTGCGCCGACGCGGAACTGGAACAGCGGGCCGAGCTCACGGCACCATTGCTCGACGCTGCGATGGATGGTGGCGCGCTGCAGCTGGAAGGCGTTGCCCACCAGCGGCCAGCCGCGCGGCGCCGGCAGGTCGGCGATCCGCTTCGGTGCCGGCGTCGAGGCGGGGCGCGTGGAGGCGGCGGTTTGCATGCCGGCATTGTCGGTGCAATGCGCGGGCCATGCACCGGGCGCCGGCAGCGGGGCGGCTGCGCGTCACGTTATGCTGCCTGCATGACGCTCCCGATCTCGCTGCAGGACGTGCGCGCCGCGGCCGACCGCCTGGCCGGCGTGGCGCACCGAACCCCGGTGCTGACCTCGCGGTTGGCCGACGAGCGCGCCGGCGCGACGCTGTTCTTCAAGTGCGAGAACCTGCAGCGCGTCGGCGCATTCAAGTTTCGCGGCGCCTACAACGCGCTGGCGCAGTTCACGCCGGAGCAGCGGCGCGCCGGTGTGATCGCCTTCTCGTCGGGCAACCACGCGCAGGCCATCGCGCTGGCCGCGCGGCTGCTGCAAATGCCGTCGGTGATCGTGATGCCCACCGACGCGCCGCCGGCCAAGCTGGCTGCCACGCGTGCGTACCAGGCAGGCCAGCGCGCCAGTGAGGTCGTGCTGTACGACCGCTACCGCGAAGACCGCGAGGCGATCGGTCGGCGCATCGCCGCTGAACGCGGCATGACCCTGATTCCACCCTACGACCACCCGCACGTGATGGCCGGGCAGGGCACTGCCGCGCTCGAGTTGCTGCAGGAGGTGGGCCCGCTCGACGCGTTGCTGGTGTGCGTGGGCGGCGGCGGCCTGGTGTCCGGCAGCGCGGTGGCGGCGCTGGGCCTGCAGCCGGGCATCGCCGTCTACGGCGTCGAGCCCGAGGCGGGCAACGACGTGCAGCGCAGTGTCGCTCGCGGCGAGATCGTGCGCATCGACGTGCCCGACACCATTGCCGACGGCGCGCAGACGCAGGCGCCGGGCAAGCTGACGTTCGAGGTCATCCGCGCCTGCCTGCGCGGCGTGCTGACGGTGAGCGACGCCCAACTGATCGCGGCGATGCGCTTCTTCGCCGAGCACATGAAGCTGGTGGTGGAACCCACCGGCTGTCTCGCCGCGGCCGCGGCGTTCGAGCGCGTGGTCGATCTGCGCGGGCAGCGCGTCGGCGTGATCATCAGCGGCGGCAACGTCGACCGCGTGCGCTTCGGGCGCTGGTTGGCGGGGCCCACCCCCGATGCAGCCTAGCGGCCGCCTCCCCCTCGAGGGGGCAACGCCAGCCGCGCGGCGAAGCCGGATCTGCGGCGTTCGCTCGGCAGTGGCCGCAGCCGAGACTTCAAGGAGCGACTGAATGTCCGAGACCAATCCAAAGCCCGATGCCGACGCCGACAAGCGGCAGCGCGACACGCTCGACAAGCTGCTGGCGCGATCGCCGGTCGTCGCCAGCGGCAACGTCACGCTGGCCAGCGGACGGCGGCTGGACTACGAACTCAACGCGGCCTTCATGCCGCTGACCAGCGGCGGGGTCGATGCGCAGCGCGGCGAGCCGCAAGCGGCGGTGTTCTGCGTGGCCTACACCGTGGCCGGCGCGACACCGCGGCCGTTGTGCTTCGCCTTCAACGGCGGGCCCGGGTCGGCGTCGGTGTGGCTGCACCTCGGCGCCCTCGGTCCCAAGCGGGTGGCGATCCACGACGACGGCACCATGCCGGCAGCGCCGTATACGGTGCAGGACAACCCGCTGACGTGGCTGGAGCACTTCGACCTGGTGTTCGTCGATCCGCCGCACACCGGCTACTCGATCGCGATCAGCGACGATGCGCGCAAGAAGCTGTTCAGCGTCGACGGCGACGCCGATGCACTGGCCGAGGTCGTGCGCGTGTGGCTGGCCCGGCACAAGCGCTTCGGCTCGGCGCTGTACCTGGCCGGCGAGAGCTACGGCACCACGCGCGGCGCGGCGATCGCCGACAAGCTGCAGGCGCTCGGCGTCGCGCTGCAGGGGCTGATCCTGGTGTCGTGCGCGATGGACCTGCAGTCGCTGGTGTTCGCACCGGGCAACGACCTGCCGTATGCGCTGTTCTTGCCCGCGTTCGCCAACGTCGCGCAGTTCCATGGCCGCCTGAGTGGCCCGCTGGCGGCGTCGTCGCAGGTGGCGCGCGAGGCGGCGGAGGCGTTCGTGCACGAGGAGTACCTGGCGGCGCTGCACGCCGGTGCGCGCATCGACGCGCGGCTGCGTGCGAGGGTCGAAAAGCGCGTCGCCGAGCTGACCGGGTTGCCGCGCGCGCTGGTGGCCGAGAAGAACCTGCGCATCAGCGACGAGACCTTCTTCTTCGAGCTGCTGCGCGACGTCGGCCGCATCGTCGGCCGGCTGGAGGCGCGCGTCACCGGGCCGATGGCCGCCAGCCGCACGCGCACCTGGGAATTCGACCCCGGCATCGAGGCGCTGAACGCGCCGTACACGATGGCCGCGATGGCGTACTTCGCCCAGCTCGGCCTCGCCGACGACACCCGCTACGAGGTGCTCAACTTCGACGTCAACAAGGGCTGGAACTGGAACCGCGGCGACGCCAAAGGCAACGGCTTCGCCAGCACCGGCGTCGACCTGGCCCGTGCGTTGCGGCGCAACCCGCACCTGCGCGTGCTGGTGGCCAGCGGCCGCTACGACCTGGGCACGCCGTACAGCGCGAGCGACTGGTCATTGGCGCAGCTCGATGCGCCCGCCGACGTGCTCGAACGCGTGACGCACCGCTACTACGATGCCGGGCACATGATGTACACGCGCAGCGCCGACCTCCGGCAGCTCAAGAGCGACCTCGCCGGCTGGATCGGCTGAGCGATCGCCGTGCAGCCAGCGCCTAGGTCTGTCGGTTGCGCGCCCGGACGCCTTCGCGGCGTTGCTCGATCTCCGAGGCGCTGACGCGCGCGTTGAACTCGCGCGCGCGCTGCGCTTCGAGCGCCATGCCGTCCCCGAAGGTGAGCGCGAAGCCGTCGTCGATGACCGACTTGTAGCGCTCGAGCATGCCCGGCTGCGCCAGCAGCATGTCGGCGGCCAGCGCGCGCGCCGCGGGCATCAACTCGGCGGGCGGCACCACGCGATTGACGAAGCCCCAGGCCGCCGCCTGCTCGGCGCTGACCCAGCGGCCGCCGAGCGAGATCTCGCGCGCGCGGTAGATGCCGACGGCCCGGCTCAACTTCTGCGACAGCCCCCAGCCCGAGGCCAGACCGACACGGGCGTGCGTGTCGGCGAAGCGGGCCTCGCTGCTCGCGAGCAGCACGTCGCAGGCCAGTGCGAGCTCGAAGCCGCCGGTCACAGCCGCGCCGTTGATGGCGCCGATGATCGGCTTGCGGCAGCGGGTCATCGCGCCCACCGGGTCGCCGCGCGACGTCACGGTGACCTTGCCGATCTCGCTGGCGCCCGAACCGAGCTCCTTGAGGTCGAGCCCGGCGCAGAAGGCGCGGCCGGCGCCGGTGAGGATGAGCACGCGCACCGCGTCGTCGCTCGCCAGCGCGTCGATCGCGCGCGCCAACTCGTCGAGCAGCCCGCGCGACAGCGCGTTCATCGCATGCGGGCGGTTGAGCGTGAGTACCGCGACACCTTCAGGGCTGATCTCACACAAGACGACCGGTTCAGGCATCGCGTTCCTCCGTTGCGTGCCTCATTGTGCGATGCCGCTGAAGAGATGCGTATGGCGCGACCCATTGCGACGCTCCAGCGTCGCATCCCCCGGTAAACACCGCGGATCCGGCTTCGCCGGGCCGCTGGTGGTGCCCCCTGGGGGGAGGCGGCCGCCAGGCCGCCTCGGCGGGGTCAACTCAATATCTCGATCCGATTGCGGCCGTTGCGCTTGGCCTGATACAGCGCGGCGTCGGCGCTGTGCAGCAGGGTCGTCGCCCCGGCGCCGGCGATCGGCACCGTGGCCGCGGCACCGATCGACACCGTGATCGGCGGGCCGTCGCGCACGATGGTGTGGAAGCTGGCGTTCATGACCGCACGGCGGATCGCTTCGGCCGTCTCGAGCGCGCCAGCGGCCGTGGTGCCGGGCAGCACGATGGCGAATTCCTCGCCGCCGTAGCGTGCCGCGAGATCGCCGGCGCGTCGCACGTTGCGCTCGATCACGCCGGCCACCGCGGCGAGGTAGGCGTCGCCGGCCTGGTGGCCGAAGCGGTCGTTGAGCGGCTTGAAGTGGTCGATGTCGATCATCAGCAGCGCCAGCGGCGAACCGTCGCGCAGCGCACGGAACCACTCCTTGCGCAGCGTGGCGTCGAACATGCGCCGGTTGGCCAGGCCGGTGAGGGCGTCGGTCGACGCCAGCGCCGACAGCTCGGCGTTGGCCTGCCCCAGCGCCAGCTCGGCCTGCTTGCGGTGCTCGGCGTCCCTCAACGTGACCAGGTAGTCACCGAGGCCATTGCCCGCGGGCAGCAGCACGACGCGCGCCTCGATCCACAGCGCGCTGCCGTCGCGGCGCAAGGCGCGGAACAGATCGCTGCCGCTCGGCCCGCGGCGCGACGCGTGCATGAAGTGGCGCGCGATGAAACCGGCGCGGTCCTCGGGCGCCAGCAGTTCGGCCAGCGTGCGGCCGTGCAGTTCCTCCGGCACGATGTCCAGCAGCGTGGCCGCCGATTGCGATGCGAAGCGGATCACCAGGTCCGCGTCGACGGCCACGATCAGGTCGGTGCTGTGCTCGGCCAGCACGCGAAAGCGCTGCCGCGCCTCGGCGTTGCGGCGCTGTTCCTCGGTGTCTGGCACCAGCACCAGGCGGCGGCCGTCGGCGAGGTTCATCGACACGGTGCGCGGCGGCTCGGTCGGATCGTGGCGCGGTGCCGGGCCGCTGATCAGCAGGTGCCCCTCGGCGTCGGTGACGTTGAGCGTGACGCCGAGCCCGGCCATCAACTGGGCAAGGGTTTCGAACTCGGGGTCGGTCACGGGAACTGCTCGCTGCACGGCGCAGCCGCGTCGGTGCAGCCGCTCACGACGAGCATCGTAGCGTCTGCCAAGCCACGCCCTCGAGGCACGCGCATGCAGTTGTGTCGGACGGTGAATTCGTTCGCGCCGCCTGCGGCGGCCACTTGACTCGCGCGCTGGCTGCCCGCACACTCGCGGCCCGCCGTTGCCCTGCAACCATTCATACAAGGAGGCCGAGATGACACCCGTTGCCATTGCCCGATGCGGTCGGCCTCCCGCCTGGCGTTGCACGACGGTTCGCTCGCTCGTCTGAGCGAGGTTCGCTCGCCGTCGCCGCGCAGCCCGCGGCCGATCCCCAAGCCCGTTTGAGTCGCCTGCGGCGCTGCGCTGCGCCATGCGCCGTCGCGCCCGCGCGAACGGCCCGCGCGCGGGCGTCGTCGGCCCCGCTGCGTGCAGCGAAGCTGATTGCGGAATCTTCAAAGCGATGAGTTCGTTTCCTTCTCCCACCGAATCGCTGATCGGCATCGGCCTCACGGCCGCGATGCTGCAGCAGTTGACCGAGCGACCCGGCCACGACGGCGAGTCGCCGATGCGCGTGATCGAGATCCGGCGCGATGCCGTCTGCCTGCACGACGGTCGGCGCGAAGTGCTGGCGATGCTGCCGCCGGCGTTGGCCGAGACACTGGCCGACGATGCCCTGGCGGTCGGCGACTGGGTGCTGGTCGTGCAACCGGCACCGGGGCGTTGGCGCATCGTCGAGCGCGTGCCGCCGCTGACGCAGATCGCTCGCCGCACCAACGATGGCCGCGGTGCGGCCAGGCGCCAGGTGCTGGTGGCCAACGTCGACACCGCCTTCGTCGTGATGGGCCTCGACCGCGACTTCAACCCGCGGCGGCTCGAGCGCTATCGCGCGCTGACCCATCTGGCCGCGGTGCCGGCGGTGTTGGTGTTGACCAAGGCCGACACGCTCGACACGGCGTCGCTGCAGTGCCGGCTCGCCGACGCGCGTGAGGCCCTGGGCTCTGGCACGCCACTGCTGGCGGTCGATGCGCGCTCGCCGCAGGCGGCCACGGCGCTGGCGCCATGGCTGGCCCGTGGCCAGACGGCCGTGATGCTCGGCTCGAGCGGAGCCGGCAAGAGCACGCTGACCAACACGCTGTGCGGCCACGCGCTGCAGGACACCGGCGCGGTGCGGCTCGGCGACAGCCGTGGCCGCCACACGACGACCGCGCGCACGCTGCGCATTGCGGCCGCCGGCGGCTGCGTGATCGACACGCCGGGGCTGCGCGCGTTGCGCCTGGACGTCGACGACGTGGCGGACCTGGCCGGGGTGTTCGACGACGTCGGCACGCTGGCCTCGCACTGCCGGTTCCGCGACTGCAGGCACCAGAGCGAGCCCGGCTGCGCGGTGCGCGGGGGCCTGAGCGCCGACCGCGTGCGCAACTTCCACAAGCTGCAGCGCGAGGCGCGCCGCGACTCGATGAATGCGCTGCAGATGCGCGAGCAGCGCCGCGATTGGAAGCTGCGCGGTCGCGACGGCGCCATGCGTGCGCGGGCGAAGCGGGGGTGACTCTGTGCTCACGGCGCCGAGCGCGAACAACCTCCGCGTAGACGGCGACATCGCGCCGCTCCAGCGGCGCATCCCCCCCGCGGACACCAGGGATCCGGTTCCGCCGGTCCGTCGGTGTCGCCCCCTCGAGGAGGAGGCGGCCGCCAGGGCCGCATCGGGGGTGGTCAGTAGTTCAGCCCCATCGCGTCGCGCACATCCTTCATCGTCGACTTGGCCACCGTGCGCGCTCGCTCGGTGCCCATCTCGACGATCCAGTGCACTTTCTTCGGGTCGGCCAGCAACGACGCCGCGCGTTCGCGCCACGGCTGCTGCTCCTTGATCACCGCGTCGATCACCGGCTGCTTGCAGTCGAGGCAGCCGATGGTCCCGGTGGTGCAACCGTGCACGACCCATTCGCGCGTCTTGTCGTCGCTGTAGACCTTGTGGAAATCCCACACCGGGCACTTCTCGGGATTGCCTGGGTCGTTGCGGCGCACCCGTGCCGGGTCGGTGGTCATGCCGCGGATCTTCCTGGTCACGTCGGCCGGCTCGTCGCGCATCAGCACCGCGTTGCCGTAGCTCTTGCTCATCTTGGCGCCGTCGAGGCCGGGCAGCTTCAGCACCTCGGTGTGCAGCGCCTGCGGTTCGGTCAACACGCTCTTGCCGCTGCCGCGCAGGTGGCCGAGCAACAGGTCGGTGTCGTCGGCGGTCCAGCCGGGGACGGCCGATGCGGCACGCTTGAGCACCGCCTCGCCCTTGCCGAGCGCCTCGGCCGCGCCGGTCTCGCCGAACGCCTTGCGCTGCTTCTCGTAGTAGCGCTGGTCGTCCTTGCTCAAGCGCGCCAGCGCGGCGGCGACCTTCGCGTCGAAGTCTCCGAGCCGTCCGTACAGGTGGTTGAAGCGGCGCGCCACCTCGCGCGTCAGCTCGACGTGCGAGGCCTGGTCCTCGCCCACGGGGACATAGGCGGCCTTGTAGATCAGGATATCGGCGGCCTGCAACAGCGGATAGCCGAGGAAGCCGTAGGTCGCGAGGTCGCGGTCCTTGAGCTTCTCGATCTGGTCCTTGTAGGTCGGCACGCGCTCGAGCCAGCCCAGCGGCGTGCCCATCGCCAGCAGCGTGAACAGCTCGGCGTGCTCCGGCAGCCGGCTCTGGATGAAGATCGTGCTCTTCTCGGGGTCGAGCCCGGCGGCCAGCCAGTCGACCACCATGTCGTAGACGGTCTTCTCGATGACCTCGCGCTCCTCGTAGTGCGTGGTCAGCGCGTGCCAGTCGGCGACGAAGTAGAAGCAGTCGTAGTCGTCCTGCAGGCGCACCCAGTTCTTCAGCGCACCATGGTAGTGGCCGAGGTGCATCGAGCCGGTGGGACGCATGCCGGAGAGGACGCGGGGTCGCATGTGCAAGTGGATCGGGTCAGCGGGGCGGCCATTTTCGCAGACGTACACTCACGCGCCGTTCATGACCCAGCGCATCGTCATCCTGATTTCTGGCCGCGGTTCCAACATGGAGGCCATCGTGCGGGCGTGCACGCAGGAGCGCTGGCCGGCCCAGGTGGCGGCGGTGATCGCCAACCGCGCCGATGCGGCGGGGCTGCGGTTCGCGAAGGCGCACGGCATTGCCACCGCGGTGATCGACCATCGTGCGTTCTCTTCGCGCGATGGGTTCGACGGCGCACTGGCCGAGGCCATCGACAGCCACGCGCCGGATCTGCTGCTGCTGGCCGGCTTCATGCGCATCCTCGGGCCCGCGTTCGTGCGCCGCTACGACGGCCGCATGCTGAACGTCCATCCGTCGCTGCTGCCGGCGTTCCCGGGCCTGCACACGCACCGGCGGGTGCTCGAAGCCGGCTGCAAGGTCAGCGGCGCCACCGTGCACTTCGTGACGGCCGACCTCGACCACGGGCCGATCGTCATGCAGTCGGTGGTGCCGGTGCAGCCCGACGACGATGAAGACACGCTGGCCGCGCGCGTGCTGGCCAGCGAGCACGTGATCTATCCGCGGTCGGTGTCATGGTTCGTGCGCGGCCTGCTGCGCGTGGACAACGGCGTCGTGCGGCAGACCGAAGGCGCGTTGCAGCGGCTGGGCGCTTAGCCGGCGGGTCGATGCATCCAAAGGCGCTGCTGGAGCAGGCGAGCGAGCTGATGCGCGCGGTGCTGAGGTTTGAGCAGCCCGCCGATGCGGTGGTGTCGGCGCACTTTCGCAAGCACCGTGCGTTGGGTGCGCGCGAGCGCCACGCCCTGGCGGAAACCGTGTATGCCGTGTTGCGCCGTCGCCTGCTGTTGCAGCACCTGGCGCAAGGCGGCCACGGGCCGCTCGAGCGGCGGCTGGTGCTGGCAGGCTGGCAAGGCGAGGCCCGCGTGCTCGAGGCGGCGATCGACCCCGCTGAACGCCAGTGGCTCACGGCGGTCGCCGCGGTCGACCCGGCAACGCTCGCACCCAAGCTGCGCCACAACCTGCCCGACTGGCTCGCCGGCGCGCTGCACGAGCAGCTCGACGACGCACAGTTCGACGCGCTGGCCGTGGCTCTGCTGCAGCCCGCACCGTTGGACCTGCGCGTCAACACGCTGAAGGCCAAGCGCGACGAGGTGTGCGAGATGCTGCGTGTCGCGGGCATCGACGCGACGCTCACGCCGTACAGCCCCTGGGGGCTACGGGTCGCGGGCCGTCCGTCCGTCAACGCGCTGCCGGCGTTCCGCGATGGCCTCATCGAGGTGCAGGACGAGGGCAGCCAGCTGTTGGCGGCGCTGCTCGATGCGCACCGCGGCGAAATGGTGGTCGACTTCTGCGCCGGCGCGGGCGGCAAGACGCTGGCGATCGGCGCGACGATGCGCAACACCGGCCGCCTCTATGCCTTCGACACGTCGGGCCACCGCCTGCACGCGCTGAAGCCGCGGCTGGCGCGCAGCGGTCTTTCGAACGTGCACACCGTGCAGATCGCCCACGAGCGCGACGAGCGGGTCAAGCGGCTGGCGGGCAAGGTCGACCGCGTGCTCGTCGACGCGCCGTGTTCAGGGCTGGGTACGTTGCGCCGCAACCCGGACCTGAAATGGCGCCAAAGCCCGGCCACCGTGGCGCAGTTGAGACAACTGCAGCAAGCGATCCTCGCGGGCGCGGCGACCCTGGTGAAGCCTGGTGGCCGTCTCGTCTACGCGACATGCAGCCTGCTGGCGCAGGAAAACGAGGACGTCGCCCAGGCGTTTGGCCGGGAGCGGCCCGAATTCCAGACGGTGGAGGCCATACAGGCCCTGGTGATGGCCCGAATCGCCAAGGCCGATGAACTGGTCCAGGGTCCGTGGCTCAGACTGTCGCCGCAACGTCATTCGACCGATGGTTTTTTTGCTGCGGTGTGGCAACGTAAGGGTTGATTTCCAGTCGCAAACCGGCATTGTTTGCCTACCGTCAAAGTCGGGTAAACCTGCGCAATTCGCCGGCCGGTCGGGTTGTAACGGTCGCCTAGAATGCACCCCTGAGCGCCGCTTCGAGACGGCGCGACGAAGCGAGAACGAATGACCGATTTCAATGCGATGTGGGACGCTCTGCTCCAGTGGGCGAGCAACGGGTTGTGGGCGGACGCTGCCTGGTGGCAGATCGTGCTGTTCACGCTGATCACCACGCACGTCACGATCGCCTCGGTGACGATCTTCCTGCACCGGGCCCAGGCGCACCGCGCGCTCGATCTGCACCCGATCGCGGGGCACTTCTTCCGCTTCTGGCTGTGGTTGTCGACCGGCATGGTGACCAAGGAGTGGGTGGCGATCCACCGCAAGCACCACGCCAAGTGCGAGACGACCGACGATCCGCACAGCCCGGTGACGCGTGGCATCCGCACCGTGCTGCTGAAGGGTAGCGAGCTGTATCGTGCCGAGGCCAAGAACCCCGAGACGCTGGCCAAGTTCGGCCACAACACGCCCGACGACTGGTTCGAGCGCAACCTGTACAGCCGCCACGAGACGCTCGGCGTGTCGCTGCTGCTGGCGGCCGACCTGCTGCTGTTCGGCGCCATCGGCGCCACCGTCTGGGCGGTGCAGATGCTGTGGATCCCGGTCACCGCGGCCGGCATCATCAACGGCCTCGGCCACTGGTGGGGTTACCGCAACTTCGAGGCGCCCGACGCGTCGACCAACATCGTGCCGTGGGGCGTGATCATCGGCGGCGAGGAACTGCACAACAACCACCACACCTATCCGACCTCGGCCAAGCTGTCGGTCAAGCCTTTCGAGTTCGACATCGGCTGGGGCTACATCCGCGCGCTGCAGGCGCTCGGCCTGGCCACGGTGCGCAAGACGCCGCCGAAGCTCGAGCTGGGCACGGTGAGCAAGCAGGCCGATTCGCGCACGCTCGAGGCGTTGATCGCCAACCGCTACGAGGTGATGGCGCAGTACGCCAAGCAGTTGCGCCGGGTCTGCGCGGCCGAGTTGTCCAGGCTGCACTCGCAAGGCCACTCGCACGGCGTGCGCCTGGTCAACCTGCGGCTGGCGCGCCGTTGGCTGCACCGCGACGACGACAAGATTCCGATGGCGGTGAAGCCGCAGCTGGCCGTCGCGATGGAAGAGCACCCGATGCTGGCCAAGCTGGTCGCGATGCGCGAGGAGCTGCGCCTGCTGTGGACGCGCACCAACGTCTCGGCGCCGCAGTTGGTGTCGGACCTGCAGGCCTGGTGCCGCAACGCCGAAGAGAGTGGCATCGCGATGCTGCGCGAGTTCTCGCTCAGGCTGCGCGCGGCGCAGGCAATCGCGTAACGCACGCAAAGAAAAAGGCCGCGTCAGCGGCCCATCACCGGGAAGGGGTCGCGCAAGCGACCCCGCTTTCCTTCCGGCATCACTTCAACTTCGTTTCCTTGTACAGCACGTGCTTTCGTGCCTTGGGGTCGAACTTGATGAACTCGAGCTTGTCGGGCGTCGTCTTCTTGTTCTTGTTGGTGGTGTAGAAGTGGCCGGTGCCGGCCGTCGACTCCAGCTTGATCTTTTCGCGTGCGCTCTTGGCCATGCCGGGCTCCTTCGCTTCAGGCCTCGCCGCGGGCGCGCAGATCGGCCAGCACCTGCTCGATGCCGACCTTGTCGATCAGGCGCAGGGCGGCATTGCTGACGCGCAGACGCACGAAGCGGTTCTCGCTCTCGACCCAGAAGCGGCGGTACTGCAGGTTGGGCAGGAAACGACGCTTGGTCTTGTTGTTGGCGTGGGAAACGTTGTTGCCCACCATCGGGCGCTTGCCCGTGACTTGACAGACGCGTGCCATGACGGCTCCGAAACGGCTTGCTTGAGGGTTGCTTCGTGGCCGCAGCCCGAAGTGGCCCTGGGCGCGGCGAAGCGGCGGATTATAGCCGAGCGCCGGCGCCGCACCGGCTGGATCGCGCCTACTGATCGAGGAAGCGCTGGGCGTCGAGCGCGGCCATGCAGCCGCTGCCGGCCGACGTGATGGCCTGGCGGTAGACGTGGTCCTGCACGTCGCCGGCGGCGAACACGCCGGGCACGCTGGTCATCGTCGCGAAGCCGTCGTTGCCACCCCGGGTGAGGATGTAGCCGTCCTTCATTTCGAGCTGGCCCTTGAAGATGTCGGTGTTGGGCTGGTGGCCGATCGCGATGAAGCAGCCCTTGACCGGCAGCTCTCGGGTCGAGGCGGCTTTGCCGCTCGACTCGATCCCCGCGGGCGGCAGCGCGGGCGAAGCCGGCGCCTGGGGGCTCGATGGCGTGGTGCCGCCTTGCACCGCTTTCAGCCGCACCCCCGTGACCCCGCTGGCATCACCGAGCACGGCATCGAGTGTCTGGAACAGATGCAGCTGCAGCTTGCCCGCGGCCACGCGCTCCATCAGTTTGTCCACCAGGATCGGCTCGGCGCGGAACTTGTCGCGGCGATGGATCAGGTGCACCTTGCTGGCGATGTTGGTCAGGTACAGCGCCTCCTCGACGGCCGTGTTGCCGCCGCCGACGACACACACCTCCTGGCCCTTGTAGAAGAAGCCGTCGCAGGTGGCGCAGCCGCTGACGCCGCGGCCCATGAACTGCTGCTCGGACGGGAGGCCGAGGTACTTGGCGCTGGCGCCGGTGGCGATGACCAGCGCGTCGGTGCTGTAGCGGCCGCTGTCGCCGGTGAGCACGAACGGCCGCCTCGACAGGTCCACCGTGTGGATGTGGTCGAACACCACGCGGGTGCCGAAGCGCTCGGCGTGCTTGAGGAAGCGCTGCATCAGGTCGGGGCCCTGCACGCCATCGACGTCGGCAGGCCAGTTGTCGACGTCGGTGGTGGTCATCAGCTGGCCGCCCTGGGCCAGCCCGGTGACGAGCAGCGGCTGCAGGTTAGCGCGCGCGGCGTAGACCGCCGCGGTGTAGCCGGCGGGACCCGACCCCAGGATGAGGACGCGGCCGTGGGTGAGGGTGTCGGACATGCGGATGCGCTCCGAAAGGGCGGGGGCAGCGTCGCGTGCAGCCGACGCCGATTGTCACATGGGGGTGCGACCCGGTGCCGGCAAGTCATGCAATCGGCACAATAGCGTCATTGCCGCGGGTGGCTTTCTCGTTGGGCGCCCGAGGCATGGGCCGGGGCCGGGTGGGCGGGCCGTGCAAGAAAGCCTCAAAGGAAGGGGACCCCAAGATGTCGATGTTGTCGAATCTCGACCTGATCCGTCGTGTGCCGCTGTTTTCGATGCTCACGGTCGAGCAGGCCCAGGCCGTGGCCGACGCGGTGGTCAAGCGGCGCTTTCGCCGCGGCGAGCTGGTGGTCGAGCAGGGGCGCAAGAGCAACGCGCTGTTCATTCTGCTCAATGGCCGTGCCCGCGTGCTGACCTCCGACTCGCGCGGTCGCGAAGTGATCCTGGCGGTGCTCGAGGCGGGTGACTACGTCGGCGAGATGAGCCTGATCGACAACGAGGCCCACAGCGCGACGGTGCGCTGCGAGGTGCAGACCGACATGCTGATTCTCGGCCGCGCCGACTTCGCGCGTTGCCTGCCCGAGAACTCCACGCTGTCGTACGCCATCCTGCGCGGCCTGGTGCGCCGGCTGCGTCACGCCGACCGCCAGATCGAATCGCTGGCGCTGCTCGACGTCTACGGCCGGGTCGCGCGCACGCTGCTCGAGATGGCCGAAGAGGTCGACGGCATCAAGATCATCCGCAACAAGGTGTCGCGCCAAGACATGGCCAAGGTGGTCGGCGCATCGCGCGAGATGGTCAGTCGCGTCATGAAGGACCTCGAGGAGCGCGGCGTCATCGAGACGCAGGAGAACGGCTCGGTCGTGCTGAAGGAACGGTTGCACTCGGAGTGAGCCGCTTCCGCCGGGCGCCGCGCGCGCATCGGCCACAATCGGGTTCATGACGTTTCCGCTCGGATCGCTGGCTTCCGGCGGCCCCGCTGCGGCCGCCGCCCGCGCGCAGACGCAGGCCGGCCGCTGGCGCACCAAGCTGGCCCTGGTCGCGGGCGCCGTGCTGTGGCTGCTGGTGTTGCTGGCGCTGGTGACCCACGACCCCGGCGACGCCGCGTACTCGACCTCGGGCAGCGGGGCGCAGCTGCACAACAAGGCCGGCCAGCTCGGCGCCTGGGTGTCCGACCTGCTGCTGTTCCTCTTCGGCTACTCGGCCTGGTGGCTCCCGGTGGTGGGGGTGCGCTGGTGGCTGTCGGCGCTGGCGCAATGGCTGCGCAGCGAGCCAGCCCCGGCCCAGGAGCACGCGGCGTTGCCCCGCGCCGTGTGGATCGGCGGCATCGTGCTGCTGATGGCGGCGAGCTGTGCGCTCGAGTGGACGCGCCTGTACCGCTACGACGGCCTCCTGCCCGGCGGGCAGGCCGGCGGCGTGCTCGGCGCGGTGCTCGGCCCGCTGTCGATGAAGTGGCTCGGCTTCGCCGGCTCCGGCGTGGCGTGGATCGCGGCGTTGGTGCTCGGCGCGTCGATGGCGCTGCGCTTCTCGTGGATCGCGGTGGCCGACCGCATCGGCACCGGCTTCGATGCGCTGCGCGAGCGCCGGCAGGAGTCGATCGAGCGCGCCGAGGACATCCGCATCGGCAAGGCGGCGCAGGTCGAGCGCGACCGCGTGCTCGCCGACGAGCAGCAGGAGATCGAGGACCACGTGCCGATCGTGATCGAGAAGCCGGTGGCCGAGGTGCCGAAGTCCGAGCGCATCGCCAAGGAGCGGCAGCAGCCGCTGTTCAACGAGCTGCACGATGCCAAGCTGCCGCAGGTCGACCTGCTCGATGCGCCGCCGGGCCGCCTGGAATCGGTGACGCCCGATTCGCTGGAGATGACCAGCCGGCTGATCGAGAAGAAGCTCAAGGACTTTGGCGTCGACGTGCGCGTGGTGGCGGCCTCGCCCGGGCCGGTGATCACGCGCTACGAGATCGAGCCGGCCATCGGCGTCAAGGGCGCGCAGGTGGTCAACCTGGCGAAGGACCTGGCGCGCTCGCTGTCGCTGGTGAGCATCCGCGTGGTCGAGACCATTCCCGGCAAGAACTTCATGGCGCTTGAGTTGCCCAACGCCAAGCGGCAGACGATCCGGCTGTCGGAGATCCTCGGCTCGGCGGTCTACAACGATGCGCACTCGCAGCTGACGATCGGTCTCGGCAAGGACATCGTCGGCAACCCGGTGGTGGCCGACCTCGCCAAGATGCCGCATCTGCTGGTGGCCGGCACCACCGGCGCGGGCAAGAGCGTGGGCATCAACGCGATGATCCTGTCGCTGCTGTACAAGGCCGAGGCGCGCGACGTGCGCCTGATCATGATCGACCCCAAGATGCTCGAGATGAGCGTCTACGAGGGCATCCCGCACCTGCTGTGCCCGGTGGTCACCGACATGAAGCAGGCGGCCAACGCGCTCACCTGGTGCGTCGGCGAGATGGAGCGGCGCTACAAGGTGATGAGCCGGCTCGGCGTGCGCAACCTCGCGGGCTACAACCGCAAGCTGCACGAGGCCAACGAGCGCGGCGAGCCGCTGACCAATCCGTTCTCGCTGACCCCCGAGGCGCCCGAGCCGCTGGAGCGGCTGCCGTACCTGGTGGTGGTGATCGACGAGCTCGCCGACCTGATGATGATCGTCGGCAAGAAGCTCGAGGAGCTGATCGCGCGGCTGGCGCAGAAGGCGCGTGCCGCCGGCATCCACCTGATCCTGGCCACGCAGCGGCCGAGCGTCGACGTCATCACCGGGCTGATCAAGGCCAACATCCCGACACGCATCGCGTTCCAGGTGTCGAGCAAGATCGACAGCCGCACCATCCTCGACCAGATGGGCGCCGAGGCGCTGCTCGGCCAGGGCGACATGCTCTACCTGCCGCCGGGCACCGGCCTGCCGGTGCGCGTTCATGGCGCGTTCGTCAGCGACGAGGAAGTGCATCGCGTGGTCGACTACCTGCGCCAGCAGGGCGGCGAGCCCAACTACATCGAGGGCATCCTCGAGGGCGGTACGCTCGACGGCGACACCGCCGCGGCGATCGAGGGCGGCGCGGCCAACGGCGACGACGAGGCCGACCCGATGTACGACCAGGCCGTGTCGATCGTGCTGCAGAACCGCCGTGCGTCGATCTCGCTGGTGCAACGCCACCTGCGCATCGGCTACAACCGCGCCGCACGGCTGCTGGAACAAATGGAGCGTGCCGGACTCGTATCGGCCATGGCCAGCAACGGCAACCGCGACATCCTGGTGCCGAAACGCGACGAATGAAGAAGACGCTGCTGCCCGCGTTGGCGATGCTGGCTGCCGCCGCGGCGCGCGCCGACGCCGTCGACCTGCTGCGCGACTTCGCCAGCAACGTGAAGTCGGGGCGCGCTGCATTCACGCAGACCGTCACGTCGGCCGACGGTGCGAAGAAGAAGGAGTCGTCGGGCCAGTTCGAGTTCGCGCGGCCGAACCGCTTCCGCTTCAGCTACGCCAAGCCGTTCGAACAGCAGATCGTCGCCGACGGCCAGAAGGTCTGGCTGTACGACGTCGATCTCAACCAGGTCACGGTGCGTCCGCTGACGCAGGCGCTGGGCGCGACGCCGGCCGCGCTGCTGGCCGGCGGCACCCTCGACACCGAGTTCGAACTCAAGGCCACACCGGCCTCCGACGGCCTCGAATGGGTGCAGGCCACACCGCGCGTCAAGGACGGGCCGATCAAGGCGCTGCGGGTTGGCTTCAAAGGCTCGGCGCTGGCGGCGCTGGAGATCGCCGATGCGTTCGGCCAGCGCTCGCTGCTGCGCTTCAGCGCGCTCGAGCAGAACGTCAAGCTCCCCGACGGCACGTTCCAGTTCACGCCGCCCAAGGGTGCCGACGTCATCCAGCAGTGAGCGCTCAGGACTCGCTGTTCGAGGCGCCGGGCGGCGACACGCGGCTGGACACGCCGTCGCCCGACGCGCCGCTGGCCGACCGACTGCGCCCGCAGCGACTCGACCAGGTGATCGGCCAGCGCCACCTGCTCGGGCCCGGGCGGCCGTTGCGCGTGGCGTTCGAGTCGGGACGCCTGCACTCGATGATCCTGTGGGGCCCGCCGGGCGTGGGCAAGACCACGCTGGCGCGCCTGGTGGCGGGCATGGTCGACGCTCAGTTCATCGTGCTGTCGGCGGTGCTGTCGGGGGTCAAGGAGATCCGCGAGGCGGTCGAACGCGCGCGCGCCGCGCGCAGTGCCGGCCGTGCCACGGTCGTCTTCGTCGACGAAGTGCACCGCTTCAACAAGGCGCAGCAGGACGCGTTCCTGCCGCACGTCGAGTCGGGCCTGTTCACGTTCATCGGCGCCACCACCGAGAACCCGTCGTTCGAGGTCAACTCCGCCCTGTTGTCGCGGGCCACCGTGCACGTGCTCCACCCGCTGGAGCCCGACGACCTGATCGAACTGCTCGTGCGCGCCAAGGCCCTGATGCAGGCGGGCGATCTGACCGATGCCGCACGTGATCGCCTGGTTGGCTACGCCGACGGCGACGCGCGGCGGCTGCTCAATGCTTACGAGAACCTGATCGCGATGGCCGGCGACGCCAGCGTCTACGACGAGGCGATGCTCGAGCGGACGTTGGGCGAGATGCTGCGCCGCTACGACAAGGGCGGCGAGCAGTTCTACGACTCCATCTCGGCGCTGCACAAGGCGGTGCGTGGTTCCGACCCCGACGCGTCGCTGTACTGGCTGGCGCGCATGCTCGATGGTGGCGTGGACCCGCGCTACGTGGCGCGCCGCGTGATCCGCATGGCCAGCGAAGACATCGGCCTGGCCGATCCGCGCGGCCTGCGGCTCGCGCTCGATGCGGCCGAGGTTTACGAGCGGCTGGGCAGCCCCGAAGGCGAGCTGGCGCTGGCGCAGGCCGTGGTGTATTTGAGCGTGGCGCCCAAATCCAACGCCACCTACACCGCCTGGGGGGCGGTGCGCGCGTTCGTGCGCGAAGACGGCACAAGGCCGGTGCCGCTGCACCTGCGCAATGCACCGACCAAGCTGATGAAGCAGCTCGGCTACGGCCGCGGCTACCGCTACGCGCACGACGAGTCCGAGGGCTTCGCGGCCGGGGAGACCTACTGGCCCGACGGGGTGGCGCCGCAGACCTTCTACCAGCCGGTGGACCGCGGCGTGGAGCAGCGCATCGCCGAGCGCCTGGCCCAGCTGCGCGCGCTCAACCGCAAGGCGTCGGACCCGGACTAGGAAGAGGCGGCCGCGAGGTCGCCGCCGCGGTTGCCGGGGTGCTCTCGGGCCGGAAGGCCAGCGGGTATCCCCCGCCCTGGCGCGAAAACTGCACTCCTACAATCGCGCCGTCCGTGCAGGCCCCCATCGGGCCCGGACGGCGAGGAAGGTTCGATGGACATCTTTCTGCAGCAGATCATCAACGGTCTGGTGTTGGGCAGCGTGTACGCGCTGGTCGCGCTGGGCTACACGATGGTCTACGGCATCATCAACCTGATCAACTTCGCGCACGGCGAGGTGCTGATGGTCGGCGCGCTGTCGAGCTGGACCGTCATCCAGTTGCTGGCCGATTCCGGGCTGCCCGGCTGGCTGAAGCTGCTGATCTCGCTGGTCGTCGCGGTGGTGGTGTGCGCGGCGCTCAACTTCACGATCGAGAAGATCGCCTACCGCCCTCTGCGCAACGCGCCGCGCCTGGCGCCGCTGATCACCGCGATGGGCATGAGCCTGTTGCTGCAGACGCTGGCGATGATCATCTGGAAGCCCAACTACAAGCCCTATCCGATCCTGCTGCCCAGCGAACCGTTCCACATCGGCGGCGCGGTGATCAACGTGACCCAGATCCTGATCCTGGTGGCCACCGCGGTGACGCTGGCCGGCCTGATGTGGCTGGTCAACCGCACCAAGCTCGGCCGCGCGATGCGCGCCACCGCCGAGAACCCGCGCGTCGCCGCGCTGATGGGCGTCAAGCCCGACATGGTGATCTCCGCCACCTTCATCATCGGGGCCGCGCTGGCGGCGCTGGCCGGCGTGATGTACGCGGCCAACTACGGCTCGGTGCAGCACACGATGGGCTTCCTGCCGGGCTTGAAGGCATTCACCGCCGCGGTGTTCGGCGGCATCGGCAATCTGGCCGGCGCGGTGGTCGGCGGCGTGCTGCTCGGGCTGATCGAAGCGCTCGGCGCCGGCTACATCGGCACGCTGACCGGCGGCGTGCTCGGCAGCAACTACCAGGACATCTTCGCCTTCATCGTGCTGATCCTCGTGCTCACCGCGCGCCCGCAGGGCCTGCTCGGCGAGCGCGTGGCCGACCGCGCCTGAGGCCCGACCATGCCACAGAGCAAGAAGCTGATCTGGTTCCTGGGGGCGGCGTTCCTGTTGCTGGTGCTGCCGTCGGTGGCGCAGTACGCCGGCAACTTCTGGGTGCGCATCATCGACTTCGCGCTGCTGTACGTGCTGCTGGCGCTCGGTCTCAACATCGTGGTCGGCTATGCCGGCCTGCTCGACCTCGGCTACATCGCGTTCTACGCGGTCGGTGCCTACACCTTCGGCCTGCTGGCGTCGCCGCACCTGAGCGAGGTGTTCCCGGCCATCAGGGCGATGTTCCCCGGCGGCCTGCACACGCCGATCTGGGTCGCGATCCCGCTCGGCGCGCTGCTCGCCGGGATGGCCGGCGCGCTGCTCGGCGCGCCGACGCTGAAGCTGCGCGGCGACTACCTGGCGATCGTGACGCTGGGCTTCGGCGAGATCATCCGCGTCTTCCTCAACAACCTCGACGCGCCGGTCAACATCACCAACGGCCCCAAGGGCCTGCTGCAGATCGACAGCTTCAAGCTGCCGCTGCTGGGGTTCGACTTCGGCAAGCCGGGCTCGCTGTTCGGCATCGAGGTGTCGGTGGTCACCAAGTACTACTTCCTGTTCCTCGCCGTCGTCGTCTTCAGCGTGCTGATCTGCTATCGCCTGGAGCGCTCGCGCATCGGCCGCGCGTGGATGGCGATCCGCGAGGACGAGGTGGCCGCCAAGGCGATGGGCATCAACACGCGCAACATGAAGCTGCTCGCGTTCGGCATGGGCGCCACCTTCGGCGGTGTCTCGGGGACGCTGTTCTCCACCTTCCAGAACTTCATCTCGCCGGAGTCGTTCGCGCTGCAGGAGTCGGTGATGGTGGTGGCGATGGTGGTGCTGGGCGGCATCGGCCACATTCCCGGCGTCATCCTCGGCGCGCTGCTGCTGGCGGCGCTGCCCGAGGTGCTGCGCTGGGTGTCGGGCGAGCTCGACCTGCAGTTGATCACCGGCGGCCGCCTCGACGCGGCGATCCTGCGCCAGCTGCTGATCGCGCTGGCGATGATCGCGATCATGCTGGCCAGGCCGCGCGGCCTGTGGCCGTCGCCCGAGCACGGCAAGGCGGCCCCGGCGCCTGCCACTTGAACGAGCGGCAGGCATGAGCGAGATCGTGCTCAACGTGAGCGGCGCGTCCAAGCGCTTCGGTGGCGTGCAGGCGCTGTCGGACGTTGGCATCACGATCCGCCAGGGCGAGGTGGTCGGCCTGATCGGCCCCAACGGCGCCGGCAAGACCACCTTCTTCAACGTCATCACCGGGCTGTACACGCCCGACTCGGGCACCTTCGAGCTCGGCGGCAAGCCCTACAAGCCGAGCGCGGTGCACGAGGTGGCCAAGGCGGGCATCGCGCGCACGTTCCAGAACATCCGCCTCTTTCCCGAGATGACCGCTCTCGAGAACGTGATGGTCGGCCGCCACGTTCGCACCGGTTCCGGCCTGGTCGGCGCGGTGTTCCGCACGCGCGGCTTCAAGGACGAGGAGCGCGCGATCTCCGATCGCGCGCGCGAGCTGCTCGACTACGTGGGCATCGCGCGCTACGCCGAGTACAAGGCGCGCACGCTGAGCTACGGCGACCAGCGGCGCCTCGAGATCGCGCGCGCGCTGGCCACCGAGCCCAAGCTGATGGCGCTCGACGAACCGGCCGCCGGCATGAACGCCACCGAGAAGGTGGTGCTGCGCGAACTGATCGATCGCATCCGCAAGGACGGCCGCACGATCCTGCTGATCGAACACGACGTCAAGCTGGTGATGGGCCTGTGCGACCGCGTCACCGTGCTCGACTACGGCAAGCCGATCGCCGAAGGCAGCCCGTACGAGGTGCAGCGCAACGAGAAGGTGATCGAGGCCTACCTCGGCGCCGGCCACAAGGCCCACTGACCTCGGACCCGATCCACACATGGCCGACACCGACACGCTGCTCGAAGTACGCGACCTCAAGGTCGCCTATGGCGGCATCCAGGCCGTCAAGGGCGTCAGCTTCGAGGTCAAGCGCGGCGAGCTGGTGTGCCTGATCGGCGCCAACGGCGCCGGCAAGACCACCACGCTGAAGGCGGTGACCGGCACCCAGCCGATGCGCGACGGCCAGGTCATGTTCATGGGCAAGCCGATCCGCGGCCAGGGAGCTTGGGATCTGGTGCGCCAGGGCTTGGTGATGGTGCCCGAGGGTCGCGGCGTGTTTGCGCGCATGACCATCGTCGAAAACCTTCAGATGGGTGCCTATACGCGCGACGACGGCGAGGTCGACGCCGACATGGACAAGGTGTTCACGGTCTTTCCGCGCCTCAAGGAGCGTGCGGCGCAGCTGGCCGGCACGATGTCGGGCGGCGAGCAGCAGATGCTGGCGATGGGCCGCGCGCTGATGGCGCGACCCAAGGTGCTGCTGATGGACGAGCCGTCGATGGGCCTGTCGCCGATCATGGTCGACAAGATCTTCGAGGTGGTGGGCGACATCCACTCGCGCGGCACCACCATCCTGCTGGTCGAGCAGAACGCCAGCCGCGCGTTGCAGCTGGCCAACCGAGGCTACGTGATGGAGTCGGGCGAGATCACGATGAGCGGCCAGGCCAAGGCGCTGCTCGACGATCCGAAGGTGCGGGCGGCGTACCTGGGCGAGTGAGCGCCGCCGCGGCGCCTGGGCGCCCGGGGCTTCACGGTCGCAGCGCACGCTGCTTCAGTCGAGGCTGGCGCCGCTGGCCTTCACCACCGGCCCGTACTTCGCCAGCTCAGCGCGCACGAAGGCAGCGAACTGCTCGGGCGTGTCCGGGGCCAGATCGGCCATCAGCGTCGCCGCCCGCGCCCTGACGTCGCTGGAGGCCATGGCGTCGACGAAGGCCTGATGCAGCCGCTGCGTCGTCTCGGCAGGCAACCGGGCCGGGCCGAACAGGCCGAACCAGGTGTCGATGTCGAAGTCGCTCAACCCGAGCTCGCGCGGGCTCTCGGCGATCGTGGGCACGTCGGGCATCACGCCCGAGCGCCGCCCGGTGGTCATGGCGATCGCACGCAGCTTGCCGGCGCGGATGTTGGCCGACGCCGTGGCCAGATTGTCGAACGTCAGGTCGACCTGGCCCGACATCAGCGCCAGCTGCGCTGCCGGGCCGCCCGCGTAGGGAATGTGCACCATGAACACGCCGGCCTTGGCCTTGAACATCTCGCCGGCGAGATGGCCCGCGCTGCCGTTGCCGCCCGAGCCGTAGTTGAGCTTGCCGGGGTTGGCCTTCGCGTATGCGACCAGGTCGCGCACGCTGGCGATGCCCAGGCGCTGGGCCGTCTCGACGTTCATCACCAGCACGTTGGGCACGCGTGCCACCAGCGTCAGCGGCGTGAAGTCGCGCAGCGGGTCGTACGGGATCTTCCGGTACAGCCACGGGTTGATCGCGTGCGTGGCGACCGCACCCATCACGAGGGTGTTGCCGTCGGGCGCCGCCTTGGCCACCGCGTCGGCGCCGATGTTGCCGCCGGCACCGGGCCGGTTCTCGACCACCACGGTGCCGAGCGAGTCCTTCACCTTGTCGGCGAGCGCGCGCGCCATCACGTCGAGCGGGCCACCGGCGGGGTACGGCACGATCAGCCGGATGACCTTGGCCTGCGCGCGGGCGAAGGGGGTTGCCGCGAGCACGGCGAGGGCGAGGCGTCTAGTCGTCGCCATGTTTGTCGGCCTCGGAGGTGAACGCGTCGGCGTAGAACTCGTCGGCCGGCAGGCTGCAGCGCGCCACGAAGTCGCGCTTGGCCGACTCCACCATGACCGGCACGCCGCAGGCATAGACCTGATGGCTCGAGAGGTCCGGCAGGTCCTGCATCACGGCGTGATGGACGAAGCCGGTGCGGCCGTCCCATCGGTCGTCGGGATTGGCCTCCGACAGCACCGGCACGTAGCGCAGCCACGGCAGCTCCTGCGCCGCCTGCAGCGCCCAGTCGTGGCGGTACAGGTCGCCGCGCCCGCGCGCGCCCCAATACAGCACCGTGGGGCGCCCGATCGCCTTCAGCCGCATGTGCTCGACGATCGCCTTGATCGGCGCCAGGCCGGTGCCCGAGGCCAGCAGCACGATCGGCTTGTCGGAGTCCTCGCGCAGGAAGAAGCTGCCGTACGGGCCTTCCATGCGCAGGATGTCCTTCTCCTTCATCGCGCCGAACACATGGTCGGTGAACTTGCCGCCCGGCATGCGGCGCAGGTGCAGTTCGATCGCCGGCGGCGAGCCGAGCTGCTGCGGCGCGTTGGCCATCGAATAGCTGCGGCGCGAGCCGTCGCGCAGGATGAACTCGACGTACTGTCCGGCGCGGTACTGGAAGGCCTGGTTCGCCGGCAGCTGCAGCCTGAGCACCGCGACGTCGGGCGCCGGCCGTTCGATGCTCATCACGCGGCACGGCATCTTCAGCACCGGGAACTCGCCGGCGCCGGGCACCATGCGCGCCTCGACCACGCAATCGGTCTGCGGTGTCGCGCAGCAGGTGAGGATCAGCCCTGCATCCTCCTCGGCCAGCGACAGCGCCTTGTGCTGGTGCGCGCCGTGGATCACGCGGCCTTCGAGCAGGCGGCTCTTGCACGAGCCGCAGGCGCCGTCCTTGCAACCGTACGGCAGGCCGATGCCGGCGCGGATCGCGGCGGCGAGGATCGGCTCGTCGCGCGCGACCTCGAAGGTGCGCCCGGCGGGCTGCACGGTGATCTGAAAGGTCATGGGGATGTCGAGGCTGGGCGTGTCGAGTGGACGCGGCACGCGCCCGTACACTCGGTCACCAGCCCGATTGTGCCCGCAGGCCGTTGCGACGGGCCTCGACCCTCGCACCGATGCAGCCGCGTGCCACCCGAATCCTGCGCCGACCCCGCCTGCTGATCGTCGGCTGCGGCGACGTCGGCCTGCGCGTGCTGCGCCTGCTGCGCGCGCGCTGGCACGTGTTTGCTCTCACGCACTCGCCGTCACGCCGCGCGCTGCTGCGCGCCGCCGGTGCGACGCCGCTGACGGCCGACCTCGACGACGCGGCGTCGCTGGCGCGCCTGGCCCGGCTGGCCGACGCGGTGCTGCACCTGGCGCCCCCCGCCGGCGATGGCGCTCACGATGCGCGCACCGCCGCGTTGCTGGCGGCGCTGGCGCGCGGGCGCGTGCGGCGCCTGGTCTACGCCAGCACCAGCGGCGTCTACGGCGATTGCGGCGGTGCCTGGGTGCGCGAGACCCGCACGCCGCGGCCGGTCACCGACCGTGCGCGGCGGCGCGCCGATGCCGAGGCGCGCGTGCGTGCGCACGCGCGTGCCCACCACGTGCGTGCCACCATCCTGCGCGTGCCTGGCATCTATGCCTTCGATCGTGACGGCGGCGATCCGCGCGAGCGCGTGCGGCGCGGCGCGGCGGCGCTGGTGGCGGCCGACGACGTGTTCACCAACCGCGTCCATGCCGACGACCTGGCGCGTGCCTGCATGCTCGCGCTGCTGCGCGGCCCGACGATGCGCACCATCCACGTCAACGACGACGACGCCTCGACGATGGGCGATCACCTCGACCGCGTTGCCGACCTCTGCGGCCTGGCCCGCGTGCCGCGCTTGACCCGCGAGCAGGCGCGCGAGCGCTTGAGCCCGCTGCAGCTGAGCTTTCTGGGCGAGTCGAGGCGGCTCGACAACACGCGCATGAAGCGCGAACTGCGCCTGGTGCTGCGTCATCCCACGGTCGAGGCCGCGCTGAGCGCGCTGCCTGCCGCGGCGCCGGACGCTACACGCCCTGCGAGCGCTTGAGCGTCTTGGCGCGCTCGACGGTGTAGATCTTCACCGTCTGCCGGTCGCCGTCGCGCTGGATCTCGAGCTTCACCTCGCGCTCGGGCGGCCCGTTGCGCCACAACGAGAGCCACAGCTGGTCGAGCGAGCGCACGGCGGTGTCGTCGATGCGCAGGATGCGATCACCCTCGCGCAGGCCCGCGACGTCGGCCGGGCTGTCGTCGTTGACGCCGACGATCTTCAACTCGCCGTCGTCCTCGATGCAGTTGATGCCGATCCAGGCCCGGTGGCTGGCCGCCGAACTGCCGGTGCGGCGCAGCTCGTCGAGGATCGGCGGCAGCAGGTCGATCGGCACGAACATGTTGCCCGGGTGGCGCGGCTGGTTGCCGCCGAGCGCGTAGGCGACCAGCAGCGAGCCGATGCCCACCAGCTCGCCGCGCGCGTTGAACAGCCCGGCGCCGCTGTGTCCCGCATGCGGCGGTGCGGTGAACAGCGCGTCGTCGATGCGGTATTCCCAGAATCCCGCGAACGGACGCCGCGACACCAGGCGCGCCGCACTGACGGCACCGCTGGCGCCGCCGCTGACCACCATCAACGGCTCGTCGGTTCCGACGCGGCTCGCCTGCCCGAGCGGCGCCGCCTCGATCCGCAGCGGCGTCAGCGGCTGCACGAGGCCGAAGCCGGTGGCCATGTCGTAGGCCACCACCCGGCCGGGGATCTCGCGGTCGTCGTCGGTGACCAGCTGCACCTGTTCGGCTTCGAGGATCAGGTAGCCGATCGTCAGGACCAGGCCGTCGCGGTCGATCACCACGCCGGAGCCTTCACGCTCGCGGCCGAGCGCGCGGATGGAGCGGGCCTCGTCGACGGCCTGCGCCCTCACGCCCACCACCGCCGAGGCGGCCCGGTTGAGCAGCCGCGATTGCGCCGCGACGTCGATCGTCTGGGCGCTTGCCAGGGCCGTCGCGGCCAGCGCCACCGCGGCCGCCGCAACGCGCGACCAGTGGGCGCCGAGCCAGGCAGAGCAGGGGCGGCGACGCATCGAAACCTCCCGCGGACTCGATGACTGCGGTCCGCGTGCGGCAGCATGATCGCAAATCGCCGGCTTGTCATCCCTCGGGCCGCGCGTTGCCCCTGCGCGCTGCGCGACCTTGCGCGCCGCTGGGCCGGCAAACGGATCGACGGTCAGCGCCGGGGGCCGAACGGCAAGCGACCGCGCCAGTACAACAGCATCAGCCAGGCGCCCAGCATGCCGCCGAGGTGCGCGAAGTGCGCGATGCCGGTTTCGCCGGCCACGCCGAGAAACAATTCGAGCGCGCCGAACACCATCACGAAGGTGCGCGCCTTCATCGGGATCGGCGGGAACAGCGGCATGATGGTGCGATTCGGGAACAGCACGCCGTAGCACAGCAGCAGCCCGAACACCGCGCCCGAGGCGCCCACCATCGGTGTGCGCGACACCACCACCAGGTTGAAGACCAGCTGCACCAGCGCCGCGGCCAGCGCGCTGGCGAGCAGCATCTGGAGGAAGCGGCGCTGGCCCCACAGACGCTCGAGCTCGGAGCCGAACATCCACAGCGCCAGCATGTTGAAGAACAGATGCAGCACGTCGCCGTGCAGGAAGGCATAGCTGAGCAACTGCCACGGTCCGAAGTAGCCGCTGCCCAGCGGCCACAGCGCGAGCCAGAGGCCGAGCGGCACGAAGTAGTTGATGCACAGCACCGCGGTGCAGATCAGCATCAGCGCCTGGGTGACCGGGGGAATGGGGAGCATGCCAGCGGGTGTCGGGAGCGGCGCGGCATCATAGTGGAAGCGCGAGCGCGGCCCAGGGGCTGGTTCGGCGCGCGTCCCGCGAGTACGATCGCGCGCGGCCGGCGCCTGCGGGCGTGGCCGCTCGTGACGTGCTGCGCAACCCCAAAGCATCGTGCACGCGGCTTGACAGCGCTCAAGCCGCAGCGGCGCGTTGTCGTTGACGATGTGGCCGCGATGCAAGAGAGCGCCCTGAGCACGACGCTGCGCCTGCGCGACGCCGCGGCGCCGGCGCCGCCAGGGGTGCCGGCCCCGCAGCCTCCGGACAGCGGCATCGCCGAAGTGTCGCTGCGCATCGCCGGCATGCACTGCGCCGCGTGCGCGCACACGATCGAGGCTGCGCTGCATGCGGTGCCCGGGCTGCTGAGCGCGCGGGTCAGTGCCGCCGGTGGCCACGGCAGCGTGCGTTTCGATCGCGCGCGCACGTCGCTCGAGCGCCTGCAGCAGGCGGTGGCCGCGGCCGGCTACAGCGCCAGCGTCGACCGTGGCGGCAGCGCGCGGCTGGCGCGCCAGCGGGAGGCACGGCTCGCGCTGTGGCGCCTGTTCGTGGCCGCGTTCTGCGCGATGCAGGTGATGATGTTCGCCACGCCGGCGTACGTCAGCGCCCCCGGCGAGCTGGCGCCGGACCTGCAGCGCCTGCTGGCGTGGGGCGGCTGGCTGTTGACGCTGCCGGTGATGGGCTTCGCGGCGACGCCGTTCTTCGCCGGCGCGTGGCGCGCGCTGCGCAGCCGGCGCATCGGCATGGACGTGCCGGTGTCGCTCGGCATCGCGGTCGCGTTCGTGGCCAGCAGCGGCGCGGCGTTCGATCCCGGCGGACCGTTCGGCCACGAGGTGTATTTCGACTCGCTCACGATGTTCGTTGCCTTCCTGCTCGGCGGCCGCTGGCTCGAGATGCGCGCCCGCCACCGCGCCGAGGCGGCGCTGGAGACGGCGACCGCGCGCCTGCCCGAGCGCGTGCTGCGCCTGCGCGCCGACGGTGGCGCCGACGAGGTCGACCTCGACGCGGTGCGCCCCGGCGACACGCTGCGCGTGCCGCTGGGCCAGGCGTTCGCCGCCGACGGTGTGGTCGTCGAGGGCCGCACCGAGGCCGACGAATCGCTGCTCACCGGCGAGTCGCGGCCGGTGGCCAAGGGCAGTGGCGACGCGGTGATCGCCGGCAGCATCAACCGCAGCGCACCGGTGCTGATGCGTGTCGAGCGCGTCGGCGCCGACACACGCTACGCAGCGATCGTCGCGCTGATGCGCAGCGCGCGCAGCCAGCGGCCGGCGTCGCTGGGCGTCAGCGACCGTTGGGCGGCCGCGTTCCTGTGGGCGGTGCTGGCGTTGGCGGCGGCGGCAGGGCTGGTCTGGCACGCGATCGAGCCGTCGCGCGCGGTGTGGGTGGTGGTGTCGGTGCTGATCGTCACCTGTCCGTGCGCGCTGTCGCTGGCCATGCCGGCGGCGCTGGTGGCCGCGGCCGGGGCGATGGGCCGCCGCGGCGTCGTGCTGCGCCGCCTCGACGCCATCGACGCGCTGGCGCGCGCCGACACGTTGTTCATCGACAAGACCGGCACGTTGACCGAGTCGCAGCTCGAGTGCGTGGCGGTCGAGCCGCTGGCGCCCGACGATGGCGATGCGACGCCGTCGCTGCTGGTGCACGCGGCGTCGCTCGCCGGCTGGTCGCACCATCCGCTGGCGCAGGCGGTTGCGCGCTCGGTGCCCCTGTCACCGGTGGCACCGGCCGTGGCCTGGCGCGACGTGCGCGAGGTGCCGGGGCACGGCATCGAGGCCGTCGACGCGCAGGGCCGACGCTGGCGGCTCGGCGCGCCACGCTGGGCGGGCACCACGCACGGCGAGCGCGACACCGACGCGCCGCAGGTGGTGCTCGGGCGCGAGGGCGTCGCGCTGCTGCGCCTGCGTTTCGACGAGGTGCTGCGCACGGGGGCGGCCGCTGCGGTGTCGGCGCTGCGCGGCGACGGGTTGCGGGTGCATCTGTTGAGCGGCGACAACCCCCGACAGGCGCAGCGCCTGGCGCGTCGCCTCGCACTCGACAGCGCGCGCGCAGGCCTGCTGCCCGAAGACAAGCTCGCCGCCGTGCAGGCAGCGCGGGCGCGCGGCGAGGTGGTCGCGATGGTCGGCGACGGCATCAACGATGCGCCGGTGCTGGCCGGCGCCGACGTGTCGTTCGCGATGGGCGAGGGCGCCGCGGTGGCCCGTTCGCAGGCCGACGCCGTGCTGGTGTCCAACCGCCTGCAGGATCTGCACGCCGCGCGCGTGCTGGCACGCCGCACGATGCGCGTCGCGCGCCAGAACCTGGCGTGGGCCTGCGCCTACAACGCGGCCTGCGTGCCGCTGGCGCTGGGCGGGCTGCTGCCGCCGTGGCTGGCGGGGCTCGGCATGGCCAGCAGCTCGCTGCTGGTGGTGCTCAACGCACTGCGGCTGGCGCGCTGAACGGCAGGGTCGACACGGTGGACATCCTCTATCTGCTGATCCCGCTGTCGGCGGTGCTGGTGCTGGCGATCCTCGGCGTGTTCGCCTGGGCGTTGCACAACGGGCAGTTCGACGACCTCGAACAACAGGGCGCGCAGATCCTCGAGGGCGCTGATGCGCCGCTTGACGCCAATCAAGGTGGCCGCGCGACCGGCGCCAAAGAATAGACAGGTTTGCGCAAGGTGACGACGGAGAAGGCATGACAACCAATAGCACGACGGCGGTGCATTACACCGATGGCCCGGTTCGCTTCTTCGCGATCGCCACGGTGGTCTGGGGCGTGGTCGGCATGCTGGTCGGCGTGATCATCGCCGCCCAGCTGGCGTTCCCCGACCTCACCTATGGGGTGCCGTGGCTCAGCTACGGGCGGCTGCGGCCGCTGCACACCAACGCGGTGATCTTCGCGTTCGGCGGCTCGGCGCTGTTCGCCACCAGCTACCACGTGGTGCAGCGCACTTGCCAGGTGCCGCTGTTCCTGCCCAAGCTCGCCTGGTTCACGTTCTGGGGCTGGTGCGCGGTGATCGTGCTGGCCGCAATCACGCTGCCGCTGGGCTACACCCAGGCCAAGGAGTACGCCGAGCTCGAGTGGCCGATCGACCTGCTGATCGCGGTGGTCTGGGTGTCGTACGCGATCGTCTTCTTCGGCACCATCGGCACGCGCCGCGTGCGCCACATCTACGTCGCCAACTGGTTCTTCGGCGCCTTCATCCTGACGGTGGCGCTGCTGCACATCGTCAACAGCGCCGCGGTGCCGGCGAGCCTGTGGAAGAGCTACTCCGCGTACGCCGGCGTGCAGGACGCGATGGTGCAGTGGTGGTACGGCCACAACGCGGTGGGCTTCTTCCTGACGGCGGGCTTCCTGGGGATGATGTACTACTACATCCCCAAGCAGGCCGAACGGCCGGTGTACTCGTACCGGCTGTCGATCGTGCACTTCTGGGCCCTGATCTTCACCTACATGTGGGCCGGGCCGCACCACCTGCACTACACCGCGCTACCCGACTGGGCGCAGTCGATCGGCATGATCTTCTCGCTGGTGCTGCTGGCGCCGAGCTGGGGCGGGATGATCAACGGCATCATGACGCTGTCGGGCGCCTGGCACAAACTGCGCGACGACCCGATCCTGAAGTTCCTGATCGTCTCGCTCTCGTTCTACGGCATGTCGACGTTCGAGGGCCCGATGATGTCGATCAAGACCGTCAACGCGCTCTCGCACTACACGGACTGGACGATCGGCCACGTGCACTCGGGCGCGCTCGGCTGGGTGGGCCTGGTGTCGATGGGCTCGATGTACTACCTGATCCCGCGCATGTTCGGCCGCACCACGATGTACAGCGTGAGCGCGATCAACCTGCATTTCTGGATCTCCACGCTCGGCATCGTGCTGTACATCGCCTCGATGTGGATCGCCGGCGTGATGCAGGGCCTGATGTGGCGCGCGCTCAATCCCGACGGCACGCTGGTGTACACGTTCGTCGAGAGTGTCAAGGCGACCTTTCCGTTCTACCTGATCCGCCTGTTCGGTGGCCTGCTCTACCTGGGCGGCATGGGCGTGATGGTGTGGAACGTCGTCATGACGATGCGCAACGGCAAGGCGCAGCCGTCCGTGATCCCGCAACTGGCCCACGCCTGAAGGAGGAGCAGCCATGGCAACCCCTCCCGTCGCCCCGGCCGGTGGCCACGAGCGCATCGAGACCAGCAACCTGCTGATGATCGTGCTGATCCTGCTCACCGTGGCCGTCGGCGGCCTGGTCGAGATCGTGCCGCTGTACTTCCAGCGTTCCACCACGGAGCCGGTGCCCGGCTTGAAACCCTACACGCCACTGCAGCTGGCGGGCCGCGACATCTACATCCGCGAGGGCTGCTACAACTGCCACTCGCAGATGATCCGCCCGCTGCACGCCGAGACGCTGCGCTACGGCCACTATTCGGTGGCCGGCGAGTTCGTCTACGACCATCCGTTCCAGTGGGGCAGCAAGCGCACCGGCCCCGATCTGGCGCGCGTCGGCGGCAAGTACAGCGACGACTGGCAGCGCCTGCACCTGGAGTCGCCGCGCGACCTGGTGCCCGAGTCGAACATGCCGGCCTACACCTGGCTGGCGGGCTCGGCGATCGATGCCGACAGCGTGGCGCCGCGCATGCGCGCGCTGCGCCACGTCGGGGTGCCGTACTCCGATGCCGACATCGCCGGCGCGGCCGAGGCGGTGAAGGGCAAGACCGAGATGGACGCGATCGTCGCGTACCTGCAGTCGCTCGGCCGCCACGTCAAGTGAGAGGGACACGGGCATGGACATGAACGACCTGCGCAGCATCGTCACGGTGGTGAGCCTGCTGCTGTTCATCGGGCTGGTGGCGTGGACCTGGCGTCCGCGCGCCAAGCGCGACCACGAGGCCGCCGCCCGGCTGCCGTTCGATGGCGAAGCGCTCGAGGCCGAACGTTCGACGAGGGGGCGCCATGAGTGACTTCGTCTCCGGCGGCTGGTCGATCTACGTCGCGCTGGTCACCGTCGCCGGCCTGCTGGCCTGCCTGGCGTTGCTGATCGTTGCCGCGCGCCGCCGCGTGATGGCCGGCGACAACACCACCGGGCACGTGTGGGACCAGGACCTGCGCGAGCTGAACAACCCGCTGCCGCGCTGGTGGATGTGGCTGTTCGTCATCACCGTGGTGTTCGCCGGCGTCTACCTGGTGCTGTATCCGGGCCTGGGCAGCAGCGCGGGCTCGCTCGGCTGGAGCAGCCAATCCCAATACGACAACGAGAAGGCGGCGGCGCAGGCCAAGGTGGCGCCGCTGTTCGCCGCCTACACCAACTCGCCGGCGCAGCAGTTGGCGCGCGACGCCAAGGCCATGGCGCTCGGCGAGCGGCTGTTCGCCAACAACTGCGCCGCCTGCCACGGCGCCGACGCGCGCGGCAGCAAGGGCTTCCCGAACCTCACCGACAACGACTGGCTGTGGGGCGGCGCGCCCGAACGGATCGAGGAGACCATCACCAAGGGCCGCATCGGCACGATGCCGCCGATGGCCGCCGCGGTGGGCAGCGCGCAGGACGTGCACAACGTCGCGCACTACGTGCTCAGCCTGTCGGGCAGTCCGCACGACGCCTTCGCGGCCAGCCAGGGCAAGGCCAAGTTCGTCGCCTGCGCGGCCTGCCACGGCCCCGACGGCAAGGGCAACCAGGCGCTCGGTGCGCCCAACCTCACCGACAAGGTGTGGCTGCACGGCTGGGGTGAGGACGCCATCGTCGCGATGATCAACAATGGCAAGACCAACGAGATGCCGGCGCACGGCGAGCGCCTGAGCGCGCCGCAGATCCACGTGCTGGCAGCGTATGTCTGGAGCCTGTCCAACCGAACCGCTGGCGGTACGCAGTAGGTGCCGCCGCAGCCGGCGATGAACCGCGTCGTCCCGATCGAAAGCGTCTCGCTCTACGAGAAGCAGAGGAAGATCTACCCGCGCTCGGTGCAGGGCTGGTTCGCGCGCTGGCGCTGGCTGCTGGTGTGGCTGACCCAGATCGTCTTCTACGGGCTGCCGTGGCTGCCGTGGAACGGCCGCCAGTCGGTGCTGTTCGACCTCGGCGCGCGGCGCTTCTACATCTTCGACCTGGTGCTGTACCCGCAGGACTTCATCTACCTGACGGGGCTGCTGGTGCTGTCGGCCTACGGCCTGTTCTTCTTCACCGCGGTCGGCGGCCGCCTCTGGTGCGGCTACGCCTGCCCGCAGACGGTCTACACCGAGATCTTCCTGTGGGTCGAGCATCGCATCGAGGGCGAGCGCGGGGCGCGCATGCGCCTGGACAAGGGGCCATGGACGGCCGACAAGATCGCACGCAAGACCGCCAAGCACGCGGTGTGGATCGCCATCGCGGGGTGGACCGGCTTCACCTTCGTCGGCTACTTCACGCCGATCCGCAGCCTGTGGGCCGAGGCGTTCACGCTGTCGTTCGGGCCCTGGGAGTGGTTCTGGGTCAACTTCTACGCGCTGGCCACCTACGGCAACGCCGGCTGGCTGCGCGAGCAGGTGTGCAAGTACATGTGCCCATACGCGCGCTTCCAGAGCGCGATGTTCGACAAGGACACGCTGGTCGTCAGCTACGACACGGCGCGCGGCGACCCGCGCGGCCCGCGCGCGCGCAGCGCCGACCTGAAGACGGCCAACCTCGGCCATTGCATCGACTGCGGGCTGTGCGTGCACGTCTGCCCGGTCGGCATCGACATCCGCAACGGATTGCAGTACGAGTGCATCGCCTGCACCGCGTGCATCGACGCCTGCGACGGCGTGATGGACAAGATGCACTACCCGCGCGGGCTGATCCGCTACGCCACCGAGAACGGCGTCGCGCAGGGGCTGACCCGCGAGCAGATGTTCCGCCGCGTCCTGCGGCCGCGCGTGCTCATCTACGGCGGGGTGCTGGTGGCGATCTCGGTGGCGTTCCTGGTCAGCCTGTCGTGGCGCCAGCCGCTGAAGGTCGACGTCGTGCGCGACCGCACGTCGCTGGCGCGGCTGGTCGACGAAGGCCGCATCGAGAACATCTACCGCATCCAGTTGATGAACGCCACCGAGCGGCCGCAGCGCTATCGCATCGGCGTGCAGGGGTTGGCCGGTGTCGAGCTGGTCGCTGCCGAGACGCTGGAGCTGCAGCCGGCGCAGGCGCGCTGGGTCACGGTGGCGGCGCGCGTGCCGCCCGAGGCGGCGCGCGCCGCCGGACCTGGCGCGCACCCCATCCGCTTCCAGATCCAGGACCTCGACGATCCTGCGGTGACGGTGACCGAGAAGTCCACCTTCATCGTGCCGCGCTGACATCTCAATCAAGGAGACAGGCCATGAGCGAAACCGAAGACAAGCGATCCGTGCTGTGGCGGGTGCCGGTGCTGTGGCTGGTGATCGGCGGCCCGGCCGCGGTGGTGCTGGCGAGTTTCGTCACCCTGGTGGTCGCCGTGCGCGGCGCCGATCCGCCGGTGCGCGAGACCGCGGCTGCGCCGGGCGCCGAGTCGATGACGCCCGCGGTGCAGGCGCGCAACCATGTCTCCGCACAGAGCCGTTGAGCCGCCGCAGCGGCCGCTGCGCGCGCGCGTGCTGCTGATCCTGTGGCCGTCGTTCGTGATGGCCGGCGTGCTCGAGATGCTGGTGTTCGCGATCATCGACCCGGTGGCGCTGCAGTGGCCCGGTGCCGACACGCTGCAGTGGAGCCGCAGCGCGATGTACTCGGTGGCATTCCTGGTGTTCTGGGGCGTGATCGCGTTGTCGACCGCGGTCACCGAGTACCTGATGCGCGACGAGGTCAACTGATGGTGTCTCCTTGCTCGCTTCGCTCGCGTCCCCCCGTGGGGGATCAGGCGCGGCCGGGCGGGGCCTGAGGCCGGCCGATGGACGCCGCGCTGCTCGCCGCTGCCGCGCTGATGGGGTTGGCCGGCGCGCCGCACTGCACCGCGATGTGCAGCGCGGCCTGCGGCCTGACCGTGCGCCGCTGTGCGCCGGCGCAGCCGCTGGCAGGGTCGGCGGCGTTTCTCGGCGGCCGCTTGTTCGGCTACGCCGCCGCCGGCGCCCTGGCGGCGTGGGTGGTGTCGTCGCTCGGCGAGTTGGCCGCCACCGCGGCGCCGCTGCGCGCGTTGTGGACCTTGTTCCACCTCGCCGCGTTGGGGCTCGGCCTGTGGCTGCTGCTGATGGCCCGCCAGCCGGCATGGCTCGAACGCCTCGGCAGCGCGCCGGTGCGCGCGCCCGGCACGCTGGTGTTCGTCAACGGGCCGGCGCGCGCCGGCGCGGTGGGCCTCGGCTGGTTCGCGTTGCCTTGCGGCCTGCTGCAGTCGGCGCTGGTGATAGCGGCATTGGCCAACGGGCCGCTCGGCGGCGCCGGCGTGATGGCTGCCTTTGCGGTGACATCCTCGAGCGGGTTGGCGGTACTGCCGCTGGTGCTGCGAAGGGGGCTTCGCGGCGACGCGGCGCGGTCGCCGCGCTGGGCCATCCGCCTGGCCGGGCTCGGCCTGGCGGCCACCTCGGGCTGGGCGCTGGGCCACGGCATGTGGCAGCGCATCGCGGCGCTGTGCGGCGTCTGACGCGCGGCCCGCCGCCTTACACCACCGACAGCACCAGGGCCGCCTGCAGGATCCAGCGCCGCGCGTCGGCGCGGCTCGGGGTATCGTCGAGCTGGTCGGCCAGCGGGGCGGTCGGATGCGTGTCGCAGGCGAGGCCGTTGAACACCGGCACCGTGGCGAGATCGCTCAGCCGCTGCACGATGCCGGTCGCGACGCCCTGGCACTCGACCGCGTCGTACAGCCGATCCAGCAGGTGCGCGAGCTTCTGCAACTCCCGGGTGTCTTGGACTGCGAGCAAGTCTTCGCCCACGCGCGAGACCATCGCGCCCAGCTGTTCGACGGCCGCGACGAACAGCGCCGCCGCGGGCCCGGCGGTCGGCGTGAGCAGCGCCAGGTTCTTGCCGCGCAGCGATTGGTCGCGGTGCCCGCCGAGTTCGGCGTCGCCGAGTGCCCGTGCGGTCACCAGCAGCTTGCGCGCAGCCTGGCTCGACACCTGTTCGAATCTGACCACGCCGAGGCATCCTTCGATCGGGGCACCATGCGCCATGGCTGCGAGGGTTGCAGCCCCCAAGGTTCGAAGGCTAGCGGCGTCGGCGCGACGGCGTTTGATCGCGGTCAAGACAATGGGCCTGATACGAAACGCACACGCGCCGTTCACGCAGCGCGACGGTCTGTCGCCTCTGGTTCGCCGAGTGTTCTCGCGCTGCCTGCACGATGCGGCGTCGTTCACGTTCCCGAGGTCCGCCATGCTCGACAGCAGTACCGCGGTTGCGACCGCATCGAACTTCACCGTGCCGCTGGCGCCGCCCGAGCGGGTGCGGCCAGCCGCGCGACGCATCCCCGAAGCGATGGCGTTGATCGGGCGCACGCTGGCGCCATTGCGTCACCTGGTGCACGAGGGCGATGCGATCTGCCGCGCCGGGCAGCGCTTCGACTGTCTGTACATCCTCAATTCGGGCTGCGCCAAGATCTTCAGCCTCACCGGCGATGGCCGCGAGCAGATGGTGGGCCTGAAGTTTCGCGGCGACTGGCTGGGCCTGGACGGCATCGCCACCGGCCAGTACACCTGCAGCACGGTGGCGATGGACACCGGCGAAGTCTGGATCGTGCGCTACCAGGCACTGCTCGACGCGGCCTCGGTGCAGCCGGCACTGCTGACCCTGCTGCACGCCGAGATGAGCCGCCAGATCTCGCGCGAGCGCGAGTCGCTGATGTCGGTCTGCACGCTGCCGGCCGATGCGCGGGTGGCCGAGTTCCTGCGCCTGTGGGCCGACTCGCTCGACGAGCGCGGCCTGCGCAACGACCAGATCACGCTGCCGCTGAGCCGTGCCGAGATCGGCAACTACCTCGGCCTGACGCTCGAGACCGTGAGCCGCTCGCTGTCGAAGCTGGCACGCCACAAGCTGATCGCGTTTGCCGAGCGGCGGCGCCGCGACCTGCAGATCCCCGATGTCGACGCGCTGGCTGCCTACGTGCAGCGCAGCGTCACGCCGACGTTGCAGTAGGGCGCATCCGGGCAGCGTGCATCAGCGCGGGCCGGGCGCCACACGCGCGACCGCCGCCATCAGTTGCTCGCGCGAGAACGGCTTGCGCAGCAGCTCCCACGACTGCGTCGCCGCCGGTGCACCGGGCAACTCGGCGGCGTAACCCGACATCAGCAGCACGGGCAGCCGCGGCCGCAGGCCCTGCGCGGCCTGGGCCAGCGCGATGCCGCTGATGCCGGGGCCGAGCGCCACGTCGCTGAGCAGCAGATCGAACGCGGCGTCGGACTGCAGCAGGCGCAGCGCCTGCTCGCCGTTGCCGGCTTCGGTCACCTGGCACGACGCGCGCTCGAGGAGGCCTTGCGTCACCGCGGCCACCGCGCCATCGTCCTCGACCAGCAGCACGCGCAGCCCGCCGCAGGCAGCGTCCGGCCGGGCCGCATCGGCGTCGGCGCCTGCGGCCGGGCGGCGCAGGCGCGGCAGGTACAGCGTCACCGTCGTGCCGTGGCCGAGCGTGCTGTCGATCGCGACCGCGCCATGCGACTGCTTGACGAAGCCGTACACCGTGCTCAAGCCGAGACCGGTGCCACGGCCGGTCTGCTTGGTGGTGAAGAACGGTTCGAACGCGCGCTCGCGCACTTCGTCGGACATGCCGGCGCCGCTGTCGGAGACGGCGATCGAGACGTAGCCGTCGTCGGACGCCGAATCGGCCAGCTCGGCGCGCACCGATGCCGGCAGCTCGGCACAGGCGCCGGCGATGAAGCGCAGCGTGCCGCCGGAGGGCATCGCGTCGCGAGCGTTGATCGCGATGTTGAGCAGCGCCGATTCGAGCTCCCCCATGTCGGCGCGCACCGGCGGGCAACGGCCGGCCATCTCGACGCCGATGACGATGCGCTGGTCGAGCGTTCGCCGCAGCATGTCGGCCAGCGCGTTGCACAGCTGCGCGACGTCGACCGCGCTCGGCTGCAGCACCTGCCGGCGCGAAAAGGCCAGCAGCTTGCCGGTCAGCTCGGCGCCGCGCCTCGCCGCGCGCGCGGCAGCGCCCACCAGCTGCTGGCCGCGTTCGTCGTCGTCCAGGCGCGGCAGGTCCTGCAGCATCTGCAGGTTGCCTTGGATCACGGTGAGCAGGTTGTTGAAGTCGTGCGCGATGCCACCGGTGAGCTGCCCGACGCTCTCCAGCCGCTGCGCGTGGTTGAGCGCCTGCTCGGAGTCGGCGCGCTGCAGGCTCGCCGCCAGCAGGTTCCCCAGTGACTCGAGGAAGTTCACCTCGTCGGGGCCGAAGGGGACGGCTGCACGCGAGCGCACCGACAGCGTGCCGATCGCGCGGCCGCGGTCGTGCAGTGGCACTGCCAGCCCGCACGTGAGACCGAGCTCGAGGTACGCCGGCGGGATGGTGAAGCGACGCTCGGTGGCGTAGTCCTCCACGATCACAGGCCGGCCAAGGTGCACGGCGTAGCCCGGCGTCGTGTCCTCGCGGTTCGGCACGCGCGCACCGACCGCCTCGCCGGGTACGCCGCCGACTCCGGCGGCGATGCGGAACTCGAGCCCATTGGGCTCGAGCAGGAACACGCGCACCACGTCGGCATGCAGCGCCTCGGCGCACAGGCCGGGCAGGCGCTCGAACAGCACCTGCGGATCGCGGGCATCGACCGCGGCGCGGCCGAGTTGCGCGACGAACTCGTTGTAGCGCGAGCGCCGCATGGCCAGCTGGATGCGCGCGTACTCGCCGATGTCGCGGATGGCGGCGATCACCAGCGACCTGCCGTCGGCGAGCACCGGGCTCAATGCGATCTCCACCTGCACCTCGGTGCCGTCGCTGCGTCGCGCCGCGAGGCGCTGAGTGCTCATCGAGCGCGGCCGCGGATCGCGCACATACGCCCGGCGGTACGCCGCGTGACGCGGACGCGTCGCGTCCGGCACCAGGGCATCGACCGGCAGGCCGATCAACCCGTCGGGGTCGTAGCGCAGCAGGCGGGAGGCGGCCGGGTTGGCCAGCACGATGGTGCCCGATGCGTCGGTGACGATCAGCGCATCGGGGTAGCCGGCGAACAGCGCGCGGAAGACGCCGTCGCCCGCATCGAGCGGCCGCAAGGAAGCCACGTCACCAGGCGCGTCGTGCATGGGCTCAGCCGTGGCTCACCGTCGGCACGAACAGGTAGCCGGCGCCGCGCACCGACTTGATGATGCGAGGCTCGTCGGTGTGGGCCTCGATCTTGCGACGCAGGCGTCCGATCTGCACATCGATCGTGCGCTCGAAGGGGCCCGCCTCGCGGCCGCGCGTCTGCTCGAGCAGGAAGTCGCGTGACAGCACGCGTCCCGGGTGGCGTGCCAGCACACTTAGCAATTCGAACTCGCCGGCGGTCAGCGGCACCTCCTGGCCCGTCGGATCGGTGAGGCGCCGTGCGGCGACGTCGAGCGACCAGCCAGCGAACAGCAGCGCCTGGCGCACGCCGTTGGTGCCACCCGTCTCCGGAGAGAGCCGGCGCAACACGGCCTTGACGCGCGCCAGCAGCTCGCGCAGGTCGAACGGCTTGGTCACGTAGTCGTCGGCGCCGACCTCGAGGCCGACCACCTTGTCGACCGCGTCGTGGTGGCCGCTGACGATGATGAGCCCGCAGCGCCAGTGCTCGCGCAGGCGGCGCGCGACCGAGAAGCCATCGTCGCCCGGCAGCCCGAGGTCGAGCAGCACCAGCGCCGGCGTGTCGTTGGCCATGAGGTCGAACAGCGTCGGCGCGCTGTGCAGCCGACTGACGCGAAAGCCCTGTCCGCCGAGGTAGTCGGCCAGCAGTTGCGTGATCTCGACGTCGTCGTCGAGCACGGCCAGGTGGACCGGATTCAGTGCCGTGCGAGGGGTGGCTGGCTCCAAGGGCCATTCCTGGCGTTCGAGGGGCCGTCAGCCTATCAGCTTTGGCTGAGGCGGCGCTGAGGTGCGCGGTCGCGCGCCTGGTGCTTGGTGCCCGGGGCCGGACTCGAACCGGCACGCCTTGCGGCGAGGGATTTTGAGTCCCTTGCGTCTACCGATTTCGCCACCCGGGCTGCATGAGTGAGCCGACGCTGGACGCTGGGGGCGCGGATTATGGCATGTGGCCGCAGCGGGGGATTTGGGCTCGCTGCCACAATGTGCTGCCGCACGAGGACCCATGCCCGAGTACAAGACCATCGAGGACGCCATCGGCGACACGCCGCTGGTGCGCCTGCAGCGCCTGCCCGGAGCGCAGCAGGCCGAGCGCGGCAACGTGATCCTGGCCAAGCTCGAAGGCAACAACCCGGCAGGTTCGGTGAAGGACCGGCCCGCGATCAGCATGATCCGGCGCGCCGAGGAGCGCGGCGAGATCAAGCCGGGCGACACGCTGATCGAGGCCACCTCGGGCAACACCGGCATCGCGCTCGCGATGGCCGCGGCGATCCGTGGCTACCGCATGGTGCTGGTGATGCCCGAAGACCTCTCGGTCGAGCGCGCGCAGACGATGAAGGCCTTCGGCGCCGAGCTGATCCTCACGCCGCGTTCCGGCGGCATGGAGTACGCGCGCGACCTCGCCGAGCAGCTGCAGCGCGACGGCAAAGGCCGCGTGCTCGACCAATTCGCCAACGCCGACAACCCCCGCATCCACTACGAGACCACCGGCCCGGAGCTGTGGCGGCAGACCGAAGGGCGCATCACGCACTTCGTCAGCGCGATGGGCACCACCGGCACCGTCACCGGCGTCAGCCGCTTTCTGCGCGAGCGCAACCCGGAGGTGCGCATCATCGGCGCGCAGCCTGCCGAAGGCTCGCGCATTCCGGGCATTCGCAAGTGGCCGCAGGAGTACCTGCCGAAGATCTACGACCCCAAGGCGGTCGACGAACTGGTGCTGGTGTCGCAGGCCGACGCCGAAGAGATGGCGCGCCGCCTGGCGCGCGAAGAAGGCCTGTTCGGCGGCATCTCGGCAGCCGGCGCGTGCTGGGTGGCGCTGCAGGTGGCGGCGCAGGTGCGCGGCGCGACCATCGTGTTCGTGGTGTGCGATCGCGGCGATCGCTACCTGTCGACCGGCGTGTTCCCGGCGTGAGCACGGCACGACCGCACGATGGAGCGAGCTCCCTCCCGGAGGGAAGGCGCGAAGCGCCAAGGGTGCGCCGCTGACCATGGCCCCCGCCGCCTATCGCTTCTGTCCGCTGTGCGCCACCGAGCTGCAGCCGCTGGCGCAGATGGAAGACGGCGGCGAGAAGCTGCGCCTGCGCTGCCCGGCCTGTGGCTGGACGCACTGGAACAACCCGACGCCGGTGCTGGCCGCGGTGATCGAGTGTGCCGATCGCGACGGCCGCGTGCTGCTGGCCCGCAACGCGGCGTGGAGCGGCCGCATGTTCGCGCTCGTCACCGGCTTCATGGAGGCCGGCGAGTCGCCGGAGGGCGGCATCCGGCGCGAGGTGGCCGAAGAGACCGCGCTCGACGTCGAGGCGCTCAAGCTGATCGGCGTCTACGAGTTCGAGCGCATGAACCAAGTGATCATCGCCTACCACGCGCTGGCGCGCGGTGAGATCACGCTGTCGCCCGAGCTGGCCGAGTACAAGCTGTTCGCGCCGCAGGACATCGTCTGCTGGCCCGCCGGCACCGGCTATGCGCTGGCCGACTGGCTGCGCTCGCGCGGCCACGAGCCGCGCTTCATGGAGCTTCCGCGCCGCCCGTAGAATCGACCGCCATGCAAGCCCAAAAAGAGCTCGACACGCGCGGCCTGAACTGTCCGCTGCCGATTCTCAAGGCCAAGAAAGCGTTGGCCGACATGCAAAGCGGCGACGTGCTCAAGGTGGTGTCGACCGACCCCGGCTCGATGCGCGACTTCCAGGCCTTCGCGCGCCAGACCGGCAACGAGCTGCTCGAACAGAGCAGCCGCGCCGACGAGTTCATCCACTACCTGCGCCGGCGCTGACGCGGCGTGCTCAGACCTTGAGCTCGCTCAGGTAGCGGCGGAACCCGGGCCCCACCTCGGGGTGCGCCAGCGCCAGTTCCACGTTGGCCTGCAGGAAGCCCTCCTTGCTGCCGCAGTCGTAGCGCTTGCCTTCGTAGCGGTACGCGAACACCTTCTCGCGGCGCAGCAGCGACGCGATGCCGTCGGTGAGCTGGATCTCGCCGCCGACGCCGCGTGCCTGGGTGGCGATCTCGTGGAACACGCCGGGCGTCAGGATGTAGCGCCCGGCCACGCCCAGGCGCGACGGCGCGACCTCGGGCGCCGGCTTCTCGACGATGCGGGTGATGTCGACCAAGCGATCGCCCACCGGAGTGCCATCGACGATGCCGTAGCGCCTGGTGTGCTCGGCCGGCACCTCCTGCACCGCGAGGATCGAGGCGCGCCATTCCGCGAAACGCTCGACCATCTGCTGGAGCACCGGAGGGTCGCCGACCATCAGGTCGTCGGCCAGCAGCACCGCGAACGGCTCGTTGCCGACCAGACGCTGGCCGCACAGCACGGCATGCCCCAATCCGAGGGCCTGCGCCTGCCGTACATAGATGCACTCCATGTCGTCGGGTTTCACCCGGCGCACGACGCTCAGTAGCTCTTGTTTACCCGCTTGTTCAAGGGCTACCTCGAGCTCGAACGTCATGTCAAAGTGGTCTTCGATGGGTCGCTTATGACGGCCGGTCACAAAGATCATTTCCCGCACGCCCGCCGCGTAAGCCTCTTCGACCGCGTACTGGATCAAGGGCTTGTCGACCACCGGCAGCATCTCCTTCGGCTGGGCCTTGGTGGCTGGAAGAAAGCGGGTGCCCAGGCCGGCGACTGGGAAAATGGCCTTGTTGACCAACATACGCATCAAATAAAGATTGTTGGGGCGCTGATGGGGGATTCTGGCACGGCGGTTCGGGCGCACGGCTCCGCAAGTGAGCGGGATGACCCATGGACATCCTGATCGTCGAGCCCCTCGAACCGGAGGTGATGCACTGGCTGGTCGCGCGCCACGCGGTGCGCTATGCGCCCGACCTCGCGCGCGACCCGCGTGCCTTCCGGCAGGCGCTGTTCAACGTGCGCGCGATGATCATTCCGCCCGCGGTGGCGGTGGACGCGCAGGTGCTGCATTACGCCCCGGTGTTGAGGGCGGTGGGGCGCCTCAGCTCCGGTGCCGAGAACATCGACACCGATGCCTGCGCGCGCGCCGGCGTCGAGGTGGTGCGGCCGATCAACGCCAGCGCGGCGGCCGAAGCCGAGTTCATGATCGGCGCGCTGCTGCAGATGTTGCGCCGCGTGCCGGTGCTCAGCGCCGAGGGGCTGCTGGTCGGCCGCGAGCTCGGCGGCGCCACCGTCGGGCTGGTGGGCATGACCCCGGCGGCGCGGCCGCTCGCGCAGCTGCTCGGTGCGTTCGGCTCGCGCGTGGTCGGCTACGACCCGGCGGTGCACGTGTCCGACGGGTTGTGGAACCGCTGGAAGGTCGAGCCGCTGGGGCTGCGCGAGCTGATGGAGCAGTCCGACGCGGTGTGCGTGATGCTGACCTACTTCTCGCGCTACCACGGTCTGCTGGGCGAGCGCTTCCTGCCGTCGTGCAAGCCGAACCAGGTGCTGGTGTCGATCGCGCACTCGAGCCTGTTCGACGAGATGGCGCTCGCCGAGGTGCTGGGCTCGGGCCGCATGGCCGCGGCGTGGTTCGACAGCCTGGAGCCCGGCATGCTCGACCCGGGTCGTCCGCTGCACGACGTCGACACCTTGCAGGTGACGCCGCGGGTGGCGAGCACGACGCGCGAGTCGCGCATCCGCAGCGCCTGGGCGGTGGCGCGGCGCATCGACGAGCTGCTGTCGGCGGCGACGCCGGCGCGTGGCGAGTTCAGGCCGACTGCGCCAGACGATCCTGTTGATCTTCGAGCCGGCGAAGCGCCTGTTTGAAGTCGGCCACGCGCTGACGCTCCTGCTCCACCACCGCGGCCGGTGCGCGTTGCACGAAGCTCGGATTGCCGAGCTTGCCTTCGGCCTTGCCGATCTCGCCGAGCAGCCGCGCGATCTCCTTGCCGATGCGCTCGCGTTCGGCGCCGACGTCGATCGGCACGTGCAGCGCAAGCCGCGTGTCGCCGACCACCGCCACCGGCGAGCGCGCGGCGGCGGCGGCGAACGCGGCCTCGTCGGCGAATGCCTTGACCTCGGTGAGGCGTGACAGCGCTGCCAGCAACGCTGCGCACGACGCGACGAAAGCCGCATCGCCGATGGCGTACAGCGGCACCTTCTGCCCGGGCGACAGGTTCATCTCGCCGCGCAGGCTGCGCACCGCGAGCACCAGCGCCTTGAGCTTGTCGACCCAGGCATCGGCCTGGGGATCGACCTTCTGCAGCTCGGCCTGCGGATAGCGCGCGGTGGCGACGGTGTCGCTCGAGCCCTCGGTGCGCCGACCCGCCACCACCGAGGCGCGCTGCCACAACTCGG
>DATJYZ010000065.1:0-7058 GCA_035499355.1 Burkholderiaceae bacterium | reverse complement strand
CTTGCCGTGGGCGGGCGCCCCCGGGCCGCGCACCACGGCGACGAGGTCGCGCTTCAACTCGCCGCGCTCGAAGGCCGCCATCACCGACTCTTGGCTGTCGAAGACGATCGCCGGCGCGCGCACCCGGCGATGCTCGGGCTTCACCGCCGAGGTCTTGATCACCGCGCGACCGAGGTTGCCGGCCAGCAGCTTGAGGCCGCCGTCGCTGCTGAACGGCGCCGCGACCGGCGCAACGATGGCGGGATCGCCACTTGCCTTCGCCGCGTCGTGCCAGACGAGTTGCCCGCCCTCGTCGAGCGCTGGCTGCTGGCGATAGCGTGCCAGCCCCTGGCCGACAACGGTCAGTACGTCGCTGTGCAGCAAGCCGGCATCGAGCAGCTCGCCGATCACGAAGCCCATGCCGCCCGCGGCGTGGAACTGGTTGACGTCGGCCTTGCCGTTGGGATAGACGCGCGCAATCAACGGCACCGCCTCCGACAGCGCGCGGAAGTCGTCCCAGTCGATGACGATGCCCGCGGCGCGCGCGATCGCCACCAGGTGGATCGTGTGGTTGGTCGAGCCGCCGGTGGCCAGAAGGCCGACGATCGCGTTGACGATCGTGCGCTCGTCGACCACGCGGCCGATCGGCGTGTAGGCGTCGCCATGCGCACCGATGGCAACCGCGCGCCGCGCTGCGGCCGCGGTGAGCGCATCGCGCAACGGCGTGTTCGGCGGCACGAACGCTGCGCCCGGCAGATGCAGCCCCATCACCTCCATCAGCATCTGGTTGCTGTTGGCGGTGCCGTAGAAGGTGCAGGTGCCCGGCGCATGGTACGAGCGCGCCTCTGAGTCGAGCAGCGCGTCGCGCCCGACCTCGCCCTTCGCATAGCGCTGGCGCACGCGCGCCTTGTCGTCGTTGGACAGCCCCGAGGGCATCGGCCCGGCCGGCACGAAGATCGTCGGCAGGTGGCCGAAGTGCAGCGCCCCGATCAGCAGGCCCGGCACGATCTTGTCGCAGATGCCCAGGCACAACGCAGCGTCGAACATCTCGTGCGACAGCGCCACCGCGGTGGCCAGCGCGATCACGTCGCGGCTGAACAGCGACAGTTCCATGCCGGGCTCGCCCTGCGTCACGCCGTCGCACATCGCAGGCACGCCGCCGGCCACTTGCGCGGTGGCGCCGGCTTCGCGCGCGGCCTGCTTGAGGATCGCTGGAAAACGCTCGTACGGCTGGTGTGCCGACAGCATGTCGTTGTACGAGGTGACCAGCCCCAAGTTCGGACGCCGCAGCTCGCGCAGTGCGATCTTGTCGCCAGCCGGCGCGGCGGCGAAGGCGTGCGCGAGGTTGGTGCAGCCCAGCCGCCCGCGCCGCGGGCCCCGCGCCTGTGCTGCATCCAGCCGCGCGAGATAACTCGAGCGCGTCGGCGCGCTGCGATCGCGGATGCGGGTGGTCACCGCGGCCACGGTGTCGTTAAGCGATGTCATCAATGTGCTTTCCGTTGTGTTGAGACAGAGCAAGCGCCGTGCCGTCATTGCTCTTCCGGCCACACGAAGCCGTCGCGGGCAACCAGCGCACTGGCCGCGGCCGGGCCCCAGGTGCCGGCGGCATACGGCCGCGGGCCGCCGTTGACCTCGTCGTCGATCGACCAGGTCTCGAGCACCGGCTCGACCCAGCGCCAGGCCAGCTCCTGCTCGTCGCTGCGCACGAACAGGTTGAGCCTGCCGGCCATCGCGTCGAGCAGCAGGCGTTCGTAGGCGCCGACGCGGTTCTCGGGAAAAGCCTTGTCGAAGTCGAGATCGAGGAACACCGGCGACAGCGCCTCGCGTTCGGCCGACCCCTTGGCCGCGAGCAGGTGCAGCTCGAGGCCGTCATCGGGCTGCAGCTTGATGACCAGCTTGTTGGGCTGGTGCACGCCGGGAAAGATGCTGTGCGGGGCCGGGCGGAAGTTGACGACGATGTGGGCCTCGCGGCCGGCCAAGCGCTTGCCGGTGCGCAGGTAGAACGGCACCCCGGCCCAGCGCCAGTTCTGCACTTCCGTGCGCAGCGCGACGAAGGTCTCGCAGCGGCTGTTGGTGGGCACGTGCGGCTCGTCGAGGTAGCTCGGCACCGCCTGGCCTTGCGCCGTACCCGACCGGTACTGGCCGCGCACCACGTCGCGCACTGCGCTCTCGGCCGTGAATGGCTTCAGCGAATGCAGCACCTTGAGCTTCTCGTCGCGAATCGCGTCGGCGCGGTGATGGGCCGGCGGCTCCATCGCGATCATCGTCAGCAACTGCAGCGCGTGGTTCTGGATCATGTCGCGCAGAGCGCCCGTGCGGTCGTAGTAGTCGCCGCGGCTGCCAACGCCCAGATCTTCGGCCAACGTGATCTGGATGTTGGCGATGCTCTCGCGCCGCCACAACGGCTCGAACAGCGCGTTGGCGAAGCGCAGCGCCATCAGGTTCTGCACCGCCGACTTGCCGAGGTAGTGGTCGATGCGCAGGGACTGCGTCTCGTCGAACACGCTGCTGACGATGCGGTTGATCTGCTGCGCACTGGCGAGGTCGTGGCCGAGCGGCTTCTCGAGCACGACGCGCACGCGCGGCCCGTTCAGGCCGTTGGCACCGAGCTGCTCGCAGATGACCGGAAACAGCGCCGGGCTGGTCGCGAGGTAGAGCACGATCGCGTCGGCCGGGCCCGAGCGGTGCTCGGTCGGCGTGTCGAGCCAATCGCGCAGGCGCACGTAGTCGTGGGGTTGCGACAGGTCGGCACGGCGATAGTGGACCAGCCGCGCGAAGCGCTCGAACTCGTCGCCAGCGGGCGGCTTGGCGTCCACCACCTCGTCGAAGCGCTCGCCGAGCCAGCGGCGGTAGCTGGCGTCGGAATGTTCGTCGCGCGCCAGCGCGAGGACGCGGGCGCCGGCCGGCAACTTGCCGTGGCGAAAGGCCTGGAACAGCGCCGGCATCAGCTTGCGCCAGGCGAGGTCGCCGGTGCCACCGAAAAGCACGAGGTCGAACGACATACCGGGCTCGCTCCTCAAACCGCCCGCAGCCGCGCCAGCAGCCCTGCCGTCGAGGCATCGAGACCGCTCGTGTCGCCCGAGGTCAGCCTCGGCAGCAGGTCGCTGGCCATTGCCTTGCCCAACTCGACACCCCACTGGTCGAAGCTGTTGATGCCCCACAGTGCGCCGGCAACGAACACGCGGTGCTCGTACAACGCGACCAGCGCGCCCAGGCTGTGCGGCGTCAGGCGCTCGAGCAGCAGCGTCGTGCTAGGCCGGTTGCCGGGAAAGGTGCGATGCCGCGCGAGCACCGCCGGGTCGATGTCGTGCGCCGCCGTGGGCGAGCGCTCGTGCAGCGCCTGCTCGGCGGTCTTGCCGAGCATCAGCGCCTGCGCCTGAGCGAGCCCGTTGGCGAGCAGCTTGGCCTGCGATTCGGCATGCGCGTGCGCCGCTTCGCGAACGAGGACGAACTCCATCGGCACGACGTCGGTGCCCTGATGCAGCATCTGGAAGAACGCGTGCTGGCTGTTGGTGCCCGGCTCGCCCCAGATCACGCCGCTGGTGGCATGCGGCAGCGGCTCGCCGTCGACCGCGACACGCTTGCCGTTGCTCTCCATCTCGAGCTGCTGCAGGTACGCGGGCAGGCGCACCAGGCCCTGGTGATAGGGCGCGACGCAGCGGCTCGCGAAGCCGTGGAAGTTGCGATACCAGACATCGATCACGCCGAGCAGCAGCGGCAGGTTGCGCGCCGCCGGTGCCTGCGCGAAATGGCGATCCATCGCGTGCGCGCCGGCGAGCAGCGAGCGAAAGCCATCGGCCCCGATGGCGATCGCGATCGGCAGGCCGATCGCCGACCACAGCGAGTAGCGACCGCCGACCCAGTCCCAGAAACCGAAGGTGGTGTCGATGCCGAATTCGGCCGCTGCGCGCACGTTGGTGGTGACGGCGACGAAGTGCCTGGCGATATCCTGCCCGCCCTGCGCCAGGTACCAGTCTTTCGCGATGCGCGCGTTGCTCAGCGTCTCCTGCGTCGTGAAGGTCTTGCTGGCGACGACGAACAGCGTGCTCGACGCGTCCACCTGCCGCAGCACGCGGGTGATGTCGTGGGCGTCGACGTTGGAGACGAAGTGGCTGCGGATCGCCGGCTGCGCGCGCTCCTGCAGCGCCAGCACCGCCATCTGCGGGCCCAGATCGCTGCCGCCGATGCCGATATTGACGACATCGCGGATGCCGCTGGCGGCGGTGTCGCGAACGCGCTCGGCATAGGCCAGCATGGCGTCGAGCACTTCGTGCACCTCGGCCGAGTGCGGCGCCGCACCGCGTGGCGCGCGCAGCGCGGTATGCAGCACGGCGCGCCCTTCGGTGGTGTTGATCGCTTCGCCGGCCAGCATCGCATCGCGCCGCGCCTCGACGCCGCACTCGCGCGCCAGCGCCAGCAGCAGCGCCAGCGCGTCTGCGTCGAGCAGGTTCTTCGACAGATCGGCGAAGACCTCGGGCGCTTCGATGCTCAGCGCATCGAAGCGCCGCGGATCGTGCGCGAATGCCGTACGCAGATCGAAGCGCCGGCCGTCGCGTTGGAAGTGGGCCTGCAATTCGGCCCAAGCGGTGCTGCGGTCGCAGCGCGGAAAGAGGGGGGTCGTCATCATCGTCGTCGTGAGCGGGGGTTGATCGGTCGTCGGTCGTGGCGGGATCTTCAGATCGAGAGCTCGGCACGTCGCGGCATGTCGGCGCCGCGCCGCGAGCACGTGATGGCGGCTGCCCGGCTGGCGAACGTCAGCGCCGAGCGCAACTCGCCGGACGCCAGTGCCGCCACGCGCGACGCGGGCAACGCCGCATGCTCGGCGAGCCATGTCAACAACGCGGCCTGAAAAGTGTCGCCGGCGCCGACGGTGTCGACCACCTCGACCGCCACCGGCGCCACCGTGACGTGACCCGCAGCTGTGACTCCGAGTGCGCCTTCGTGCCCGCGGGTGACCACGACCAGGGCGACGCCGTGCGCGATGGCGTCGGCAGCGAAAGCCTCGGGCGTGACGCCCGGCAGCATTTGCTGCAGGTCCTCTTCGCTGACCTTCAGCAGATGGCACCGCGGCAGCATCCAGCGCAGCATGTCGCGCCAACGCTCGAGGTCGGGCTCGACGTTGAGCCGGATGTTCGGGTCGTAGGCAATCAGCCTGCGGCCATGTTCGCGCTCGACCAGCATGCGCAGCGTCGACGCCACCGGCTCCACCACGGTGGCATAGGAGCCGATGTGGATGGCCTGCATCTCGGTCGGCAACGCGGCGATCGCGTCGAGGCCGAGTTGGCGGTCGGCCGCGCCGTGGCCGTAGAAGGCGTAGCTCGGCACGCCCTGGGCGTCGAGCCCGACCAGCCCCAGCGTCGTCGGGGCGGCGACGCGCTGCACGGTGGACGTGCGGACGCCTTCGCTGTCGAGCGCCTCCAGCAGCCGCTGGCCGAGAAAGTCCCTCGAGATCGACGACAGGAAAGCCACCGGCTGTGCAAGACGTGCCAGGCCGATGGCGACGTTGAACGGCGAGCCGCCGACCCGCGCATCCAGCAAGACCCCGGTGGCCGTCGCGCCGGCCGCGAACACATCCATCAGCGACTCTCCGCAGACAACGAACATGCCAGGCTCCTTCGATGCGTCACGGCGCAGGGGTGGGATCACTGCGGTCGGCGCCGGCGCTGCGAAGCGTGCACCACCGCCCGGTCGCTGGCATCAGGGAAATCCATTAATACATCGCCTTGATTTATTTAACCACACGAACCAGAATCACGCAAGCCGGTGGCAGCGCAGCCGCCGGCCTCGAAGCCCACCCTGATTCGTTCCTATCGAGGAGTCCCCGTATGACGTTGCCGTCACTCACCACGATCGCCGCGCTGCTGGCTGCAGCGGCAGGCGCTGCCAACGCCGCCGAGCCCGTGATCGGCCTGATCACCAAGACCGAGACCAACCCGTTCTTCGTCAAGATGAAAGAGGGCGCGGCCGCCGAAGCGGCAGCCAAAGGCGCCAAGCTGCAGTCGGCAGCCGGCCGCAGCGACGGCGACAACGCCGGCCAGGTGACCGCGATCGAGAACATGATCGCCGCCGGCGCGAAGACGATCATGATCACGCCCAACGACTCGAAGGCGATCGTTCCGGCCATCCGCAAGGCGCGCGAGAAAGGCGTGCTCGTGATCGCGCTGGACAGCCCGACCGATCCGGCCGATGCGACCGACGCACTGTTCGCCACCGACAACTACAAGGCCGGCGTGCTGATCGGCGAATACGCCAAGGCCGCGCTGGCCGGCAAGAAGCCTGTGATCGCGACGCTGGATCTGTTTCCCGGCCACCCGGTGGGTGCGCAGCGCCACAACGGATTCATGAAGGGTTTCGGTCTGACTGCGCCCGACGCCAAGGTCAACGAACTGGGCAAGGATGCGGCGATCGTCTGCATGGCCGACAGCTACGGCGACCAGGCCAAGGGCCAGACCGCGATGGAGAACTGCCTGCAGAAAAACCCGGACATCAACCTCGTCTACACGATCAACGAGCCCGCGGCCGCCGGCGCCTTCAATGCACTCAAGAAGGCCGGCAAGGACAAGGGCGTGACCATCGTGTCGGTGGACGGTGGTTGCGAAGGCGTGAAGAACGTCGGCGCCGGCGTGATCGCCGCGACCTCGCAGCAATACCCGTTGAAGATGGCCGCGATGGGTGTGGCCGCCGGCGTCGAGTACGCCAAGACCGGCAAGAAGCCGAGCGGCTACACCGACACCGGCGTCACGCTGATCGCCGCCAAGCCGATGCCGGGCGTGCAGAGCACCGACGTGAAGACCGGCACCGATCTGTGCTGGGGCAAGAAGTCGTGAAACCGACGCTGCGGCTGGCCTGGCCGGCCGCAGCGTCCCGAGAGGAGACAACCACCATGACCACCGTAGTCGCGGCGGGCAACCCCGTGCGCTGGAAAGACCGGCTGCCGCCGCTGGGCACGCTGGGCCCGTTCATTGCGCTGCTGGTCGCGTGCGCGTTCTTCGCGTCGCAGACCGACCGCTTCCTCACCGGCGGCAACCTGTCGCTGATCCTGCAGCAGGTGATGGTCGTGGGCGTGCTGGCGATCGGCC
>DATJYZ010000064.1:0-16206 GCA_035499355.1 Burkholderiaceae bacterium | reverse complement strand
GATCGAGCAGTAGCAGCGCATGAACGGCACCGGCGCGTGCGCCTGCACCGAGAAGCGCACGGCACGGCAGTGGCAGGATCCTTCGAGCAGCATGGGCACCACCTCCTGGTGCGCACCGTACCACCGACGGCGCGAGGCCGGCGCGGTGGCCCGCAATAATCGGCGCGTCGGGTGCAGGCATGTCCAACCAGCACGGTGCCCTTGCCGCTGGGCGAGATCCAGCAGGGCAGCTTCCAGGGCGGCAACCGGCGCGAGGACGGCTTCTTCTTCATCCAGATGGTGGTGCTGCAGTTCCACCAGGGCGTGCGGGTGACCCCGGCCACCGGCGCGGTGACCGGCAACTTCCAGCCCGATCAGGTGCTGTGGGCGATCCATCGCGGCGCGCAGGTCAACGTCGACCTGACGCACCAGTGGAACTTCTGGCCGCTGATGACGTTGCCGCTCGCCGAGGCGCGCGCACGCATCGGGCTGTTGCCCAAGCTGGCCGACCTGCCCCGCGTGTCGCCGCTGCGCAAGGCAGCCTGACGCCCTGCGATCAGCCGCGAAAGCCGATCTTCTTGTGCGTGCCGTCGCAGTACGGCTTCTTGCCCGACTGGCCGCAGCGGCACAGCCAGGTTTCGGCGACGCGGTTGAGCGTCTTGCCGGTGCCGCTCAGCAGTTCGAGGTTGCCGCTGACGTGCAGCGGGCCGTCCTTGATCGGCTCCACCGTCAGCGCGCCGCCGCGTTGCGCCAGTGGCGTCGACTCGGTGGCCGCGGGCTCGCCGCTGGCGGTGAAGCCGGCGGCCGTGTGGCTGCCGTCGCAGTAGGGCTTGCGGCTCGACGCGCCGCAGCGGCACAGCGTGGCGCGATAGCCGGCGTCGGCGCCGTCGATCGTCAACGGGGCGCGAAAGGCGAGCGGCCCGTTCTCGCGCACCCGCACCGTGTTGACCAGCGGTGCGGTCTCGACCGCGCTGCCGTCGGCGGCGCTGCAGCGGATGGCGCCCGAAGGGCAGTTGTGCGCGAGTTCGAGCAGCTGCGCGCGCGTGGCCCGGTCGGGGTGGATCCACTCGCCGGCCACGTTGGGCACGAACACGTCGGGACGGTCGAGCACGCAATGGCGCGCATGGATGCAACGCCCGCCGTCGAACTCGACCACCATGTCCTTGCCGCGAACGGTCTCGATTGCCATTGCTGCCCCCAGCGACGCGTGGCGGCCACTGTGGGCGCCGCCTGCGCCGGTGTCAAGCGGGCGTCGGCGCCTGCTATGCTGAACTCGGTCCACACGCGAGGAGCCGGCATGCAAGGGCCCGTCCACAGTTCGACGTTCGATGCGCTGGCCGCGCGCGTCGGCCAGGAGATCGGCGTGTCGGCGTGGACGACCATCGACCAGCCGATGGTCGACGCGTTCGCCAAGCTGACCGGCGACCACCACTTCATCCACGTCGACCCGGTGCGCGCAGCGGCGCTGCCGCTGGGCGGCACGATCGCGCACGGCTTCCTCACGCTGTCGCTGCTGTCGAACATGGCCTACCAGGTGTGCCCGACGATCGAGGGCGTGCGCTTCCCGCTCAACTACGGCTTCAACCGGCTGCGCTTCGTGGCGCCGGTGCCGGTGGGCTCACGCGTGCGCGGGCACTTCGTGCTCAAGGCGGTGGAAGCGATCGACGCCGCGCAGCGGCAGATCGTCTACGAGGCCAGCGTCGAGATCGAGGGCAAGCCCAAGCCTGCGCTGGTGGCCGAGTGGCTGACGCGCGTCGTCGTCTAGCTCAGTAAGCCTGCTCGCCGCGCTTGCGGTACAGCGCCGCGTGCGCGAGCGTGTACTCGGCCAGCGGACCCTGGCGCACCTCGGTGCGCACCAGCTGATCGGGCCGCTTCAGGTAGATCTGCACGTCGAGCTCGCTGCCATCGTCGGCCGAACGCACCCGGATCGCCCGGCGGTGGTAGCCGTCGGGCTGGCCGACGCCTTCGAGTTCGTCCATCGCCGCCAGCGCCACGGCATCGACCTCGTACACCTCGCCGGCGATCGGCTCGCCAACGCCTGGCGAGTCGATCAGCCACGGCACGTGGCGCTCGCCCACCAGCAGCAGCTGCAGCCGCTCGAGCGTGCGGAACACGCCGCCGACGCGGCGGCCCTTGTTGACGCCGAAGTTCGGAAACCCCGCCTTCAGCGTGCCGAACACGAATACCCGTGTGCGATCGGCCTCACTCATCACATTCACGCATCACATCACGCCGAAGGTCTTGAACGCGTCGACCGTGCTCATGCCGCGCTGGATCGCGTCGCGCACCCGGTTCTCGGTGCTGGCCTTTTCGAGCGCGCGGCGGATCGCCTCTTGCTCGGCGGCGCGCGGAATCACCAGCACGCCGTCGAGGTCGCCGAACACGATGTCGCCCGGCGCGATGCGCACGCCGTTCATCTCGACGGCGACGCGCCAGTCGACCACCTTGCCGCGCGGCCCCTGGTCCTGCGCGTAGCCGCCGTAGGAGAACACCGGCAGGCCCGATTCGAGCACCTCGGGCGTGTCGCGCGAGTAGCCGTCGAGCACGGCACCGGCGGCCTGCAGGTGCCTGGCGCGAGTCGTCATCAGCCCGCCCCACAGCGCGAACTGCGGCGCGCAGCCGGTGGCCACGTAGACCTCGTGGCGCTTCAGGTCGTCGAGTGCCTCGAACAGCAGGCCGAACGGCTTGCGCGACAGCTCGCTCTTGCCTTCGGGCTCGGTGGCCGCGAAGGCGTTGGCCTCGAGCACCGGCATCGCGCGGCCGATCACCACCATGTCGGACTTCAGCGGCCGGATCTGCGGCGCGAGGAACTGGTGCAGGAAGCCCATGGTGTCGAGGATGTCGCCCACCACCGCCGGGAACAGCTGCTTGCGCATCAGCGCGAACAGCTCGTCGTCGTCACGCCACATCGATCGCGTCCTTCATGTCGTCTTCGGCGCTGCAGCGATCTCTCGCGCAGGTGACTGAGTCATCGCCCCCGGCCTTGAACGTGGTCTCGATCGTGCCGGCGTCGGCGTCGATGTGGGGGAAGCGCATGCTCAGCGTCACCGCCGCGCCGGGCGGCGGCAGCTTGCTGTCCATCACCCGCCAGAAGTAGGCGTTCTTGTCCATCGTGGGTCGGTGGTGATCTTGCCATCGATGGCGAACGGACGGAATGGCGCGCGTTCGGGCATTTCCCCGCCGGCGATTGGGGCAGCGCGCATACTGCGTCGATGACGCCACTTCCCGCATGCCACGCGGCGCCGGCCGCGGGCCCGAGATGATCCGCATCGCGTTGCAGCTCGACCTGCGCTACGAGATCGACGAGCACGGTGCCGACTTCGTGTTCAACATCCACGCCGCGCACACGCGCTGCCAGACCGTGGTCACCGAGAAGCTGGGGCTGAGCCAGAACATCGAGCCGCGCATGCAGACCGACCCGGCCAGCGGCAACCGCTACCTGCGGCTGCACGCGCTGCCGGGCGAGCTGAACGTGTCGTACTCCGCCACCGTGGACCTGGCCCACCACCGGGCCACGCCGGCGCAGATCGCCGAGGTGCCGGTGCAGCGGCTGCCGCTGGAGGTGCTGGGCTACATCTATCCCAGCCGCTACTGCCAGTCCGACCGACTCGTGCGGCTGGCGATCAACGAGTTCGGCGGCCTGTGGCAGGGCTACAGCCGCGTGCAGGCGATCCAGCACTGGGTGCGGCAGCGCGTGAAGTTCACCTCCAACACGTCGAATTCCAATACGTCGGCGGTGGACACGCTGGTCGAACAGCAGGGCGTGTGCCGCGATTTCGCGCACCTGATGATCGCGCTGTGCCGCGCGGTCAACATTCCGGCGCGGTTCGCCACCGGCACCGACTATGGCGCCGACCCGGTGCTCGGCCCGCCGGACTTTCATGCCTACGTCGAGGCCTACCTCGGCGATCGCTGGTACATCTTCGACCCTTCGGGCACGGCGATCCCGATGGGCTTCGTGCGCGTGGGCACCGGCCGCGACGCGGCCGACGTGTCGTTTGCCACCATCTTCGGTGGCGTGCGCTCGCAGCCGCCGCGCGTGCAGGCCACCGCCATCGAAGACGCCGCCCGCGGGCTGACGCTGCCACAGCATGGCGACGACGCGCTGTCGACCGACGGCGCGGAAGTTGCCGCGTGAGCGGACCGCCCGGACGCCGGGTGCGTCGGCTCAGGGCGCCGACGCAGGCGTCGCTGCGGAGGCGGGCGGGGTCGGCACCACGACGCCCGGCACCAGCGGCACCTCGGCCATCGCGGTGATGCCGGTGACGAAGTAGCGCGTCTCGCCGAAGCAGCTGGTGGGCAGCCCCACCTTCTGTTCGTAGTGCAGGCTGACGCGGTGGCCCATCGCCTTGTTGATCTGCTCGGCCACGCCGTCGTCGCGCACCGTGAAGTTGAACTTCTCGACCGAGCTGCCCGGCAGCGACACCAGCGCGAGCTCGCCCTCCCAGGTCTTGCACAACCAGCCGCGGTTGGAGAACTTCTGCACCCAGCCGGCGCGCTCGCCGGTGGAGTAGTTCCAAGTCAGCACGATCGCGAAGTAGCCGGCGACCAAGGCCGCCAACACCACGACGCCGATCACGAACCCCTTCATCACCGCCTCCCGCTGGTCGCCATGCCGGGCGCGATTGTGCGCCCTCGGCGGCATCGGTGCGGCGGCACAGCGCGCCGCTGTCCTACATGCGCCCGGGCAGCCACAGCGCGATGATCGGGAACGCGATCAGGATCACCAGCCGCGCGATGTCGGTGAGCACGAAAGGCACCACACCCTTGAAGATGGTGGTGAAGCTGACGTCCTGCACCACGCTCTTGATGACGAAGACGTTCATGCCCACCGGCGGGTGGATCAGCCCGAGTTCGACCGTCATCACGATGATCACGCCGAACCAGATGGGGTCGAAGCCGAGGTGCATGATCACCGGGAAGATGATCGGCACCGTCAGGATGATCATCGCCATCGCGTCCATCAGGCAGCCGAGCACGAGGTACATCACCATGATCACGGCCAGCACGCCGTAGCGGCCGATGCCCAGCCCGGTGAGGAACTCGGTCAGCTTCTGCGGCGTCTGCGTGATGGTGAGGAAGTAGCCGAACAGCAGCGCGCCGATCAGCACGGTGAACACCGCCGCCGCGGTGCGCGTGGCCTGCAGCAGCGCGGTGCGGATGCCCGCGCGGTCGAGCTTGCGGCGCAGCACGCCGAGCACGAAGGCGCCGCCGGCGCCGACGCCGCCGGCCTCGGTGGGCGTGAAGACGCCGCCGTAGAGCCCGCCGATCACGAACGCGAACAGCACCAGCGAAGCCCACACGTCCTTCAACGCCAGCAGCCGCTCGCTCCAGGGCTTGCGCTCGCCGGCCGGCAGCATCTTCGGCCGCACCGCGACGATGACGCCGATCGTCAGCACGTACATGGTCATCGCCAGCAGGCCCGGCAGCACGCCGGCCATGAACAGCTTGCCGATGTCCTGCTGCGTGATCACCGCGTACACCGCCAGCACGGTCGACGGCGGCAGCATGGCGCCGAGCGTGCCGCCGGCCGCGATGACGCCGGTGGAAAAACTCTGCGGATAGCCGTAGCGCCGCATCTCCGGATACGCCACCGTCGAGAAGGTGGCCGCAGTCGCCACCGACGAGCCGCAGATCGCCGCGAAGCCGCCGCAGGCCAGGATGGTGGCCATGCCGAGACCGCCGCGCAGATGCCCCACCATCGCGTTGGCGGCGCGGAATAGCTCGCGGCTGACGCCCGACACCGACACGAACGCGCCCATCAGCATGAACATCGGGATCACGCCGAAGGTGTAGTCGGTGACCGTGCGCATCGAGGTCTGCCCGATCAGCTTGAGCGCCGGCCCGCCACCGGCAATGAGCGCGTAGCCCGAAATACCCACCAGCCCCATCGCCATGCCCACCGGCACGCGCAGCAGCATCAGCACGAACAGGATCACGAAACCGCCGATGGCGACGACGTCGGGATTCATCGCTGCGTCCCTGCTTGCATGGCACGAGGCGGGGCAAAGCCGGGGGCGGGTGTGCGCCGGCGCTCGGCTGCGGCGGTCGGCCCTGCGGAAGCATCGCAGCGGAGTCGGCCTGCAAGGCCGACCGCCACAGTAGGAGCCCGCCCCGGGCACCGCCCACCGCGCCGCCCCCGCAAGGCAAGAGACGAGGACCTCACGACCTGCCTACTCCTGCGTCCGCTGCTCGACATGCTCGTCGTCCAGCGCCTGCGGGTTGAAGATCAGGCGCCAGGTGCGGATGGCGATCAGCACCACGGCGCAGACGTCACCGGCCCAGGCCAGCGCGAACAGCGGCCACACCGGCAGGTTGAGGTCGTAGGTCTGGACGTTGTCGTTGTAGGTGCCACGCACCTTGTCGAACAACATGATCGTCTGCACCGTCACCACGAACAGCAGCACCAGCGTGGCGAAGACGTCGATCCAGCGCTTCATGCGCGGCCCGGCGTTGCTCCAGACCAGGTCCACCGTGATGTGGCCGCCGCGGTAGCTGGTGGCCGCGATGCCCCAGAAGATCAGCACGCCCAGCAGCAGGCGGCCGAAGTCATAGCTGTCGGGAATGCTGGTGTTGAAGAACTTGCGCAGCAGCACCGAGATGAAGATGTCGGCCGCCACCAGGCCGACGAAGGTGGCGGCCAGCCACTCGATGACGTGGATGATGCGGTCGGCGACGCTGCGCGGCGCCACCGCGTTCGCCGACGTCACAACGCCGCGTTGTACTTGACCAGGCTCTGGTGCAGGCTGTCGAGCACCTGCTTGGGATCGGCGCCGGCCTTCTTGGCGCCCTCGGCCCACTGCTCGGTCACCGGGGCCACCGCCTTGCGCCAAGCCGCCAGTTCATCGGGCGTGAGCTTCACCATCTCGTGCCCCGGCAGCGCCGCCATCTTGGCCTTGCCCGCGGCCTCGAAGTCGGCCCACGGGCTGGCCACCTTCTCGGCCCACTCGGTGGTGCAGTGCTCGTCGACCACCTTGCGCTGCGCTGGCGACAGCGACGCCACCTTGTCCTTGTTGAGCACCCAGACGAACGGCGTCGCGTACAGCGGCACGTCGATGTGGTACTTCACGACCTTGTCGATGCCGAACAGGAACAGCGAGCCCCACGGGAACGTGATGGCGTCGGCGACGCCGCGCTCGAGCATGTCGCGCGCCTCGGGCGCCGAGCTTTGCACGTTGGTGCCACCCAGCGTCGTGACCATCTGGCCGATCGTGCTGGTGGCGGGCCGCACCTTCATGCCGGCCAGATCGCCAGGCAGCACCACCTTCTTCTTGGTGGTGTTGAGGCTGCCCGGGTCGTGCAGGAAGGCGAAGCAGAAGTGCACGTCCTTCATCTCCTTGGCCGCGTACTGGCGGTACCAGGCGTCGACCGCGGCCGTGCCGCCCTTGGCGTTGCTGGCCTGGAACGGCAGCGAGGCGGCTGCGAAGATCGGAAAGCGCCCGGGCTGGTAGCCCGGGTTCACGTAGGCGGCGTCGGCGATGCCGTCGCGCGCCATGTCGTAGTGGTCGAACGCCTTGCCCAGCTGCTCGCTGGTGAACAGGGTCGCGCTGATGGTGCCGCCCGAGGCCTTCTTGATGTCGTCGGCCCAGGCCTGCAGCGCGGGGTTCAGCGGGTGCTGCGGCGGCACCCAGCTCGACAGCTTGAGCACGACTGGCTTGTCCTGCGCGAACGCAGATGCGGCCAGCAGCGTGGAACACAGGATCAATCGATGAAGGGGCAAGTGCACGAGGGTCTCCAGAAGCGGGCTGTCGGCATTGTCGGCAATGGCGTGCGCACGGCCGGTACGGGGAATCCCCGGGTCGCTCGACGCGAGCCCCTCAGGCGCGGCGTCAGGTTACTTGCCCAGCCCCATCTGGCGGCCGACGTCGCCGTAGACCTTGACCTTGTCCTTCATGAAAGCGTCCATCTGCTCGACGCCGACGTTGACCAGCTCGAAGCCGCTCTTGGCGGCGAGTTCCTTCATCTCGGCGTCGGCATTCAACGCCGCCCACAGGTCCGACAGCTTCTTGCGCGCCTCGGGCGGCGTGCCCTTCGGCACGCCGATGCCGCGGAACGCGCCGTCGACCCAGTCGACACCCAGCTCCTTGAAGGTCGGCACGTCGGGCATCAGCGGGTGGCGCTGCGCCATCGCCACCGCCAGGGCGCGCACCTTGCCCTTGTTGTTGATCGCGAACGCGGTGTAGGTCATGCTGCCGTCGACGTGGCCGCCAAGCACGGCCATCGTCATGTCGCCGGTGCCCTTGAACGGCACGTAAGTGGTCTGGATGCCGAAGGCTGCGTTCATGCGCTGGTGCGCGGCGTGGTTGGCGCTGTTCAGCCCCGAGCCGCCGAGGTTGAGCTTGCCCGGCGCGTCCTTGGCCGCCTTGACGAAATCGGCCCAGCTCTTGATCGGGCTTTGCTCGGGCACCACCAGCGCGTCGGGCGTGTAGTGGAACCAGTAGACCGGCGTCACGTCGTCGGTCTTGTACTGCACGTTGCCTTCCATCGGCTGCAGCACCATGTGCGGCAGGTTGATGCCGACGATGTTCAACCCGTCGGCCGGCAGCGTGTTGGTGCTGCTCCACAGCAGCGCGCCGCCGGCGCCCGCCTTGTACTGGATGACGGTGTCGATCGCCGGGCACTTCTTCTTCAACACCAGCTGCTGGTGGCGCGCCGACAGGTCGCTCTCGCCGCCCGGCGGAAACGCCTGCCAGTACATGACGTTCTTGTCGGGGCAGGGCTGGGCCAGCACGGGCGTGGCTGCGAGGGCGGCCGTGGCCAGCGTGGCGGCGGCGAGCAGGCGGGGATGCATCGGGTGGGCCTTCATCGAGGGAGGCCCGATGCTGGCGTCAAGCCGCGGCGCGCGCCAGAGGGTTGGCCTGGATGCGCTGAATCACCGCGTCGGTCACCTGCCTGGTGGTCGCGCTGCCGCCGAGGTCGCGCGTATGCAGCTTCGGATCGGCGGTCACGGATTCGATGACGGTCATCAGCGCGCGTGCGGCCGCGGCTTCTCCGAGGTGCTCGAGCAGCATCACGCACGACCAGAAGGTGCCGATCGGGTTGGCCAGGCCCTGTCCCATGATGTCGAACGCCGAGCCGTGGATCGGCTCGAACATGCTCGGGTAGCGCCGCTCGGGGTCGATGTTGCCGGTGGGCGCGATACCCAGGCTGCCGGCCAGCGCGGCTGCGAGGTCGCTCAGGATGTCGGCGTGCAGGTTGGTCGCCACCACGGTGTCGATGCTCGCCGGCCGGTTGACCATGCGCGCGGTCATCGCGTCGACCAGTTCCTTGTCCCAGCGCACGTCGGAGAAGTCTTTCGCCACCTGCACGGCGACCTCGTCCCACATCACCATCGCGTGGCGCTGCGCGTTGCTCTTGGTCACCACGGTCAGCTGCTTGCGCGGCCGCGAGCGCGCGAGCTCGAACGCGAAGCGGAGGATGCGTTCGACGCCGCTGCGCGTCATGATCGACACGTCGGTGGCCACCTCGATCGGATGGCCCTGGTGCGCGCGGCCGCCGACGCCGGCGTACTCGCCTTCGGTGTTCTCGCGCACGATCACCCAGTCGAGGTCTTTCGGCGCGCAGCGCTTCAGCGGCGCGTCGATGCCCGGCAGGATGCGCGTCGGCCGCACGTTGGCGTACTGGTCGAAGCCCTGGCAGATCTTGAGCCGCAGGCCCCACAGCGTGACGTGGTCCGGGATCTGCGGGTCACCGGCCGAGCCGAACAGGATCGCGTCCTTGCCGCGCAATGCATCCAGCCCATCGGCCGGCATCATCTGGCCGTGTGCGCGGTACCAGTCGCCGCCCCAGCCGAAGCTCTCGAACGCGACGCGAAAGCGTCCGCTCGATTCGGCCAGCGCCTGCAGCACCTGCGCGCCGGCGGGCACCACTTCTTTGCCGATGCCGTCGCCGGGGATGGTGGCGATCGCGTAGGTCTTCATGGCCAAGGCTCCCGAGCGGTCAGCCTTGAACTGTATCGCCGTGCGTGCGACGGCGGACGGTCGGGCTGCGGCTGCGACGGCGCGGAACAGGGTTGTGGCCGGCATCGGCCGGGGGATGCCTTGGAGCGGCGGGCAGTGTCCGGATCGGCCGCGATGCCGGGCGCGTCGAGTGCCACGAGCACCACGCCGTCCAGCTCACGCCGGCCAATCAAGCCTCGAGCATGTTCATCGCCTGCACCAGGCTGCGCCGCATGCGCGACAGCGCTTGGGCCAGCATGCCGATCTCGTCGCTGCCGCGCGTGCTGAAGTCCGGTGCACCGATCTCGCCGAGGCTGATGCGGTCGGCCAGCGCCGAGATCTTCGTGACCGGGCGGATGAACATCCACCACAGCACCGCGTTCAGCGTCAGCGCCACCGACAGCAGCACCGCGAGCAGCGAGCCCATGAAGACGCGAAACGTCGCTTCGGCGCGCGCCAGCGCGAAGGTCTCGGGGATCTGCACGATCTGCGCGCCGATGATCTCGCCCACCTTCCAGCCGAAGCCGTTGGCCGAGCCGTACTTGGCGATCATCGTCTGCGGCGCCAGCTCGGCCGTGTCGTGGCAGCGCAGACAGGCGTTGCTGGCCTTCAGCGGCTTGGCGACGTAGAGCATGCGGCCGTTGGGCGTGTCGCGCGAGCCGAACAGCGGCACATCGGCCGCCCCGTTGCGGAACGCGTTGACGATGTCGCTCTCCCAGTCGACCGCGCGGTTGGCCGGGTTGGTCGGGTTGAGTGTCGCTTCGCGGTACTGGAACTGCTTGTACTCCGGGTTGGTCTCGCGCAGGTTCTTCAGCAACTCGATCGCCGAGTAGGCCGACACCATCTCGGGCCTGAACTCGTACTTGATTTGCGTCTCGAGCAGCGGCGCGACGTTGCGGCTGGTGTACGTGCGCACCGCCAGCGCGCTCTCGATCAGGATCTTGGCGTTCTCGTACACCTCGTCGCGGGCGTTGCGCTGCAGCAGGTCGCGCGACACCGCGGCGGCCGCCGCGATGCCGATCGCGAACAGCACGCACAGCACGAGGTTGAATTTCACAAGCAGCTTCATGGCCGGGCTCCTTTGATGCCGTCAACGGAGAGAACGGAAAACGCGGCGCCAAACTGACATCGGCACGCGCGCCGCGCTGCACAATCCGCAGCCGGCGAGGCGCCATCCGGGGAGCAGCGACGTGCAATGGTCGATCAGCGCATGAGCGAACGGCTCACCGAGCTGCTGCCGCGCGTGGCCGCGGGCGACCGCGCGGCCCGCGACGCGGTGTTCGCGGCCGCGTATCGCGAACTGCAGCGGCTGGCGCATGCGCGGCTGCACGACAGCGGCGGCCGCGGCACCGCGCTCGACACCACGTCGCTGGTGCACGAGTCGTACCTGCGGCTGGTGCATCTGGGCGAGCTGCGCTTCGACGACCGGCGCGCCTTCTTCGGCTACGCTTCGCAGGTGATGCGCTCGGTGATCGTCGACGCGGCGCGTGCGCGCATGGCCGAGCGGCGCGGTGGCGCCGATGCCCAGCGGCTGACGCTCTCGACCGACCTGGTGCAGGGCGTGGCCTGCGACGACGAAGGCATCGTGCGGGTGCACGAGGCGCTGCAGCAGCTGGAGCAGGCCGACGCCCGCGCGGCGCGGATGGTCGAGCTGCGCTACTTCGGCGGCTACAGCGATCGCGAGATCGCCGACACGCTGGATGTCACCGAGCGCACCGTGCAGCGCGACTGGGCGAAGGCCCAGATGCTGCTGCGCGTGATGCTTGGTCCGGACTGACGAAGCACCGTGGCGGCCCAACTGTCGACGCAGCAGCTGTCGCGCCTGAGCCGGCTGCTCGACGAGGTGGTCGACGCCGACGCCGCGGCGCGCGAGCAGTGGTTGCGCGCGCTGCCCGACGAGCAGCGCGACCTCGAGCCGGCACTGCGGCGCGCGTTGCTGCCGCCCGCTGACGCGCGCGCGCTGCCGGCGCTGCCGAAGCTCGGCGACGTCGCGGCCGATGCCGGCAGCACGCTGCGCGACGGCGATCGCGTCGGCCCCTACCGGCTGGTGCGTCGGCTCGGTGCCGGCGGCATGGCCGAGGTGTGGCTGGCGCAGCGCGCCGACGGCGCGTTCCAGCGCGAGGTGGCGCTGAAGACGCCGTCACGAGCGCCGTGGCGCACCGACCTGGCGCAGCGCTTCGCGATCGAGCGCGACATCCTGGCGGCGCTGGAGCACCCGCACATCGCGCACTTCTACGACGCCGGGGTCGGCGACGACGGCGCACCGTACCTGGCGCTCGAGTACGTGGCCGGGCTCGGCCTGCTGCAGTGGGCCGACCAGCGGCGCGCCAGCGTCCGCGAGCGCGTCGAGCTGTTCCTGCAGGTGCTGCAGGCCGTGCAGTACGCGCACGAGCAGGGTGTGCTGCACCGGGACATCAAGCCCAACAACCTGCTGGTCACCGCCAACGGCCAGGTCAAGCTGCTCGACTTCGGCGTCGCGCGGTTGATGGAGCGGCCCGCCGACGCCGACATGACCAGGATCTTCGGCCGTGCGTTCACGCCGGCGTACGCGAGCCCGGAGCAGATCCGCGGCGGGCCGATCGACGCCGCCAGCGACGTCTACTCGCTCGGCGTCGTGCTGTACGAGCTGCTGTCGGGGCACGCGCCGCACGAAGGCGTGGAGCGCACGCGCGGTGCCTCGGAGCCGCCGGTCGCGCCGCCCAGCACGCGGCTCGACGCGCACGCGGCGGCATCGCGCGGCGACAGCCTGGCGCGCGTGGCGCGCGCGATCCGCGGCGACCTCGACGCGATCGTGCTGAAGGCGCTGGCCACCGCGGCGTCGGATCGCTACGCGGGGGCCGACGCGATGGCGCGCGACCTGCGCCTGCACCTGTCGAACCAGCCCGTGCAGGCGGTGCCGTCGTCGCTGCGCTACCGCGCCGCCAAGTTCGTCGCCCGCCATCGCGGCGCACTCGCGATGGTGGCGGGCGTTGCGGTGGTGGCGGGCGTTGGGGTGGTGGCGGCCGGCTTGGCCGTGGCGCTGTGGCAGCGCCCGCCGGCGGCCAATGTCGCGGCGCAGGCTGTGCCGCCGCCCGCGGCGGCAGCGTCGGCACCGCTGCTGCCGACCACCGACAAATCGATCGCGGTGCTGCCGTTCGCCGACTTGAGCGAGCAGCACGACCAGGAGTACTTTGCCGACGGCCTGACCGACGAGCTGATCGGCCGCCTGGCGCGCAGCCCGAACCTGCGCGTGATCGCCCGCACGTCGGCGTTCGCGTTCAAGGGCCGCAACGACGACGTGCGCACGATCGCCTCGCAGCTGCAGGTGGCGCACGTGCTGGCCGGCAGCGTGCGCAGGAGCGGCGACCAGCTGCGCATCGGCGCGCAGCTGGTGCGTGCCGCCGACGGCGCCACGCTGTGGTCGCAGACCTACGACCGCCGGCTGGCCGACGTCTTCAAGGTGCAGGACGAGATCGCCGGCGCGGTGGCGCGCTCGCTCGAGGCGATGCTGTCCGAGCCGCAGCCGCACCCCGGCCTGCACCGTCCCGACGCCGAGGCCTACAACCTGGTGCTGCAAGGCGAGGTGTACGCCAACGGTCCGTTCGAACGCGACGCGCAGCGCGCCGAGGTGGCGTTCAAGAAGGCGATCGCGCTCGACCCCGGCTACGCGCTGCCGTGGGTGAAGCTGGCCCAGCTGACCCTGCGGCAGACGACTCTGGGGGCGGTGCCGAAGGAGCAAGGCCGGGCGCAGGCGCGGCAGGCGATCGACAAGGCGCTGGCGATCGAGCCCGACTCGATGGCGGCGCATGCGGCGCGCTTTCGCTACCTGGTGCGCGTCGACCACGACTGGCCCGCCGCCCGCGCCGAGCTCGACCGCATGCGCACGATCGATGCGCGCGACGCGCTGCTGTTGCCCGAATGCGAGGCGCTGTTCGCCGGCGTCAGTGGCAACCTGTTGGAAGCCATCAAGATCCAGGGCCAGATCGCACACCGCGACCCGCTCAACGCGGCGGCGATCGGCACGCTGGCGTTCTACCTGCTGCACGGCGAGCGCTTCGAGGAGTCGCAGGCGCTGTTCCGCCAGGAGCTGCGCATGAACCCGCACGCCATCGGCAACCACGCGCTGATCGGGGTCGACATGGCGCTGCTCGGGCGGCCCGACGACGCGCTGGCCGAGGTGGCCACCGAGCGCCACAAGGGCTACCGGATGTGGGCGCTGTCGATCGTGCAGTGGCTCGCCGGCCGGCGCGAGGAGTCCGACGGCGCGCTGGCCGAATTGAAGCGCTCGCCGCAGAGCAACGCCTACTCCATCGCGCAGCTGCACGCGCTGCGCGGCCAGAAGGGACCGGCGCTCGACTGGCTGGGCCGCGCGTGCAGCGAACGCCAGAGCGGTTGCGAGACGCTGAAGATCGACCGTTTTCTGCGCCCGCTGCGCGACGAGCCGCGCTACCGCACACTGCTGGCCAGGCTGAAGCTCAGCGACGACTGACAGGCCCCCTTGCTCGCCGCGCTCGCGTCCCCCCGAGCGGATTGGTCGGCTTGGGGCGGCCCGGCGTCAGCTCGGGCTCAGCACGCCGCGGCGCAGCTGGTCGCGTTCGATCGACTCGAACAGCGCCTTGAAGTTGCCTTCGCCGAAGCCGTCGTCGCCCTTGCGCTGGATGAACTCGAAGAACACCGGGCCGAGCAGCGTCTCGGAGAAGATCTGCAGCAGCAGCCGCGGCTTGCCGCTGGACCTTGCCCCCGCGCCACCTGCGGCGTCGGCCCCCCGAAGGGGCTGCTCGCCGCCTTGGGACGGCCCGGCGTCGGCGGTGCTGCCGTCGAGCAGGATGCCGCGCGTCTGCAGCTCGGCCAACGGCTGGCCGTGGCCGGGCAGGCGCTCGTCGAGCATCTCGTAGTAGACGTCGTTGGGCGCGCTCATCAGCGGCACGCCGGCCAGCGCGAGCTTGTCGATGGTGGTGAAGATGTCGTCGGTGAGCAGCGCCACGTGCTGGATGCCCTCACCGTTGAACTTCATCAGGAACTCCTCGATCTGCCCGCTGCCGCCCTTGCCGGCCTCTTCGTTCAACGGGATGCGGATGCGGCCGTCGGGCGCCGTCATCGCCTTGCTGGTGAGGCCGGTGTACTCGCCCTGGATGTCGAAGTAGCGGATCTCGCGGAAGTTGAACAGCCGTTCGTAGTACTGCGCCCAGAACGCCATGCGGCCGCGGTAGACGTTGTGCGTCAGGTGGTCGACGATCTTCAGCCCGTGTCCCGGCGGATGGCGCGGCACGCCGTCGACCCACTCGAAATCGATGTCGTAGATGCTCTTGCCATCTTCGAAGCGATCGATCAGGTACAGCGGCGCGCCGCCGATGCCCTTGATCGCCGGCAGCCGCAGCTCCATCGGCCCGGTCGGCATCTCCACCGGCTGCGCGCCCAGCTCGAGCGCGCGCGCGTAGGCCTTGTGCGAGTCCTTGACGCGAAACGCCAGCCCGCAGGCGCTCGGTCCGTGCTCGCTGGCGAAGTAGGCCGCCTGGCTCTTGGGCTCGCGGTTGATGATGAAATTGATGTCGCCCTGTCGGTACAGCAGCACGTCCTTGCTGCGGTGGCGGGCGACCAGGCTGAAGCCGAGCTTCTCGAACAGCGGCTCCAGCACGTTGGGGGTCGGCGAGGCGAACTCGACGAACTCGAACCCCATCAGTCCCATGGGGTTGTCGAACAGATCGGCCATGATTTGCTCCTCGAAGGGCCGCTTCTGCAGCCCGTGGATCGACGACGTGTCAGCGCAGGGATCGTCGATGCGTCGGAGGCGCGCACGGCACGCCGCGCACGCTGCGGGCGAGGTGGTCGCCGTAGATGAGCGGGGTGCCGCGCGGATGCATGCAGTGCATTCTAGGCGCCGCTGCGGTCGCCGCACGATTGACGGCCCCACACGCCAGGTGTTGAATCCCCCGCTCGGGGAGGAACGGCCATGTCAGCTCCTTGGTTCTCGCAGCGGCGAGCGCCGCTTCGTTCACGCTGGCCTGCGTCTTTGGGTGCTGCGTGGCTGGCGCTGGTGGTCGGTTGCGCGCAGGCGCCAACGCAGCCCGGGGCGCCGCTGGTCAGCGCCGTGCCCGAGAGCGTCGGCATGTCGTCGACGCGGCTCGAACGCATCACCGCAACGTTCGATCAGGAGGTCGCGGCCAAGCGGCTGCCAGGCGCCACGGTGCTGGTCGCGCGCAAGGGCAAGCTGGTCTACGCGCATGCTTTCGGGCTGCGCGATCCGAAGGCGTCGGATCCGATGCAGCTCGACACCGTGTTCCGCGTCTACTCGATGACCAAGCCGTTCGTC
>DATJYZ010000063.1:0-4971 GCA_035499355.1 Burkholderiaceae bacterium | reverse complement strand
GCGCGCGGGCATCGAGCAGGTCAACGGCGCCGTCAGCGAGCTCGAGCAGATGACGCAGCAGAACGCCGCCCTGGTCGAGCAGTCCGCCGCCGCCGCCGAGTCCCTGCGCGAGCAGGCCCACAAGCTCGCCTCCGCCGTCGCCGGATTCAAACTCGACCCCTCCGCCGCGCCGGCGCACGCGACCACGTTGATGCCGCTGGCCGCACCGTCGATGTCCGGCACCACCGGGGTCCGCAGGGCGCCAATCTTTCCCGCCGGGCCGGCCTTCGCTGGCGCGCCACAGACCGCCGGAGCCGGCCAGCCCCAGCCCTGGGACGGCAGCGAACGCCGCGGCCCGACGCGCGCGACCAACGTGACGCGACTGCCCGGCAAGCCGGCGAACCCTGCGCCCACGTGGCCGGCCGCCGCGGCCGGGGGCAGCCCCGACGACAACTGGGAGTCGTTCTAGGCGCCGCGCGGGGGCGTCACTCGGGCGCCCGCCGCAGCGTCTCGACCACCGGCCGCCGCAGCACGCCGCGCAGACCCATCCACCCGGCGGCCAGCGCCAGCAGCGCGCCGGCCAGCGCGCCGATCAGCGGCACCCACGGCGAGGCATTCCAGGTGAACTCGAACACGTAGCGCGCCAGCAGCGCGCCGACCACGGCGGCGGCGCTGGCCGCCAGCAGCCCGGCCAGCGCGCCGACGCCCAGCAGCTCGGCGCGCTGCACGCGCGCCAGCAGCTTCGCGCCGGCTCCGAGCGCGCGCATCACCGCGTACTCGCGCTCGCGCGCGTCGCGCGTGGCGCTGACCGCGGCGAACAACACCACCAGCCCGGCGGCGAGCGTGAAGCCGAACAGGAACTCCACCGCGCGCACCACCTGGTCGAGCACCTGCTGCACCTGCGCGATCGATGCCGAGACGTCGATGTTGGTGATGTTCGGGAAGTCCCGTGCCAGCGTGTTGTCGAAACCGGCGACCGCCGGCGCGCGAAACGCGCTGATGTAGCTGACCGGCAGGTCGTCGGCCAGCTTGGACACTGGAAACATCACGAAGAAGTTGACGCGCATCGAGCCCCAGTCGACCTTGCGCACGCTGGTGATCCGGCCTTCGGTGACGCGGCCGGCAATGTCGAACGCCAGGCGGTCGCCGAGCTTGAGCTGCAGCGTCTGCATCAGCCCTTCCTCGACGCTCAGCGCGTCGGGCTCGTCGGCGCGCCATTGTCCACCGACCACCGTGTTGTGGCCCGGCAGCTGCGCCTGGTGGCTGAGGTTGAACTCGCGCTCCACCAGGCGCCTGGCGCGCTCGTCGGCATAGTTGTCCTGGCCGACCGGCTTGCCGTTCACGCTGACCAGGCGGCCACGGATCATCGGATACCAGTCGTAGTTGGCGACGCCGGCCTCCTCGAGCCGCTCGCGAAACGGCTGCGCCTGGTCGGGCTGCAGGTTGATGACGAAGCGGTTCGGCGCGTCGGCCGGCGTGGCGGCGCGCCAGCTGGCGATCAAGTCGGTGCGCAGCAGCACCAGCAGCGCCAGCGCGAGAAGCCCGACGCCGAGCGCCGACACCTGCAGCATGGCGAACGCAGGGCGCGCGGCCACCTGGCGCGTGGCCAGCACCAGCCAGCGCGGCGCGCGCGACTCGGGCACCGCGGCCTTCAGTGCGCGCACCGCGAGCCACGACAAGCCAGCCAGCACCACCGCCGCGGCGGCGAAACCGCCGACCGCCAGGGCGCCGAGCTTCAGGTCCGACGACGCCGCGAGCAGCAGCGCCGTGAAGCCGACGACGCCGGCGCCGAGCACCGCCAGCGACGCCGGCTGCAGCGCGCCGAGATCGCGCCGGATCACGCGCAGCGGCGGCACGCGCGACAACTGCAGCACCGGCGGCAGGCCGAACGACACCAGCAGCGTCATGCCCACGCCGAGCCCGAACAGCGCCGGCATCACGCCGGGCGGCGGCAGGCGCGCGCCTTCGATCAGGTTGCCGAGCAACGCGACGAAGCCCTCGTGCACGCCCAGGCCGAGCAACACGCCGAGCCCGCTGGCCACCAGTCCGACGCCGCCGAACTCCAGCGCGTACGACCAGGCGATCGCGCGCTGCGACGCGCCCAGCACGCGCAGGATCGCGCAGTCATCGAGGCGGCGCTGCGCGAAGTCGCGCGCCGCGATCGCCACCGCCACCGCGGCGAGCAGCGCGGCGAGCAGGGCCACCAGGTTGAGGAACTTCTCGGCGCGGTCGAGCGTCTGCCGCATCTCGGGCCGCCCCGACGCCAGCGACTCGATGCGCAGGCCGCGCAGCTTGTCGGCCTTCTGCGTGTCCTCGGCCCAGCGCACGAACGCCGCCACCTGCGCCTGGCCGCGGGCGCCGTCGTCGCCGGCCACCGCGAGGCGGTAGTTGACGCGGCTGCCCGGTTGCACGAGGCCGGTGGCCTCGAGATCGGCCTGCGCGATCATCACGCGCGGCGCAAAGCTCGCGAAGCCGGCGCCGCGATCGGGCTCTAGCACGATCACGCGATCGATCGTGAACGGCGCGTCGCCCAGCAGCAGCGTGTCGCCCAGCGAAAGCTGCAGCGCACCGAGCAGGCCGGCATCGACCCAGGCGCGGCCGCGCGGCGGCGCGGCCGCCAGCGTCTGCTCGACGCCATCGGCGCCGCGCAGCGTCAGCCGGCCGCGCAGCGGATAGGTCTCGCTCACCGCCTTCAACGAGACCAGGCGCGCGGTGCCGCCGCGCGCTTCGGGCGCGCGCGCCATGCTCGGAAAGATCGCTTGCGTCGCGGTGCGCAGCTTCAGCGCCGCGGCGCGCTCGGCGAACGCCGCCGGCGCCGGCAGGTCGCTGGCGACGATGGCGTCGCCGCCGAGCAGCGCGCGCGCGTCGCGCGCCAGTGCCGCATTGAGCCGGTCGGCCAGAAAACCGACCGCGGTGAGCGCCGCCACCGCCAGCATCACCGCGACCACCAGCAGGCGCAGCTCGCCGGCGCGCAGGTCGCGCCGCAACGCGCGCGTCGCCATCGCGACGATGCCGATGTCGAGTCGGGTGGGTGATGCAGGGGTGGCCATGGCTCGCGACGGTACACCAGGCCGCGCGGCCCCGCCGGCACTCGACAAAGCGTTGCAACCCAGCATGCAAGCCGCCGCAATGCACCGCAGCGCGCCCGATGCTGTAATTCACCATATGGCCACGAACACCCTGCCCTCGCTCTTCATCTCGCACGGCTCGCCGATGCTCGCGCTCGAGCCCGGGTTTGCCGGCGGCTTCATGCAGCGGCTGGGGCCGGTGATCGACGCCGCGTTCGGGCGGCCGCGCGCCATCGTCGTCGCCTCGGCCCACTCGTTGACGCGCGAGCCCGTGCTGATGGCCGCCGACCACCACGGCACGGTGCACGATTTCGGCGGCTTCCCCGACGCGCTCTATCAACTGCGCTACGACGCGCCCGGTGCGCCCGCGCTGGCGCCGCGCGCCGCGCAACTTGTGCGCGAGGCCGGGCTGCCGGTGCACGTGGTGGCCGACGGTGGCCTCGACCACGGCATCTGGATCCCGCTGCGCTTCGCGTATCCCGGGGTCGACGTGCCGGTGCTGCCGCTGGCGTTCCCGCCGAACTGGTCACCCGAGCAACTCCACGCACTCGGCCACGCGCTGGCACCGTTGCGCGACGACGGTGTGCTGGTGATCGGCAGCGGCAGCATCACGCACAACCTGCGGCTGGTCTTCTCGCGCACGCCGCACGCGCGCACGGCGCAGGCTGGCGAGGCCGAGATCCCGGAGAGCGCCGCATTTCGCCGCTGGTTCGCTGAGCGCAGCGCGGCGCAGGACCTCGAGGCGTTGTTCGACTATCGCCGCCAAGCCCCGCACGCGGCGTACATGCACCCGAGCGACGAACATCTGCTGCCTTGGTACGTGGCGGCCGGTGCCGGCCACGAAGGCCCGATGCTCCGCGTGCACGACAGCGTGACCAACGGTTGCCTCGGCATGGATGCCTATGCGTTCGGCGCCTCCGCACCGCGGCTGCGCCAACGTCTGCAGGAGTCCGGCGCGGTCGCACAACCGGCGATCGCCTAGCGCGCCGCGCCGCCGGCGCGCCGGGTGTCAGCCGTGCACCGCCCGCGAGTCGGCGGGCGCCTGCTCGCGCTCGAGCAGCCCGTAGTCGCGCAGCACCTGCGCGACGCGCAGCCGGTAGTCGGCGAAGTGCTGACCGCGGCCCGCCTGTTGCGCGGCACGGTGGGCTTCCACCTCGCGCCAGCGACGCACCGCGGCCTCATCGCGCCAGAACGACAGCGACAGCAGCTTGCCCGGCTGCGTCAGGCTCTGGAAGCGCTCGACGCCGATGAAGCCGTCGATCGCCTCGAGCTGCGGGCGCAGGCCGGCCGCGATCGACAGGTAGGCTTCGTCGTGGCCCTCGCGCGGCACCACTTCGAAGATGACGGCGATCATCGGGGCTTCCTCAGCAGGCCCGTGCGGGCTGGTTGAGCGTACCTTCGACGCCTTCGACGAAGGTGCGCTGCTCGCGCAGGATGAAGCGCTTGGCCTGCGCGAACTCGAAGTTGGCACGGCCTTCGTCGTCGGCCTTGACCCGCGTGCGGTAGGCCTCGTAGGCGGCCAGCGAGGCGAACTGCAACAGGCCCCAGGCTTCGTCGTTGGTGCCCTCGTGCGGGACGAAGTAGCCGATCAGCTGGCCGCCACAGCGCGGGATGATGCGGCCCCAACGCTCCGCGTAGAGCTTGAAGGCGTCGCGCTGGAACGGGTCGAGCTGGTAGCGGATGAAGCAGGCGATCGGCATGGCGGCTCCGGCTGAACAGGGCTGCATCGTAGGCAGCCGCACCGCGACAATGGTTCGACCGCGATCGAACCATGGCCAGCAGGGCGCCGCTACGATGCTCGAATGATGCCCCCACGCTCGCTTTGCTCGCCGCTCCCCACGGCGGCGCGCCAGCACCCTCGGGCGGCCGGACGGTGCTGACATGCGCGACGGACCCCACATCGCCGGCATCGCCTCGTTGATCG
>DATJYZ010000062.1:0-5702 GCA_035499355.1 Burkholderiaceae bacterium | reverse complement strand
GGCACGAGGTAGTCGCGCGCGCCCTCGGGCGTGCTCTTGGTGAGCATCGGCGTCTCGATGTCGACGAAGCCGTTGCCGTCGAGGAACTTGCGCGTCTCCATCGCCACGCGGTAGCGCAGCAGCAGGTTCTTCTGCATCGTCGGCCGGCGCAGGTCGAGCACGCGATGCGTCAGGCGCGTGGTCTCCGACAGGTTCTCGTCGTCGAGCTGGAACGGCGGCGTCACGCTCGGGTTGAGCACCTCGAGCTCCTGACACAACACCTCCACCTTGCCGCTGGTGAGGTTGGCGTTCTCGGTGCCGGCCGGCCGCGGCCGCACCTTGCCGACCACCTTGAGGCAGAACTCGTGGCGCACGCCCTCGGCCGTCTTGAACATCTCGGGGCGGTCGGGGTCGCAGACGATCTGCACCAGGCCTTCGCGGTCGCGCAGGTCGATGAAGATGACGCCGCCGTGGTCGCGCCGCCGATGGGCCCAGCCCATCAGCGTGACGCTCTGGCCCATCAGCGCTTCGCTGACGAGGCCGCAGTACGTGGTTCGCATGGGTGCACTCCTGTGCTTTCTTGTCGCTGTCGCCCTCGCGCCTCTGGCGCGGGGCCTCCGATTGTTGGCGCTTGTAGGATGCGTCAGTGTGACGTGCCTGCAGGGCCGCTCGCCCGCCCGGCGGTCGGCCCGGATCAGTTTCGCGCGGGCGCGGCGGTGCGCGGTGGCACGTGCGGCGGCGGCGCCACCACTCCCATCGAGATGATGTACTTGAGCGCCTCGTCCACGCTCATCGCCAGCGGCACGACGTCGGCGCGCGGCATCATCAGAAAGAAGCCCGACGTCGGGTTGGGCGTCGTCGGCACGTACACGCTGACGTGCGGTGCGCCGAGGTGATCGGCCACCTCGCCGCTCGGCTGGCCGGTGACGAACGCGATCGTCCACGAGCCGGCGCGCGGGTACTGCACCAGCACCGCCTCGCGAAACGCATTGCCGCTGCTGGAGAACAGCGTGTCGGAGACCTGCTTGACCGAGCTGTAGATCGACTTGACGATCGGAATCTTGTGCAGCAGGCGGTCCCATTGGCGCACGAACCACTGGCCGAAGATGTTGGCCACGAACAGGCCCGTGAGCCACAGCACCAGCAGCAGCGAGATCACGCCGAGCCCCGGCACGCCGCGCAGCACCTCGATGCCCTCGTGCATGGCGCCCGGCAGCACCGCCTGCGACAGGCTGAGCAGCCACGAGAACAGGCCGTCCATCAGGCCCTGCACCCACAGCAGCACCCACACCGTGATGGCCAAAGGCATCCAGACCAGCAGGCCGGTGATCAGATGCTTTCTCACACGGACAGTCCCGCGGGGTCTGCAGCGCGCTCAGTGGCAGGCGCAACCGCCGCCGCAGCCGGCCGCGGCTTTCGGGCTCGCGGACTCCCCCGACGGGGTGGAGGGGCTGCTCGACGACGACCCGGCGTCCCCAGACTTCGCCGGCGTCGCGTCACCGGACTTGGCCGGCGTCGCATCGCCAGGCTTCGCATCGCCGCTCTTGGCGGCATCGGTCTTGGCGGTGTCGCCGGTGTCCGGCTTCTTGGCGCCGCCCTTGAAATCGGTGGCGTACCAGCCCGAACCCTTGAGTTGGAAGCCCGCGGCGGTGACCTGCTTGGCGAACGCCTGCGCGCCGCATGACGGGCAGACAGTCAGCGGCGGGTCGGACAACTTCTGCAGCACGTCTTTGGCATGACCGCACGACGCGCATCGGTAGGCGTAGATCGGCATTGCCGAGCCCTTGACGCAAAGCGGCAAATTATACGGGGCGCCCTGCCCCGCGCCGCGCCGTGGGAGACGCGACTAGCCGTGCACGCCGACGATGTGGTGGTGCGAGCCGTGGCGGTTGCGCACCGCCTGTGGCCCGAGCGACCCGACCACCATGCCGACCACCGCCATCAGCAGACCGGCAAGCTGCGGCGGGAACTGCTCCTTGGCCGGCGTGTACAGCAGCAGCAGCCAGCCCGCAATGCCGAGCACGATGGAGAAGACGGCGCCCTGCGTCGTCGCCCGCTTCCAGTACAGGCCCGCGGCCAGCGGCACGATCGCCCCGACCAGCGTCACCTGGTAGGCGCCCGAGACCTGCTCGTAGATCGAGGTGCCCTGCAGCGCGATCGCGTACGCACACACGCAGGCCGCGAAGATCAGCACCGTGATGCGCATCGTGCGCAACTCGTTCTTGTCGCGCTGGCGCGGGAAGAACTGGCGCCAGATGTTCTCGACGAAGGTCACCGACGGCGCCAGCAGCGTCGCCGATGCAGTGGACTTGATCGCCGACAGCAGCGCGCCGAAGAACAGCACCTGCATCACGAACGGCATCCTCTCGAGCACCAGCGTCGGCAGCACCTTCTGCGGATCCTCCTTGATCAGCGTCGCCGCCTGCTCGGGCATGATGATCAGCGCACTGGTGACGAGGAACATCGGCACGAAGGCAAACAGGATGTAGCAGACGCCGCCGATCACCGGGCCCTTGGTGGCGGCGCCGACGCTGTTGGCCGACATGACACGCTGGAACACGTCCTGCTGCGGAATCGAACCCAGCATCATCGTGATGCCGGCCGCGACGAAGAACATCACCTCCTTGAAACTCGGCTCGGGCAGGAAGCGGAACATGTCCTGGCTCGTCGCCAGGGCGATCACCTTGTCGGCGCCGCCGGCCTGGTTGCCGGCGAAGACGGCGAGGATGAACAGCCCCGACACCAGGATGATCATCTGGATGAAATCGGTCACCGCCACCGACCACATGCCGCCGAACAGGGTGTAGGCCAGGATCGAGATGGTGCCGATGATCATGCCCTGCCAGGGCAGGATGGCACCGCCGGACAGCACGTTGAAGACCAGCCCGAGCGCTGTGACCTGCGCCGACACCCAGCCGAGGTAGCTGAGGATGATGATCAGCGAGCACACCACCTCGATGCCGCGGCCGTAGCGCTCGCGGTAGTAGTCGCTGATCGTCAGCAGCGTCATCTTGTAGAGCTTGGCGGCGAAGAACAGGCCGACCAGGATCAGGCAGGTGCCGGCGCCGAAGGGGTCTTCGACCACGCTGTTCAATCCACCCTGCACGAACTTGGCCGGGATGCCGAGCACCGTCTCGGAGCCGAACCAGGTGGCGAACGTGGTCGTCACGATCATGATCAGCGGCAGGTGGCGGCCGGCGATCGCGAAGTCGGCGGTGTTCTTGACGCGCTTGGCGGCCCACAGGCCGATCGCGATGGTGATCAGCAGGTAGAAGATGACCAGGGTCAGCAGCATGGCCCGACTCGCTCCTTGGCTTGCGCCTTGACGATGTGCGCGCGAATTATCCCTGCGCACCCACCCGCCGACCGCGCCCTCATCGGTGCCAGGCCGTGATCAGTTGCATGGCCAACACACCGAGCACGAAGCCGACGCCGCCGTAGATCAAGCCGCGCAGCATGCGATTGGTGCGGCGCTGCTCGGCGAGCAGCGCTTCGAGCAGCGCAGGGTCGCTCTCGCTGCGCCGCTGCAGGGCGCGATGCGCCAGGCGCGGCAGCTCGGGCAGCAACTGGGCGTAGCGCGGGGCCTCGTTGCGCAGACGCTCGAGCAGGCCGCGCCAGCCCACCTGCTGGTGCATCCAGCGCTCGAGGAACGGCTTGGCGGTGTTCCACAGGTCGAGGTCGGGGTCGAGCTGGCGGCCCAGCCCCTCGACGTTGAGCAGCGTCTTCTGCAGCAGCACCAGCTGCGGCTGGATTTCGACGTTGAAGCGACGCGAGGTCTGGAACAACCGCATCAGCACCTGCCCGAGCGAGATGTCTTTGAGCGGGCGATCGAAGTGAGGTTCACACACCGCGCGGATCGCGCTCTCGAGTTCGTCGACCCGCGTGCTCGGCGGCACCCAACCGCTCTCGACGTGCAGCTCGGCCACCCGCTTGTAGTCGCGCCGGAAGAAGGCGAGGAAGTTCTGCGCCAGGTACTCCTTGTCGAACTCGGTGAGCGTGCCGATGATGCCGAAGTCCAGCGCGATGTAGCGCCCCTTGGTGGCCGGCTCGATGCTGACCTGGATGTTGCCGGGGTGCATGTCGGCGTGGAAGAAGCCATCGCGGAACACCTGCGTGAAGAAGATCGTCACGCCGTCGCGCGCCAGCTTCTTGATGTCGATGTCGGCCTGGCGCAGCCGCTCGGTCTGGCTGATCGGCACGCCGTTCATGCGCTCCATGACGATGACGTTGGACTTGCACAACTCCCACACCATCTCGGGGATGAGGATCAGCTGCAGATCGGCCATGTTGCGGCGCAGCTGCGCCGCGTTGGCGGCCTCGCGCACGAGGTCGAGCTCGTCGTGCAGGTAGGTGTCGAACTCGGCCACCACCTCGCGCGGCTTCAGCCGCTTGGCGTCGACCCAGACCCGCTCGACCCAGCGCGCCAGCGTGTGCAGCAGGTAGAGGTCGTTCTCGATCGATGCCAGTACCCCAGGGCGCAGCACCTTCACCGCCACCTCGCGACCGTCGCGCAGCGTCGCAAAGTGCACCTGCGCGATCGAGGCGCTGGCCACCGGCGTGGTGTCGAAGCTGGCGAACAGCGTGTCGATCCCGGCCCCGAACGCGCGCTCGACCATCGCGACCGCCTGCGCGCCGGGAAACGGCGGCACGCGATCCTGCAGCTTGGCGAGCTCTTCGGCCACGTCCGGCGGCAGCATGTCGCGCCGCGTCGACAGCACCTGGCCGAACTTGACGAAGATCGGGCCCAGCCGTTCGAACGCGCGGCGCAGGCGCACGCCGCGCGGCTCGTCGAAGCGGCGCCCGACCGTGACCACGCGCGCCAACGCGCGCGCCCAGCGCTGGCGAAAGCCCGACAGCGCGACCTCGTCGACGCCGAAGCGCAGCAGCGTGAAGGCGATGAACAGCAGCCGGGCCAGCCGCCTCATGGGCTCGGGCTGGGGCCGCGAGAATCCGCGGTACCGCCGCGCGCCCGCGACCACGGCGTGCGCGCCAGGCTGCGGAACCCGGCAGCCAGCGCCGAGCCCAGGCGCGCAAGCTGATGTGCCACCAACGGGCCGAACAGGCGCTCGAGGTCGGCTTCGACGTCCCAGCGCAGGTTGTCGACCAGCCACTGGATGTCGCTCGCCAGCGCGGCGTGGCCCGCCACTTGCAGCGCCGGCGCCTCGCCGCCCAAAGCACGCACGAACAGCGCCGCCGGATTGGCCGCGTCCACCTGCACCGACAAGTCGGCCGCAGCGGTGTCGTCCAACCCACACCACTCGAGCAGGCCCGCCGGCGTGATGCGCACCTTCAGCAACGGCGGCGCCGGCAACAACGCGGGCCAGTGCAGCAATTCGAGCGCGATCGAGCGTCCCTGGTGCGCCTGCAGCCTCGCCGCGGCCACGGGCTCGGACGCCAGCACGTGGTTGACCACCAGCACCAGACGCTCGATGACCGCCGGAACGAGCAGTGCTTGCAGGTTTTGCAGCATGGCCCGCCGATTGTAGGGGTGGGTCTGCACCCAGGAGCCCCGATAAGATCGCGTCAATGCCCCGCATCCTGCTGACAGGCGCCACTGGATACATCGGCTCGCACACCTGGCTGGCACTGCAGGAAGCCGGCTTCGACGTGGTGGGCGTCGACAACTTCGCCAACAGCTCGCCGCGCGTGCTGGAACGGCTCGCCGAGCTGGCGGGACGCACGCCGGTCTTCGAGCAGGTCGACGTGTGCGATGAACGGGCGCT
>DATJYZ010000061.1:0-2713 GCA_035499355.1 Burkholderiaceae bacterium | reverse complement strand
CGACTGTTTGAGCGTAGCGAACGCAGTGAGCGAAGCGAGTTTCGCGACGGGCCACGAGACCGAGCACCGCAAGGGAGTCGGCCTGCAAGGCCGACCGCCGTACACGAGCGCCGGCGCATACCCGGCCGCGGCTTTGCCGCGCTCGGTCGGCCGCACGTCGCAAGACGACGCACGCCAACATGAGCCCCAACCGCTTCGAGCTGCAGCTCGCGATCCCGCGCGTGGTCTTTGGTGCAGGCTCGCTCGCCCAACTGCCGGCCGAGATCGAGCGGCTCGGCGCCAAGCGTGCGCTGGTGTTGTCGACATCGGAGCAGCAAGCCAGTGCGGAGCAGGTGGCTGCGATGCTCGGCCCGCGCGCGGCCGGCGTGTTCGCGAAGGCAGTGATGCACGTGCCGATCGAGACCGCGCGCGAGGCGCGCGACGTGGCGCGTCGACTCGAGGCCGATTGCGCGGTGGCGGTCGGCGGCGGCTCGACCACCGGGCTCGGCAAAGCGATCGCGCTCGACTCGGGGCTGCCGATCGTCGCGCTGCCCACCACCTACGCCGGCAGCGAGATGACGCCGATCTACGGCCTCACCGAAGGCGGCGTGAAGAAGACCGGTCGCGACGTGCGCGTGCTGCCCAAGACGGTGATCTACGACCCCGAGCTGACGATGACGCTGCCGCTGCAGCTGTCGATCACCAGCGGCGTCAACGCGATCGCGCACGCCGCCGAAGGGTTGTATGCGCCGGACTGCAACCCGATCATCGCGTTGATGGCCGAGGAGGGCATTGCCGCGCTCGCGCGCGCGCTGCCGGTGCTGCATGCGGACCCGCGCGATCGCCTCGCGCGCCACGAGGCGCTCTACGGCGCGTGGCTGTGCGGCGCCACGCTCGGCCACGTGGGCATGGGCTTGCACCACAAGCTGTGCCACACGCTGGGCGGCAGCTTCAACCTGCCGCATGCGGAGACCCACACCGTCGTGCTGCCGCACGCGCTGGCCTACAACGCGCACGCGGCGTCGGACGCGATGGCGCGCATCGCGCGCGCGCTCGGTCGCGCCGATGGGGGTGACCCGCTGTCGGCGGCGCGCGCGATGCATGCGCTGGCCGGCCGCCTCGGTGCACCGACTTCGCTGCGCGCGGTCGGCATGCCGGCCGAGGGGCTCGATCGCGCCGCCGACCTGGCGGTGCAGACGCCGTATCCCAACCCGCGCGCGCTCGACCGCCAGGCACTGCGCGCCCTGCTGCAACGTGCCTACGACGGCGCACCGCCCCAGGCCTGACGCCCGACCCAATCCACCCGAGGAGACGACGATGACGATGAATCGACGGCAGTTCACCCAAACCTCCGCCGCGCTGGCGGCCGCATCGGCACTGCCGCTGGCGCGCGCCGCCGACGTGGTGAAGATCGGCTACGTGTCGCCACAGACGGGCCCGCTGGCGCCGTTCGGCGAGGCCGATCGCTGGGTGATCGAGCAGATGCAGGCCGCGTTCAAGGCCGGGCTCTCGATCGGCGGCAAGCCGCACGAGGTGCAGATCATCCTCAAGGACAGCCAGTCCAACCCCAACCGCGCGGGCGAGGTGGCCAACGACTTGATCCTCAAGGACAAGGTGGCACTCGTGCTGACGGCCGGCACACCGGAGACCTCGAACCCGGTGAGCGATGTTTGCGAGCTCAACGCGATGCCTTGCATCAGCTCGGTGGTGCCGTGGCAGCCGTGGTTCTTCGGACGCAAGGGCGACCCTGCCAAGGGTTTCGAGTGGACGTATCACTTCTTCTGGGGGCTGGAGGATGTGATCGCCAATTTCACCAACGGCTGGAAGAGCGTGGCCACCAACAAGAAGGTCGGCGGGCTGTTTCCCAACGACGGCGACGGCAACGCCTGGGGCGACAAGGAACTCGGCTTTCCCAAGCCGCTGGCCGGCATGGGCTTCACGCTGCTCGACCCGGGCCGCTTCCAGAACGGCACGCAGGACTTCAGCGCGCAGATCGCCGCCTTCAAGAAGGACGGCATCGAGATCGTCACCGGCGTGGTGATCCCGCCCGACGCCAAGACGTTCCTCACACAGGCGAGCCAGCAGGGCTTCAAGCCGAAGGTGATCACGCTCGGCAAGGCGCTGCTGTTCCCGGGCGCGATCGAGGCGCTCGGCGACCTCGGCGATGGCCTCACCACCGAGGTGTGGTGGAGCCCGTCGCACCCGTTCACCTCGTCGCTGACCAGGCAGAGCGCCAAGGCGCTGGCCGGCGCCTACGAGGGCGGCACCAAGCGCCAATGGACGCAGCCGATCGGCTTCGCGCATGCATTGTTCGAGGTGGCGGCCGACACGCTGAAGCGCGCCAAGTCGCTGAAGGCGGGCGACGTGCGCGACGCGGTGGCGGCGACCAACCTGGCCACCGTGGTGGGCCCGGTGAGGTGGGGCGGGCAGGGGCCGTTCAAGAACGTCAGCAAGACGCCGCTCGTGCTCGGCCAGTGGGTGAAGGGCAAGGAGCGCAAGTACGACCTGGTGATCGTCAACAACCAGGCGGCGACGCAGATCCCGACCGGCGGCACGATGAAGCTGATGTCGTAAGAGCTGCAGCGCCGGCTCGTTCGCATGCCGATCCTTGCCCTGCGCGGCGTCAGCAAGTCCTATGGCGCGCTGAAGGTGACCGACAACGTCTCGCTGGCCGTCGAGGCCGGCGAGACGCTGGGCATTCTCGGCCCCAACGGCGCGGGCAAGACCACGCTGT
>DATJYZ010000060.1:0-35325 GCA_035499355.1 Burkholderiaceae bacterium | reverse complement strand
CGACGCCAACGCCCCGCAGCTCGACGTGCTGGCGCGCGTGGCACCGTTCGCGCCGTGGCCACTGGCCGGGCTGCAGCTGTCGACGCGCGCGCTGGACCTCGCCGCGCTGAGCAGCGCCGCGCCGCACACCCGCATCGACGCGCAGGCCACCGTGCAGAGCGCCGGCCTCGATCGCCCGGCGCAGGCTCAGGTGCAGGTGCAGAACCACGAGCCCGGTCGTTGGGACGCCGGGCGCGTGCCGGTGCGTCAGCTGCAGTTCGAACTCGGCGGCACGCCGAGCAAGCTCGACCGCGTCGAGATCCGGCAGTTCGAGGCCCAGCTGGCCGACGAGCGCCAGGGCGCAGGGCGCCTCAGCGGCCGCGGTCAGTGGGTGGGCAGCGAGCTGCAGCTGCAGTTGCAGCTGGCCGATGTGGAGCCTGCGCGGCTGCACGGCGCCGCACCGCCGCTGCGTGCCGGCGGCACGGTGTCGGCGCAGCTGAGCGGCGTGGCGCTGCCGGCGGGCGTCGCCAGCGCGCCCGCTGGCCCGCGCGCCAACGCGCCCTGGCTGGCGCGGGTCGTGGCCACGCTCGACGGCACCTTCGGTGCGACCGCCAAGGCGCTGCACGCGCAGTTCACGCTCGGCGCCACGGCCGATGCGATCGAGCTGACCCAGGCGCGCGTCAGCGCGGGCGATGCATCTGCGGCAGCGACGCTGAAGGCGCAGCGTCAGCGCGACGGCGGCCAGCCGGGCTGGCGCCTGGTGGGTGACGGCGAGCTGAGTCAGGTCGATCCACTGGCGTGGTCGCCCCTTCCGTCCGACTCGGTGTGGGCGCGCGGGCCGCATCGCGTCAACGGGCACTGGCAGCTCGACGCGCTGATCCCCGCGACCTGGGGCGATCAGCTGCGCCGCCAGCCCGAAGCCGCGATCGCGGGGCTGCGCGGCCGCCTGCAGATCGACCTCGCCGACAGCGTGCTGTCGGGCCTGCCGATCACGGCCCGCGCCGATGTGCGCGGCGACGGCCAGGCGCTGGCGGTGCGCGCCAACGCGGCGGCGGCCGGCAACGAGGCCACGCTCGACGGCCGTCTCGCCGTCGACGGCGCACAGGACCGCTGGCAGCTCGACGCCTCGCTGCCAGCGCCGGCCGCGCTGCAACCGTTGTCGGGCCTCGTTCCGGCGTTGCCGTGGCCGAGCGCGGGCAGCCTGGCGTTGAAGGCCCAACTCGACGGTCGGTTGCCACGCTGGCGCGGCGGCAGCGGTTCGCTGCAAGCCAGGGGGCTGCAAGCCGGCGACTACGCGCTGGCCGACGCCGATGCGAGCTGGCAGTTCGGCGGCAGCGAGGACGCGCCGCTGGCGCTGACACTCAACGCCAAGGGCCTGCAGCACGGCGTGCAACGCCTGGACGAGCTGCAGGCCCACATCGACGGCACGCTGCGCGAGCACCGCATCAGCGCGCGCGCCGAGACGCCGGCGCGCCCGCCGGCGTGGAGCGAGAACCTGGTCGGCAGCTCGAGCACCGGAACGCGCGCCACGCTCGAGGCTCGCGGTGGGTGGCAGGCGGCGGCTGGCGGCGGTGGACGCTGGCGCGCCGACGACGCCACGTTGCGCATCGTCGGCCGCGACGGCAAGGGCGAGCCGTGGCTCGACATCCAGCGCCTGCAGGCCGAATTGGGGTTCGACGGCCACGGCGCGTTGACGCTGGCGCAGCTGTCGCCCGGCCGCGCAGCGTTTGCCGGCGGCGCCGCGCTGCGCTGGAGTGAAGCATCGTGGCGCGCCGATGGTCATCGCGTCGATCTGCTGGGCGAGATCGAGCCACTGGCGGTGGCCCCGCTGCTGGCCCGGCTGCAGCCCGACATCGGCTGGGGCGGCGACCTCACGCTGGCCGGGCGCATCGAGGTGCGCGCGTCCGACCGCCTCGACGCCGAAATCGTGCTGGCGCGCTCGGGTGGCGATCTGCGCATCGCCGACGAAAGCGGCGCCGCGCAGCCAATGGGCATCAGCGAATTGCGGCTGGCCTTCGCGGCCCACGACGGCGTCTGGCGCTTCGCGCAGGGCCTGGCCGGCCTGCAGATCGGCGAGATGGCCGGCGCGCAGGTGCTGCGCACCGATGCGCGCACCCGCTGGCCCGGGGCCGACGCACCCCTCGAAGGCGTGCTGCAAATGCACGTGGCCAACCTCGGCGCCTGGGGCACCTGGGTGCCGCCGGGCTGGCGGCTCGGCGGCAACCTGCGTGTCAGTGCCTCCCTGGCCGGCCGTTTCGGCGCGCCGCAGCTGCGCGGCGACATGCAGGGCAGCGAGCTGTCGGTGCGCAACGTGCTGCAGGGCATCGGCCTCGCCGATGGCCAGTTGAAGGTGTCGCTCGAGGGTGAGGTGGTGCGGGTGCAGCGGCTGTCGTTCAAGGGCGGCGACGGCAGCCTCGACCTGAGCGGCGAGGCGCGCCTCGGCGAGGTGCCGAGCGCCAAGCTGCAGGTGGCGGCAGAGCGCTTCAGGCTGCTGGGTCGCATCGACCGCCGCGTGGTCACCAGCGGCGCGGCGCAGCTTCAGCTGCAGCGCGACAGCCTCCAGCTCGACGGCAAGTTCAACGTCGACGAGGCGCTGATCGATTTCAGCAAGTCCAACGCGCCGAGCCTCGACAACGACGTCAGCGTGGTGCGCGCGGCCGCCTCGGCGTCCGCCGCGGCCGGCGCGCGCGATCCCCGCGCCGCCGCGCAGACCTTGCCGGCGCCGCTGCGCAACGCCCAGGTCAACCTGGCGGTGTCGCTGGGCGACAGGCTGCAGATCCGCGGCCGTGGCCTCGACGCGCAGCTGCGCGGCGACCTGCGCCTCACCACGCCCGGCGGCCGGCCCGCGCTCAACGGCAGCGTGCATACCGCGTCGGGCACCTACGTGGCCTACGCGCAGCGCCTGGTGATCGAGCGCGGCGAGCTGGTGTTCACCGGCGCGCCGGAGAACCCGCGCCTGGACATCCTGGCGATCCGGCCCAACCTCGACGTGCGCGTCGGCGTCGCCGTGACCGGGCCGCTGCAGAGCGTGCACGTGCGCCTGTTCAGCGACCCGGAGATGGCCGAGATGGACAAGCTCTCGTGGCTGATGCTCGGCCGCCCGAGCGAGGGCCTCGGCCGCAACGACACCGCACTGCTGCAACGCGCCGCGGTGGCACTGCTGGCCGGTGAGGAGCAAGGACCGACCGACCAGTTGCTGAACCAGCTCGGCCTCACCGACTTTTCGATCCGGCAAGGCGACAGCGACACCCGCGAGACCATCGTGTCGCTGGGTCGTCAGCTGTCGCAGCGCTGGTACGTCGGCTACGAGCGCAGCGTCAACACCACCACCGGCAGCTGGCAGTTGATCTACCGCATCGCGCAACGCTTCACGCTGCGCGCCCAGGCCGGTGCCGACAACGCGCTGGACTTCATCTGGCAGTGGCGCTGGTAGGTTGCCCGGCGGCGTTCACTAGTGAACGAAACGGCAGTGTCAGACGCGCTACCGATGAGGGATGCGCCGGCGCACGATTCGCTCCGAGACACGAGAGCGCAACCCAAGGAGCGACAGATGAGCACTTTCGCATCCAGCCCGTTTGCATCGATCGTCCTGCGCCGACCCGCCGGCCCGCCGCTGTGGGCCCGCGTGACCACGGCACTGGCCAGCGTCGTCGTCTCGCTGACGCTGTTCGGCGCCGTGTCGATCGGCCTCACCGAACCCAGCTTCGACCTCGCCGCCGTGGCCGCCGACACCGGCCGCTACCTCGACCCCATCGTCGTGGCGGCCCACACCTCGGCCGATGACTGAGCGCGGCGCGCGCAGCGCGGCCCCCTGACCGGCCAGGACGGCAAAAAGGGCCGGAGGCGAACCCCCGGCCCCGCACCGCGCGCATCACCCGGGCTTGGGCTTGCGCGCCACCTCAACAGCCGCTGCCGCGGCACTGGCCGCGGGTGCGGCACGGACCTTGGCGACGACGACCGCGAGTTCACCGGACGCCGACGCATAGAGCACGACGACGGCACCGAACGAGAGCACGCTCGCGAGCATGGCTCCCAACACGGCGACCACCTCGGCTCTCAACGACCGGCCGGCGAGTCTGGCTTGCTGCAACAACATGATGTTCTCCAATCGACTGACGAAGCGCACGGACCATCGGACGAGCGCCAGAGGGTGGCGCCGCAGCGCCGCATGGCCCTTGTGCGGGAGGCCATGCGCCGCGTGCTCGTTCCGGTGACGGGTTCCGGAGCCGCCCAATGCCTGCGGCCGGTTGTTGTTTCGGGACTGCGTGACGACGACTGACGACAAAGCAAAAGGCCCGGATCCTTGCGGAATCCGGGCCTCTGGAATCAGAGATTCGAGGGTTCTGCGCTCGCCTCAAGGCGACGCGAGATCTCCCTCTCCCGGACTGCGCGAACCCGCCAGCGCCATCGCGCCGATGCGCACGAACGCAGGGGCACCCGACAGGGCGCGCGCGTTGGTGGTGTTGGCGTGGCGATTCATCGACTGGACCTCTTGAACGAAAGAAGAAAACCCAATTTGAAGTGCGAAGGGTGCGCACTGTAGTTGCACCCGAATGAAAGGGTCAACCCCCTAGCTCCGACTGGCCGCACACGTGGCATGACAGATGACATTCGCGACTGCTGCCGGTGCCTTCGGCTCGCCGCCGTCGCGCGCCCGGGGTGCGTGCGAAAATCGCAGCCGACCCGCCGTAGTTCAATGGATAGAACGAGCGCCTCCTAAGCGCTAGATACAGGTTCGATTCCTGTCGGGGGGGCCACTCAGGAATCCCGGAGACTGGTGGCTGCGTTGAGGCAGTCGATCGAGCGGGTGAGCCGGCGCTGGGACCTTTGGGTGACGCATGCGGCGACTGCCCTGGGCGCCTCCGTCGTCTCATGCGGCGCGGCAGCATGGTTCTGGGCCAAATGGTGAGCGCCGACGGGTTGACCCGTTGCACCTGGGCGGCAGCGGCGTCAGACGATCCAAGCTCTCGCCCTGGCTCCTCGAAGGCATCGGACCGAGCGCGCGGCGGCCGATCAGGGAGCGAACATGTCCTGCAGGGTCCGCAGCGTCGCCGTCAAGGTGGCAGGTCGAAGCGCTCCCAGCCGCCTGACCAACCGCGCTCGATCGAGCGTTCGCGCTTGATCGAGCACGATCAGGCCCTGCTTGCCTTGGAAGGTCACCGGGATGCGGAAGTGGGCGGGCCTCGACCCGGTGGTCATGGGCGCGACGATGATGGTTCGCAAATGTGCATTCATCTCGTTGGGAGAGATCACAACACATGGGCGCGTCTTCTGGATCTCGCTGCCCACGGTGAGGTCGACCTGCGCCAACCAGATCTCGCCGGTCTTCATCACCAGACCAGTTCGTCGTCGCCTTGGTTGGCAAGCTCGGGCCACACCAGTGCATCACCACCTTCCCCGGCAAGACGCTGCGCGTCCTTGTCCCAACCCTCGCGCGGGTTGCGCCGAACGGGGCGGATTTCGATGACACCGTCACGTACCCGCAGGTCGGCAGAACCTTCCAGTCCCACCTGGGCAAGTATCGGCTTGGGAATCAGTATCCCTTGCGAGTTGCCCATCTTGCGAATTGCGACTTCCATGTCGTTCTCCTGGAGCGACGTAAGCACAATGGTAGCACATCCCAAGAGCAGCACCGATTGCTGCCAGGCGTAGCTGGCTACCTTCCGCTCGACGTTTCGGCGAAGTCCTTGGGCACACAACTCGTTCCTTTGCGGCGCCCGCACTTACACCCAGACCGCGGGTCGCGTGACGAGCGGCCTTGCGTCGTCGGCCGGGATTCCAGCGGGTCGCCGCAAGGCGCGTTCGGCATCGCTGCGGGCATCCAACTAGGGCGGTGGCCCCAATGCCGGAGAAGCCGTTTGCCCGTGAATCCGGGGGGCAACTTCCGCCTACGCCAACCCTCAAAAATGACCCGGGGCATATACTGGCGCCGGCTCCACATCACATCGGCCCTCGGGCCAGGCAGGACAAGATGGGTGGCAAACTAAAGGTCGCTGGGTTCATCGCGCTGGGCGCGGTCGCGGGTGCTCTCACCACGATCCAACTGACGGCATTTGCACGCAACACGCTCGCGCCGTTGCCGCTCGACGAGTTGCAGCAGCTGGCCGCCGTGTTCGGCATGGTCAAGAGCGACTACGTCGAGCCGGTCGACGAGAAAAAGCTGATCACCGACGCGATCTCGGGCATGGTCTCCGGGCTCGACCCCCACTCGCAGTATTTCGACAAGAAGAGCTTCAAGGAATTCCGCGAAGGCACCACGGGCCGCTTCGTCGGCGTGGGCATCGAGATCGGCATGGAAGACGGCCTGGTCAAGGTGGTCTCGCCGATCGAGGGCTCGCCGGCCTTCCGCGCCGGCATCAAGGCCGGCGACCTGATCACCCGCATCGACGACACCGCGGTCAAGGGCCTGACGATGGACCAGGCCGTCAAGCGCATGCGCGGCGAGCCGAACACCAAGGTCATGTTGACGCTGTTCCGCAAGAGCGAGAACCGCACCTTCCCGGTCACCATCACGCGCGAGGAGATCCGCGTGCAGAGCGTGCGCGCCAAGGTGATCGAGCCGGGCTACGCCTGGCTGCGCGTCGCCCAGTTCCAGGACCGCACGATCGACGATTTCGCCCGCAAGCTCGACGAGATCTACAAGCAGGAGCCCAACCTGAAGGGCTTGGTGCTCGACCTGCGCAACGACCCGGGTGGCCTGCTCGAAGGCGCGGTGGCGCTGTCGGCGGCGTTCCTGCCGCCCGACGTGACGGTGGTGTCGACCAACGGCCAGATCGCCGAGTCGAAGGCCACGTTCAAGGCGGCGCCCGAGTACTACATCCGCCGCGGCGGCCCCGACCCGCTGAAGAAGCTGCCGGCCACGATCAAGACCATCCCGATGGTGGTGCTGGTCAACGAAGGCTCGGCTTCGGCCAGCGAGATCGTCGCCGGTGCGCTGCAGGACCACAAGCGCGCCACCATCATGGGTGCGCAGACGTTCGGCAAGGGCTCGGTGCAGACCGTGCGCCCGCTGTCGGGCGAGACGGCGCTGAAGATCACCACCGCCCGCTACTACACGCCCAGTGGCCGTTCCATCCAGGCCAAGGGCATCGTGCCGGACGTCTGGCTCGACGAAACCGCCGACGGCAACGTTTTCGCCGCGCTGCGCCTGCGCGAGGCCGATCTCGAGAAGCACCTCGCCACCCCCGACGAGAAGAAGGACGATGCGCGCGAAAAGGCCCGCGAGGAGGCCCGCAAGCGCCTCGAGGAGCAGCAGGCCAAGTCGCGCGACCCGATCAAGCCGCTGCCCGAGTTCGGCAGTACCGACGACTTCCAGCTGACGCAGGCCATCAACCAGCTCAAGGGCAAGCCGGTCACCGTCAGCAAGGCGGTCATCGAGCGCAAGGCCGAGGCCAAGACCCAGTAGCTGCGGCTGACCCGCACACACCGCCGGGCCCGCGTCACGCGGGCCTTGTCGTCTGGAGCGCGGCCTCGCGCCGGCGTCACGCGCCGGCGTCGAGGTCGAGGGTCAGCGTCTGCACCGCCTCGCGCACCGGCGCGGCGGCCTCGATCGTGGTGGCCAGCCCCGATTCGTGCAGCCGGTACAGCGCGGCGCGGCCGATGGTCTGCAGCGGCTCGCCCGTCCGGGTGGCCAGCAGCACGTGCGCGGTGCTGCGCGCCGCCACGTGCGCGCTCAACCAGCGCGCGTGCAGAAACACGCGCACCCGGTCGCCTTCGTGCAGGCCGTCGACCCAGGCCTTGTGGACGTCGATGTTCTGCCCCGGCAGCTCCATCGGCACGGTGGGCAGACTGCCCTCGCCGCCCCAGTCGGTGGGCAGGGAGCCGCCGCCGGGCGGGGCGTCGGGCACCGTGACGCCGGCCTCGGCCAGCTCCGAATCGGTCCAGCCGGTGGTCAGCTCGTCGACTTCGGCCAGGGCGCGCTCGTAGGCCGCCGGCGACGCATCGGTGCTGCGCTCCAGCCGGCGCAGCACCGGATCGAGCTCTGCCGCCAGGCGCTGCGCCTGGGCGGCGGTGTGCAGCGCGCCGAGCGCGGCGATGCGATCGACCAGCCGCCACACCGGGTGCTCGAACGACGACAACACGGTCGCCTCGACCCGCGAGCTGCGCAGCGCCGGTGCCGCCAGCCGTTGCAGCAGCGCGCCGAAGGCCGGGTCGAGCTGCGATTGCTCGGCCACCTGCGTCAGCAGGCGAGGGATCAGCTGTTCGGCCGGTGCCGACGCGCCGCCGAGCTTGCTGGCCAGGCGGCGCATCGCGCCGTCGTCGCGCGAGCCGGCACGTTGCAGCTCCGGCGCCACGCGCAGCTGGTACGGCAGCGGTTCGACGCCCCAGCGCTTCAACTCGCGGGCGTGCTCGCGAACCAGTGCCCCCAGGCGGTCGGCCACCGCCTTGCCGACCACCCGCAACGCCAGCAGGCGCGCCGGCCGGCCCAGGCTCAAGGACTGCAGCGCTCGGCTGAGCGCGCGCGCAGCCACCTCGGGCCGCAACGGCACCAGCTCGGGCAGCGCCACCGGCGCTGCACGCAGGGTCGCGCACAGCGCGCGCAGGTCGCGCAAATCGGCCTCGGCGGCGGTGTCGACCTGCTGGATGACGCGCCCGACCTCGATGTCCTCCTCGATCTGCTGGTCGTCCACCAGCGTCAGCTGGTCGATCGGCACCGTCGGCGTCGCCGGGCGCGCGCCCGCTTCGTCCTGCAGCTCGCGCGCGAACTCCTCGCGCAGCTGCACGCGCAGCGCCGCCGAGAAGGCGGCGGCCAGGCCGTGCGGACCCGAGCGCAGCAGCGGCAGCAGGTTGGCGGTGTGCTGGCGGTCGCCGGCCACGGCCAGGGTGAGCGTGCTGCCCTGCAGCTGCTCCATCGCGGTCTGCACCGCCTCCGACGCCAGCGCCGGCACGCTGGCCATCACCAGGTCGCGCCAGCGCTCGTATCGCGGATCTGTCGAAGCCATCGGGTGGTGAGTGCTCGCCTGCCATCATAGTCAGCCAAGCCTTTATCCTTACTGAATGGACGACGCGCAACTGCTGCGCTATTCACGGCACATCCTGCTCGACGAGATCGGCATCGACGGGCAGCGTCGGCTGCTCGGGTCGCGCGCCCTGATCATCGGCGCCGGCGGGCTCGGCTCGCCGGCGGCGCTGTACCTCGGCAGCGCCGGCGTCGGGCGCATCGCGCTGGTCGACGACGACGACGTCGACCTCACCAACCTGCAGCGCCAGATCGCGCACAGCACGGCGCGCGTCGGCCACGCCAAGGTCGCGTCGGCCGCCGCCGCCATCGCAGCGATCAACCCGGAGGTGCGGGTCGAGAGCCATGTGCGACGCGCCGATGCCGAGTCGCTCGACGCCTGGGTGCGCGATGCCGGCGTCGTGCTCGATTGCAGCGACAACTTCGCGACGCGCCATGCCGTCAACGCCGCCTGCGTGCGCCACCGCGTGCCGCTGGTGTCGGGCGCGGCGATCCGCTTCGACGGCCAGATCTCGGTCTACGACAGCCGCGATGCGGCCTGCCCCTGCTATGCGTGCGTGTTCCCGCCCGACGCGGCGTTCGACGAAGTCGGCTGCTCGACGCTCGGCGTGTTTGCGCCGCTGGCGGGCATCATCGGCACGATGCAGGCCGCCGAGGCGCTGAAGCTGCTGGCCGGCGTGGGCTCATCGCTTGCCGGCCGCCTGCAGATGCTCGACGCGCGCACCATGCGCTGGAGCGAGCTGCGCCTGTCGCGCCAGGCACGCTGCAGCGTGTGCAGCGCGTTGCGCGGCTGAGTGTTGCCGCGACCTCATTCATTCAGGCGGCGAGCGGTGCGCCGCGTCGCCGCAAGGCATCCTCGACGGCTCGGCGCCGCGGTGCGCCGAGCACGCCGGGCCCGCCCAGGCACTTCAAGGCCGCTGCCGTGGCTGCGAACGCGACCGCGGCCCGCTCGGGGCGGCCTTCGCCGATGGCCAGCGCCAGCGCGGCGTGGAAGACGTCGCCGGCCGCGGTGGTGTCGATGGCCGACACCGATGGCACCGCGAGCTTGTGCAACACGCCGCCGCGGCGCAGCCACTTCACCGGCCGGTCGCCGCGCGTGACCATCGCCACCTCGCAGCCCCGAACCAGCGCCTGCTGCAGCGCCTCGCGGGTGCGCAGGCGCGGCGCGAAGGTCGCCAGTCCGGCCTCGGAGAACACGGCCCATTGCGCCAGCGGCACCAGCTGCAGCAGGTCGGCTGCCGGCGCGACGTCGACGTCGAGCATCGCGGTGACGCCGTGCGCGCGCGCCCAGCGCAGCGCGGCCGCAGCCCCGGCGACCCAGCGCGGGTCCACCAGCACGACGTCGGCGCCCTCGAGCAGCCGCGTGTCCAGCGCATGCGCGCGCGCGATGGCATCGCCGCGGCAGTTGTAGATCTGGCGCTCGCCGCGCGCATCGACCACGATCGCCGACACCGACGTGGTGGCGCCGTGCACGCGCTCGAGGCCGCGCGCCTCGACCCCTTCGGCGCGTAGACGCTCGCGCAGCAGCTGCGCGGCCGGCTCGCTGCCGATGCGTCCGATCATGCGCACCGCGGCGCCGAGGCGCGAGGCCGCGATCGCGGCGTTGAACGCCATGCCGCCGGTGCCCGGGCGGTAGCTGCGCGCCGGCGTCTTGGTCGGTCGCGACGGCAGCGCGTCGACTTCGAACACGTGGTCGAGCGCGGCGTGGCCGACGCAGGCGATGCGGATCGCGGTCATGGGGCGCGAGTATCGCCGCACCCGGCCGCGGCCCCGGCGGGGCGCGATCGCTTCAGCGCTGGCGCGCCCGATAGATCATGTCGAGCGTGATGTGCCGCACCTCGAGCTTGCTCTGCTGGATGTGCGCGGCCAGCAGCCGCATGGCCTCCTCGGCACGACGCCGGGTCAGCGCGCGCAGGATGCGCGCGTGCTCGTCGTAGGTGGCGGCCACCCGGGGGCGCTTGGTGAAGTCGAGCCGCCGCACGATGCGGATGCGCTCGGTGATCTCCTGATGCACGCGTGCCATCTCGGCGTTGCCGCTGGCACGCACCAGCTCGTTGTGGAACGACTCGTCGAGCGCGCGCACGTCGTCGGGCGCCATGCGGCGCTCGTGCGGCGGCACCAGCCACACCTCGGCCAGCGCACGCAGCTGCGGCCGCTCTTCCATTTGGCACAGCCGCTGCGCGGCGTGGCACTCGAGCAGCACGCGCAGGTCGTACAGCTGGTCGAAGACGTCGAAGTCCAGCGGCGCGACCCGCCAGCCCGACTTCGGGAACACCTGCACGAAGCCCTCGCGCTGCAGCTGCTGCAAGGCCTGGCGCAGCGGCGTGCGGCTGACGCCGCTGGAGCGCGACACCTCGGCCTCGGAAAAGCGGTCACCGGGCATCAGCTGGAAATCGAAGATCGCCTGCTTGACCACGCGGTACGCCTGCTCGGCCAGCGTGGCCGACGGCAGCTTCACCACGCGCGCGCTCTTGCGCGGTGCGCTGGCGGTGACGACGCTGTCGAGGTTGGTCGTTCCCATGGGCGGATCATAGGTGCGCCGCGCCGGCGCGCGACCTTGGCCTCATGCAGCGGCTTTTTCCTCGGCGCCGATCGCCGCAGCCTCTCGCCGCGTCGCACCCTCGTCGTGCCCGTGCGCGCGGCCACCCATGTGCGCACCGAGCGTGCGGCGGTCGGCGCCGACCGCGGCGGCCTCGTGCACGATGCGGCCCTCGCTGATGACGACGATGCGATCCGACAGCTCGAGCAGCTCGTCGAGGTCTTCGCTGATCAGCAGCACCGCGGCGCCGCCGTTGCGCGCCGCCATCAGCCGCGCATGGATCTCGGCCACCGCGGCGAAGTCGAGGCCGAACACCGGGTTGGCCACCAGCAGCAGCCGCGCCGGGCTCGACAGCTCGCGCGCCAGCACCGCGCGCTGCACGTTGCCGCCCGACAGCGTGCGGATCGGCGCACCCTCGCCGCGCGTCTTGACGCCGTACTCGGCGATCAGCTCGCGCGCGCGCGCGGCGATGCGACCCCAACGCATCCAGCCCGAGCGCGACAGCGGTGCGCGGTCGAAGCCGCGCAGCGCCATGTTGCTGCCCACGGCGAGTTCACCGACGCAGGCGTTGGCCAGCGGCTCCTCGGGCAGGCTGCGCACCGCGTGCAGGTGGTTCTGCGCCCGCGTGGCCTGATACGGCCTGCCCTCGACGCGCACGCTGCCGCCTTCGTGCACCCGCTGGCCGGTGAGCGACTGCATCAACTCGCGCTGGCCGTTGCCCGACACGCCGGCGACACCGACGATCTCGCCGGCACGCACGGTGAGGCTCAGGGCGCGCAGAGCCGGTTCGCCGCGGTCGCCGCGCACGGTGAGCTGCTCGATCTGCAGCACCGGCGCGCCCGCGCCGTTGGGCTGCCGCTGCCAGGCCACGGGGTCGCGCGCGGTGGCGCGCTCGCCGACCATCGCCTCGGCCAGCGCATCCGAACTCGTCTCGGCCACGCGGGCGCTCATCACCAGGCGGCCGCGGCGCAGCACGCTCACGTCGTCGGCGTAGGCGTTGACCTCGCGGAACTTGTGCGTGATCAGCACGATGCTGCAGTCCCCTGCATGGGCCCGCGCGCGCAGCGCGCCGAGCACCTCGTCGGCCTCCTGCGGCGTCAGCACCGACGTCGGCTCGTCGAGGATCAACAGCCGCGGCTTCAGGAACAGCTGCTTCAGGATCTCGAGCTTCTGCTTCTCGCCGGCCGACAGGTCCATCGGCGTGGCATCGAGCGGCAGCCGGAACGGCGTGGTGCGCAAGAACGCCGCGAGCTCGGCGCGCGCCGCCTTCCAGTCGAGCACCAGCGGCAGGTGGCCGCGCGCCAGCAGCAGGTTCTCGGCCACCGTGAGGCCGGGCACCACCGTGAAGTGCTGGTACACCATGCCGATGCCGAGCTCGCGCGCCACGGTGGGCGAAGTGATCGCGTGCTCGCGACCGTCGAGCAGCACCGCGCCATCGTCGGGCTTGTAGTAGCCCACCACGCACTTGACCAGCGTGCTTTTGCCGGCGCCGTTCTCGCCGAGCAGCGCGTGCACGGTGCCCGGACGCACGACCAGCGACACCGCGTCGAGCGCGGTGAACGCGCCGAAGCGCTTGGTCAGGTTGTAGGTGTCGAGCTGCAGCGCAGGCATGTCAAGCGTTCATCTCGCGGCGGAACACCTCGAGCGTGTGCGCCTTGACGCGCACGAACTCGGGATCGGCCACCGCCTCGGGCAATCGCGGCCGCGGCATGTCGAAGCTCACCAGCTCGGCGATGCGTGTCGGGCGGCGGGTCAGCAGCAGGATGCGGTCGGCCAGGAACACCGCGTCCTCGAGGTCGTGCGACACGATCACCATCGTCGTGCCCGTGGCCAGGTGCGCCTCCTGCAGCTTGGCGCGGATGAACAGCGTCATCTCGAAGTCGAGCGCCGAGAACGGCTCGTCGAGGAACAGCACCTCGGGCTCGGTGGCCAGCGACCGCATGATGCACACCGTCTGCATCTGCCCGCCCGACAGCTCGTACGGATAGCGCTGCAGGTCGAAGCGGATCTCGAACAGCTTGACCAACGCCTCGACGCGCGCGCGCACGCCGTCTTCCTTCATGCCGCCTCGGCGCAGCGGGTAGGCGATGTTGTCCCACGACGTGATCCACGGGAACAGCGCGTCGCGGTAATTCTGGAAGACGTAGCCGATCTTGGTGTCCTGCAGCGACTTGCCGTCGAAGAGGATCTCGCCGGCATCCGCCGGCACCAGCCCGGCGATCATGTTCATCAGCGTCGACTTGCCGCAGCCGTTGGGCCCGAAGATCGAGACGATCTTGCCGCGCGGCAGGTCGAGGTTGAAGTTGGTGTAGAGCGGCTTGCCGGCGAAGCTCTTGCTCAGGCCGCGCACGGTGACGTGTGTCTTCGGTGCGGCGCGCAGCGTGAGCAGCGAGTCGGACTCGGTGGGCAATGCTTGCGGCGGGACCGCGGCGATCGGAAGTGCACCGCTCATGGAAGATTGCCTCAGCGGAGTCGGCCCGCAGGGCCGACCGCCACGGTAGGAGCCCCTACCGGGTAGCGCCGGCCGAGCCGCGCGAACCACCGGCTGGAGTGCGGCCGCCTCATGCCTTCCCGCTCCAGTGAATCAACTTCTTCTCGGCCAGCAGAAAGAGCAGGTTGAGCAGATAGCCCAAAGCTCCCGTCACCAGGATCGAGCAGTACATCTCCTTGACGTTGAACACCTGCTGCGCGTCGATGATGCGGTGGCCGAGGCCGCTCTCGGAGCCGATGAACATCTCGGCGACGATCACGATCACCAGCGCCATCGACACCGCGCTGCGCAGGCCGACGAACGTCTGCGCCAGGCTCTCCATCAGCATCACGTCCTTGAACACGTGCCACCTGGAGACGCCCATGATCTGGGCCGCCATCACGCGCGTCTTCTTCGCGTTCATCACGCCATAGGCGCTGTTGAACAGCACGATCAGCATGGCGCCGAAACTGGCGATCGCGATCTTGTTGATGTCGGTGATGCCGAAGATCAACAGGAACAGCGGGATCAGCGCCGAGCTCGGCGTCGAGCGGAAGAAATCGATCAGGAACTCGACGCTGCGGTACGCGGCCTCCGAGCTGCCGAGCATCACCCCCAGTGGCACGCCGATCACGGTCGCGATGCCGAACGAGCACAGCGTGCGGAAGATCGTCGCCCACAGGTCGGGCAGGATCGCCCCGTTGGCGAACACGGCCAGCATGTGCGCCAGCGTGGCGCCTGGTGGCGGCAGCAGCACCGGCTTGACGAATTGCGCGCTGATCAGCAGCTGCCACAGCGCGAACAGCAGCATCGGGCCGATCAGCGGCAGCCAGCGCCGATCCAGGACCTTGCTCCACGCGGCGCCCATGCCTCACCCCGTGTACAGCAGCGACTTCACGTCGAGCTTCTTGCTGAAGATCTTGCGGTCGGTGAAGACGTCGAAGAACCTCTGGAAGTGACCGACGTCGCTCGGCGTGAACTCGTTGTAGAGCGTGAAACCCGACAGCGGCACCTCCTTGACCAGTGCCGCTTCGATCGCAGTGAAGCCGTCCATGTGCGTGCGTGATTCCTCCGGGTTCTTGCGCACCCACTCCACCGCCTTGGCATACGCGGCGATGTACTTCTTCGCCAGCTCGGGCCTCTCCCTCATGAACGCGGTGGTGACGCTGGCCGAGCCGCCGAACCACGGCGCATCGGGGTCGCCGAGCACGTACTTGGCGATCACACCGGGCTCGAGCACGCGCGTCAGGCCCTTCAGGCGGCCGGCGGTGCCGGTGGGCTCGAGCGTGTAGGCCGCATCCACCTGTCCCGCGGCGAGCGCCGGCACGTGCTGCCCGATCGGCAGCTCGGTGACGGTGGGGTTCGCGATGCCGTTCTTCTCCAGAATGATCTTGGCCAGCGTCACGTTCTGGATGCCAGGGCCCGAGCACACCCTCTTGCCGGCGAGCTCGGCGATGCCCTTCACCGGCGAATCCTTCGGCACCACGAACTCGTCGAGCACCAGCTTGCGATTGCTCGGGTTGCTGCAGATGATCTTGAACAGATCCGGGCTGGTGATCTCGGCCAGCGCCAGCGCGGCCGACGCGGTGCCGTTTGCCGAGCCGTGGATGCGGCCGGAGATCATCGCCTCGGCCACCTGCTGCGCGCTGGCGAACTTGGCGCCTTCGACGTTGAGCCCTGCTTCCTTGAAGAGGCCGCGCTCCAGGCCGACGTACAGCGGCAGGCCCGAGGCGATCGGCCAGAAGCCGATCAGGATCTTGTCGTCGGCACCGAACGACTTGCGGCTCAGGCCCATCAGCGCCGCGCTGGCCAGGCCCGCGTGCAGCAAGCGTCGCCGCTGCTGCACCAGCGGATGCTTCTTGTGGTGGACGACGATGGTCATGCCGCAGCTCCCTTCGAGCCGAAGCCCTTCAGGGCCTCGATCACCTGTCTGGAATCGGAGACAGCGCCGAACACGCCGCCTTGCATCTCGATCATCTTGGACGCCGCCGCGTGGTTGCCGGCGTCCGTGGCGCCGGTGCAGTCGGTGAGCATCACGCACTCGAAGCCGCGGTCGTTGGCCTCGCGCATCGTGGTGTGCACGCAGACGTCGGTGGTGATGCCGGTAAGGATCAGGTTGCGGATCCCGCGCGTGTGCAGGATCAGCTCCAGATCGGTGGCGCAGAACGAGCCCTTGCCCGGCTTGTCGATGATCGGCTCGCCGGCGACTGGGTACAGCTCGGGGATGATGTCCCAGCCCGGCTCGCCGCGCACCAGGATGCGGCCGCACGGCCCCGGGTCGCCGATGCCGGCGCCGATCTGCCGCGAGCGCCAGCGCTTGTTGGCCGGCAAGTCCGACAGATCCGGCCGGTGCCCTTCGCGCGTGTGGATCACGTGCATGCCGACGCGGCGCGCCTCGGCCAGCAGCGCCTTGATCGGCCCGATCGGCGCGCGCGTCAGCGACAGGTCGTAGCCCATGGTGTCGACGTACCCGCCGACGCCGCAGAAGTCGGTCTGCATGTCGATGATCACGAGCGCCGTGTTGCGCGCGGTGAAATCGCCGTCGTACGGCCATGCGTACGGGCTGGAGGCGATCGTCGTCATCGGGAGACTCCGAGTTCCAGCGGCGCGCCCTTGAGCGCTCGCCGCGGCGAGCACGTCGCCACCAGGATCGCGAGCGTCAGCACGTACGGCATCGCGTTGAACAGGTAGTAGCCGCCGCTCACGCCCACCGACTGCAGCGCCGGCCCGAGCGCGCCAGCGCCGCCGAACAGCAGCGCTGCCCCAAGGCAGCGCACCGGGCTCCAGCGCGCGAAGATCACCAGCGCCACCGCGATCAGCCCCTGCCCCGACGACAGCCCTTCGTTCCAGCTGCCCGGGTAGTACAGCGACAGCGACGCGCCGCCCAGCCCGGCGATGAAGCCACCTGCGGTGGTGGCGGCAATGCGCACGCCGTTGGCCGAGTAGCCGAGCGCCTTGGCGGCGTCGCTCGAGTCGCCGGCCATGCGCACCACCAGTCCCCAGCGTGTGTTCTTCAAGCCCCACGCGATCAGCACCGCCAGCAGCACGCCGAGCGGGAACAGTGCGTTGATCGACAGCGCCGCCTGCACCTGTTGCGAGCCGCTCCACGCGCCGAGCGGGATCGACGGGATCTGCGGCGCCTGCGGCTGGATCAGCGGCTTGCCGAGGTAGAACGCCAGCCCGGAGCCGAGCAGCATCAGTGCGATGCCGGTGGCGATGTCGCTGACGCGCGGCAGCGAGCACAACAGGCCGTGCAGCAGCGCGAGCAGCGCGCCGCTGGCGCCGGCGGCGACCACGCCGAGCCACGGCGAGCCGCTCAGGTACGACGCGCCGAAGCCGCACATCGCCGAGAACACCAGCACGCCTTCGAGGCCGAGGTTGATGCGGCCGGACTTCTCGGTGATGCACTCGCCGAGGCTGACGAACAGGAACGGCGTGCCCACGCGCACCGCGCCGCCGATGACGGCCAGCAGCACGTCGAGCCACGCGCTGCCGGTCATCCAACTGCTCCGGCAGCGGCCACGGGCCGCAGCACCTGCGGTGCGCGCGGCCACAGCAGATCGAACAGCCGGCCGCGCAATGCCTCGGCCGCCAGGATGAGCACGAACGCAAAGCCCTGCAGCACCAGGACCGACGCGTCGGGCAGGCCGAGGCGCCGTTGCAGCAGGCTGCCGGCAGCCGCGAAGCCGCCGAACAGCAGCGCCACCGGCGGAACGGCCCACGGGTTGTGGCGCGCGACGAACGACACCAGGATGCCGGTGTAGCCCAGCCCCGCGATCACCGACGCGTTGGCCGAGGTGTGCACCGCGGCCACCTCGATCGCGCCGGCCAGCCCGGCGCAGGCGCCGCCCGCCGCACACGCCAGCACGATCAGACGGTGGGTCGGCAGACCCACCAGGCGTGCGGTGCGCGCGTTGCCGCCGACGATGCGCAGCGCGAAGCCCGGGCTCGTGAAACTCAGCCACACGCCGGCCACGATGCACGCGAGCACGCCGAACACCAGGCCCCAATGCACGTCGCCCAACAAGCCGTCGGCCGCGATCGGGCCGATGCGCAGGCTTTCGGCGAGCGCATGCGTCGACGGCTTGTTCAGGCTCGCCGGATCGCGCAGCGGCCCTTCGACGAAGTGCTTGAACAGCGCGATCGCGATGTAGCCGAGCAGCAGGCTCGAGATCGTCTCGTTGACACCGCGCCACTGCCGCAGCACGCCAGCCAGCGCGAGCCACAGCGCACCGAACAGCGCGCCGGCCAACAGCACCATCGCGCTGCCGAAGGTGCCGCCCAGGCCCGGCCAGGCATACGGCAGCGCGGCGCACCCGAGCGCGCCGAGCACGAGCGCGCCCTCGCCGCCGATCACCACCAGCCCGGCGCGCGCGGGCAGCGCCACCGCCAGCGCGGTGAGCATCAGGGGCGCCGCGCGCTGCAGCGTGTTCTGCCATGAGAACATGTCGCCGAACGCGCCCTTGAACAGCAGCGACCAGGCGTCGAGCGCGCTGACGCCGCCGGCCATGACCCACAGGCCGAACAGCAGCAGCGCGCCGACCAGCGCCAGCAGCGGCAGCACGATCGCTTCGAGCGCGGACTTCATGGCTTGCTCAGCGGAGAAGGCGTGGCGCGGATCGCGCCGCAGCGAGGGGCATCACACCTTGCCGACGACGCCTTCGACCAGGTAGTTCATCGACTCGAGCTCGACATCGGTCTGCTTGAACACCTTGCCGGCGGCGATCACCTCCTTGCCGGTGTTGTCCTTCAACGGGCCCTTGAAGATGTCGAAGGCGCCTTTCATCATCGCGGCGCGCACGTCCTCGGCGTTCTTCTTGGCCGCGTCGCTGACCATCGCGCCGTACGGCGAACTCTTGACGAAGCCGTCCTTCAGGCCGCCGCGCACGAAGTTGGGGTGCGGCTTGCCGGTCTGTGCCGCCTCGATGATCGTCTTGTAGGCGGTGATCCAGTTCCACTCGGCGCCCGTGAGGTAGGCGTTGGGCGCCAGCTTGGCCTGGCTCGCGTGGTAGCCGCACACCATCTTGCCGCGCTTGGCCGCCGTCTCCACCACCACCTTGGGACCGTCGACGTGCATCGTGAACACGTCGACACCCTGGTCGGCCAGGCTGTTGCTGGCCTCGGCCTCCTTGACCGGCATGCTCCAGTCGCCGGTGAAGATCACCGTCGTCGTGATGCCCGGCTTCACCGAGCGAGCGCCCATCGTGAAGGCGTTGATGTTGCGCAGCACCTGCGGGATCGGCTTGGCCGCCACGAAGCCGAGCTTGCCGCTCTTGGTCATGTGGCCGGCGACCACGCCGTTCAGATACTGCGCCTCGTCGATGTAGCCGAAGTAGCTGCCGACGTTTTTCGGATGCTTGGCCTCGTTCCACAGGCCGCCGCAGTGCGCGAAGCGCACGTTGGGGTTCTTCGGCGCCAGCGCCAGGATGTGCGGGTCGAAGTAGCCGAACGAGGTGGGGAACAGCAGCGTCGCGCCGTCCTGCGAGATCATGCCCTGCATCGTCTTTTGCACCGCGGTGGTCTCGGGCACGTTCTCCTCCTCGACCACCTTGATGCCTTCGAGCCTCTTGACGATCGACGCCGACTCCGCCTGCGCCTGGTTGTAGCCGTAGTCGTCGCGCGGGCCGACATAGATGAAGCCCACGGTCAACGGCTTCTGTGCGCGCGCGCGCACGCCCCATGCGGTGGCGACGGTGGCGACGCCGCCGGCGCCGATGGCCTTGACCCATTCACGACGGTTGTGTGCGGTGCTGAAGCTCATGCGTTCTCTCCTGGGTTCGATGCGTGTGCGTTGGCCGTGCCGCCGCGCGCCCGCGCGAGCGGCCGATCCGCCTGATGTACGGACTGGTATACAAGCAAGGCACGGGCCAAGGCGGCCGCCGCCGGTCCACCGCGCCCGCGCGCGGCACGAGGCACCGCCACGTGGCAGCGCATGGGTGCGCGGCACCGCGACCCGCCCCGAAGCGATGCGCCTTGCGCTAGCGTGGTGCCGGCCGTGCGGCCGGCGCCGGCGCGCGCGCCGTCAGCGGCGCAGCGCCAGCCACGTGCACAGCGTGGCCAGCGCCGACAGCGCCATGCAGCCCCAGGTCACGAGGCCGTAGCTGCCGCTGGCGTCGAAGATGCGCCCGGCGAGCCACGGACCGGCGAGGTTGCCGATCGCCGCGGCGCTGTAGAGCGTGCCGATGATCGACGACACCGCGCGCGCGCCGAAGCGGTCCATGCACAGTGCCGGCATCAGCGACACGATGCCGCCATAACTGGTGCCCATCCACAGTGCGAAGGCGGCGAGCGCGAAGTAGCCGTCCGCCAGTGCCCACAGGATGAACGACGCGCCGAGCGAGGCCTGCGCGATGATCAGCGTGCCCGGGCGCCCCACCCGGTCGGCCAGCGCGCCGATGGCGAAGCGCCCGCTCAGGCTGCCGATGCCGATGAGACCCACCAGCCCCACCGCGCGCGCGTCGGGCACGCCGAGGTCGCGCGCCGCGGCCGACAGGTGCGCGAACGGGATGAACATGCTGAAGGCGCCGAGCCCGCACATCGCATAGAGCCACGCGAAGGTGCGGCTGGTGAGCGCTTCGCGCAGCGGTGTTCCGGGCACCGTGCCGTCGGCGCGCCGGGCCGCGGCCGGCGCGGGCCGCAGCAGCAGCGCCGCGGTCAGCCCGAGCAGCAGCGTGCCGACGGCCAGCGCCGTCATTGCACCGCGCCACTGCCAGGCCGCGATGGCGGCGGCTGCGAGCAGCGGCACCACCAGCGTGCCGGCGCCGATGCCGGCGCTGGCGATGCCCGCCGCCAAGCCGCGGCGGCGCGTGAACCACGGCTGCACGGTGCCGATCGACGGCGTGTAGACCAGCGCGATGCCGAGGCCGACGCCGACGCCGTAGGCGAGCGTGACGCCGCCCATCGACGTGGCCGACGCAGCGCCGAACAGGCCGAGCGCGATGCACAGCATGCCGACGCCCACCACCACGCGCGGGCCGAGTCGGTCCGACAACATGCCGCCGAACGCGCCCAGCACGAAATAGATCAGCCCGCACAGGCCGAACACCAGCGACACGTCGGCGCGCTGCGCGTTGAACTCGCCGACGAAGGGCTGGAAGAACGCGGCGAACGAATACGCGACGCCGAAGATCACCGCCAACGCGGCGAAGGTGGCCCACACCACCACCCAGCCGTAGCGCGGCTCTTGTTCGATGGCGTGCGGCAACGCGCCGAGCGGCGCACTCGCGCTCACGCGGCGATCACCCGTGGACGGCAGGAGCGAAGGCGGCGTGCCATGGCGTGAGCGGAGCTCAGGGCCCGGCAGTCTACCGGCACACGCAAGCGGTAAGCTGCGGCCCCCCAATGCCCACACAGCCTCCACCCGGTTGGCGGCACGCCATGACGCAGCACCCACCGCTTCACGCCCGCAACTTTCCCAGCGCCGAGCAGGAGGCGTTGGCGGCCAAACCGACCCCGCGCTACGGCGGCCCGGAGAGCAGCTACAGCCTGGCCTTCACCGACGAGCGCTTCCTGCTGCGCGAGGAGTTGCGCCCGGTGCGCATGCAGCTCGAACTGCTGAAGGCCGAGATGGTCCAGCGCGAGCAACAGATCGAGTCGACGATCGTGCTGTTCGGCAGCGCGCGCATCATGCCGCCCGACGTCGCCGCGGCGCAGATGCAGACAGCGCGCGCCGGCGGCAACGCCGCCGCCATCCAGCGCGCGGCCACCGCGCTCGACATGAGCCGCTACTACGACGAGGCGCGACGCTTCTCGCAGATGGTGACGCAGCGCTCGCGCACGCTCGAAACGCCGATCTACGTGGTCACCGGCGGCGGCCCGGGCATCATGGAGGCCGGAAACCGCGGCGCCCACGAGGTCGGCGGCCGCAGCATCGGCCTCAACATCGTGCTGCCGCACGAGCAGGCGCCCAATCCGTACATCACGCCGGAGCTGTGCTTCCAGTTCCACTACTTCGCGCTGCGCAAGATGCACTTCGTGATGCGCAGCATCGCGCTGGTGTGCTTCCCCGGCGGCTTCGGCACGCTCGACGAACTGTTCGAGACGATGACGCTGGTGCAGACCGGCAAGAGCCGCCCGCGGCCGATCCTGCTGTTCGGGCGCGCGTTCTGGGAGAAGCTGATCAACTTCCCCCACCTGGTCGACAGCGGCATGATCAGCCCGGAGGACCTCGGGCTGTTCCACTACGTCGAGACGGCCGAGGACGCGTGGGCGCGCCTGTCGGAGCACTACGGCTTCGACGAGGCAGGCACCGTGACTGGCGAGGACTACGCCGACACCGACTGAGGCGCGATCAGGCGTTGGCCAGCGCCGCGCTCATGCGCTGCATGAAACCCGTGGTGTGGGCCGAGTCCAGCCAGCGCACCACCACCACCGCCCGCTGCGCCGGCTCGATCCACACCAGGTGGCCGCCTGCGCCCACCATGCAATGGGCCTGCGTCGACGCGCCAGGGAACGTGCGGCCATCGCGGTTGAGCCACATCAGCCAGCCGTAGAACGGCGCGATCGCACACGGCTCGCGCATGCGTTGCGCCCAAGCCGCGGGAATCAACTGGCGCCCCTCGTGCAGCCCATCGTCGAGCAGCAACTGGCCGAGCCGCGCCTGGTCGCGCGCCGAGATCGTCACGCCGGCACCCCAGTGCGTGCCACCGGGCACCGACTGCACCTTGCGGCCGCCGAGGTCGACCCAGGCGTCGTCGTAGCCGCGCCAGCGCCAGGTGGCGCTGCACTCCAGTGGCTGCATCAGCGCTTCGTCGAACACCTCGGGCAGCGGGCGGCCGAACAGGTGCAGCAGCGCCAGCGACAGCTGGTTGATGCGCACGTCGTTGTATTCCCAGTAGCTGCCCGGTGGCTGCAGCGGCCGCGCGTCGCCTTTGCGGCCGCTCGGCGGCTTGGGGTCGTGCGCGACCACGCGGTTGCGGTCCACGGTGTCGGGGATGCCGAAGCAGGTGCCCTCCCACTCGCTGGTTTGCTCGAGCAGGTGGTGCCAGGTGATGCCGCGGTTGTGCGGCGAGTCGAAGCCGATGCCGGGCAAGCGCGCCGCCACCGGCTGGTCGACGTCGGGCAGCAACCCCTGGCCGTGCGCCACGCCGGCCAGCAGGCCAAGGTAGGTCTTGGCGACGCTGAACGTGAGGTCGGCGCGCTCGGGCTCGCCCCACGCGGTGGCCACGCGGCCATGCTGCAGCACCAGGCCCGACACGCCGCCGCGCGGATGCACGGGGCCGCGCAGGCGGTTGTACGGCGGCGGGTCGTCGTGGTGCACGCCCCAGTGCTGCGGGTCGTCGAACGGGTCGCGCGGCCAGGCCACCTCGTGGGCCAGCGCGTATTCGATGGCGTCGCGGAATCGCTGCTCTGCGCTCATGGTGCACAACTGTCGCACATCGGCTGTCTACCCCGACCTCCGATTGCGCGCAGCCACGTCACAATGACCTTCCATGAACCAGATCAGCCTGGTCGGTGCGCCCACCGACATCGGCGCGGGCGCCCGCGGCGCCAGCATGGGACCCGAAGCGTTGCGCGTGGCGCTGCTGCAATCGACGCTCGAAGGCCACGGGCTCGAGGTCATCGACCGCGGCAACCTCGCGGGGCCGGCCAACCCATGGCAACCACCGCGCAACGGCTACCGTCACCTGCCCGAGGTGGTGCAGTGGTGCCGCACCGTGCACGAGGCGGTGCACACCGAGTTGCAGCAAGCGCGCCTGCCGATCCTGCTGGGCGGTGACCACTCGCTGGCGATCGGCTCGATCAGCGCGGTGGCGCGCCATTGCCGCGAAGCGGGCAAGAAGCTGCGCGTGCTCTGGCTCGACGCGCACGCCGACTTCAACACCAACCTGCTGACGCCGAGCGGCAACATCCACGGCATGCCGGTGGCGTGCCTGTGCGGCAACGGACCGCAGGAGCTGGTGGAGATCGGCGGCAAGGTGCCGGCGCTGAACCCGAAGCACATCCGGCAGATCGGCATCCGCAGCGTCGACCCCGGCGAGAAGAAGCTGGTGCACGCCACCGGCCTCGAAGTGTTCGACATGCGCTACATCGACGAGATGGGCATGCGCCACACGATGGAGCTGGCGCTGGCGACGCTGGATGCCCGCACGCACCTGCACGTCAGCTTCGACGTCGACTTCCTCGATCCCGAGATCGCGCCCGGCGTCGACACCACCGTGCCCGGCGGCCCCACCTACCGCGAGGCGCAGCTGTGCATGGAGATGATCGCCGACACCGGCGCGCTGGCGTCGCTCGACGTGATGGAGCTCAACCCGGCGTGCGACGTGCGCAACAAGACCGCCGACCTGGCAGTCGACCTGATCGAGAGCCTGTTCGGCAAGAGCACGCTGATGAGACGCCCCCCCGATGCGGCCTAGCGGCCGCCTCCCCCCGAGAGGGGCGACACCAGCGAACCGGCAAAGCCGGATCCGCGGTGTCCACTTGACTGGCGCATGCGCGGGATGAGCGTCGAAGCGGAAGTCGATGCCGTCATCGTGGGCGCCGGCATCGCTGGCGCGTCGTTCGCGCACGCGCTGGCGCCGCATGCCCGCGTGCTGCTGCTCGAGCGCGAATCGCAACCCGGCATGCACAGCACCGGCCGCAGTGCCGCGATGTTCATGGAGAGCTATGGCCCGCCGCAGGTGCGCGCGCTGACGCGCGCCAGCCGCGCGTTCTACGAGCGGCCACCAACCGGGTTCACCGAGACGCCGATCCTCGCCGAGCGCGGCGCGCTCTACGTCGGCTGGCGCGGCCAGGAGCGGGCGCTCGACGCGCTGACGCACGAGCTGCAGGCCAGCGGCTCGGTGGTCGAGCGCATCGACGCGGCGCAGTGCCTGCGGCGCGTGCCGGTGCTGCGCGCCGAAGGGCTGCTCGGCGGCGTGCTCGAGGTCGACGCGATGGACATCGACGTGCACGCGCTGCACCAGGGCTTCCTGCGCGGCGTCAAGCGCGCCGGTGGCGCGTTGTGGTGCGATGCCGAAGTGCAGCATGCCGAGTCGCGCGGCGGACGCTGGGCGCTCACCATGGCCGATGGCCGCCGCGTCAACGCGCGCACCGTGGTCAACGCGGCCGGCGCCTGGGCCGATGAGGTGGCGCGGCGCTGCGGCGCGCAACCGCTGGGCATTCAACCCAAGCGGCGCAGCGCGTTCACCTTCGCGCCGCCGGCGGGCCTCGACATCGGCGGCTGGCCGACGGTGGCCGACGTCGACGAGCGCTGGTACTTCAAGCCCGACGCCGGCCAGCTGCTCGGCTCGCCGGCCAACGCCGACCCGGTGCCGCCGCACGACGTGGTGCCCGAGGAGCTCGACATCGCCACCGGCATCGCGGCGATCGAAGAGCGCACCACGTTGACGATCCGGCGGCCCACGCGCACCTGGGCCGGCCTGCGCAGCTTCGCGCCCGACGGTGAGCTGGTGATCGGCTGGGACCCACGGCGCAGCGCGTTCTTCTGGCTCGCCGGACAAGGTGGCTACGGCATCCAGAGCGCGGCCGCGGCCGCACAATTGGCCGCAGCGCTGTGGCTCGGTGCGCCGCTGCCGGAGGATCTTCGCGCCCAACACGTCGACGCGCATGCCTTGGCGCCCGGCCGCTGAACGCGGCCCCGACGTTCGTTTCGAATTCGAGGAGACCTGGCATGACATCACGCACCGTTGCGAGCACGCTTGGTGTGGGGCTGCTGGCGGCCTGTTCGAGCCTGGGTCAGGCCCCGGGCGGCACGCCGCAGCCTGCCACGCTGGGCAGCGATTGTGCGCAGCTTGCCGGCTTGTCGCTGCCTGCCGGGTCGCTCACCGGCACCGCGGTCGCTGCGGGCACCGTGGTCAACGGCAACACGCTGCCCGAGCACTGCGTGCTGCAGGGTCGCTTGAACCCGCGTACCGGCGCGGACGGCAAGCCCTACTACATCGGCTTCGAGCTGCGCCTGCCCAAGCAGTGGAACGGACGCTTCGTGTTCCAGGGCGGCGGTGGCAACGACGGCGTGGTGCGCGCCGCGCTCGGCCCGCTGGCCGGCAACGAAGCATCGCTGCCGGGCCTGAGGACCGGCGCGCTGGCGCAGGGCTACGCGGTGGTCACCACGGATGCCGGCCACCAGGGGCTCGACGCCAGCTTCGGACTCGACCCGCAGGCGCGCATCGACCATGCCTACAACGCCTACGACCAGGTGACGCGCACGGCGAAAGACCTGATCGCGCGTGCGTACGGCCGCGGCCCCGCGCGCTCGTACTTCGTCGGTTGCTCGGGTGGCGGCCGCCAGGCCCTGCTGTTTCCGCAGCGTTTCGCGCAGTACTTCGACGGCGTGGCGGCCAACGCGCCGGCCATCAAGGTGGCCAAGGAGGCCACGGTGGCGGCGGTGTGGAACGTCATCACCTACAGCGCCGCGGCACCCCGCGACGGCGCCGGCAGGCCGATCCTCGCCGAGGCATTCTCCGAGTCGGACATGGCGCTGGTTTCGCGCGCCGTGCTGCAGCGTTGCGACGCGCTCGACGGGTTGGTCGACGGCATCATCCACGCCAACCCGTCGGCCTGCAGCTTCGACCCCGCGGTGCTGCGCTGCGCAGGGGCCAAGACCAACGCCTGCCTGTCGGCGGCGCAGGTCGACGCGTTGGCGAAAGACTTCGCCGGGCCGCGCAACGCCGGCGGCCAGCCGCTGTATGCGTCGTGGCCGTGGGACAGCGGTGTCTCCGGACGCGATTGGCGCAACTGGCGCCTGGGCACCTCGACCACTGCGGCGCCCAACTCGCGCAACGCGACGCTGATCGCGGCCGACGCGATGCGGCTGGAGTTCTTCACGCCGCCGGCACCGACGTTCGACTACATGGCATTCGACTTCGACCGCGATCCGGCGCGCATGGATGCCTATGCGGCGATCTACCACACCACCTCGACCGACGTCGCCGCGTTCCGGAACCGCGGCGGCAAGATCCTGCTGGTGCACGGCACCAGCGACCCGATCTTCTCGGCCAACGACACGATCGACTACTACCAGCGCCTGCTCGCCGCGAACGGGGGAGCAGCGGCGGGCGATGGCTTCGTGCGCCTGTTCCTCGTGCCGGGCATGAATCACTGCTCGAACTCGGGCGGCCCGGCGACCGACCTGTACGACGCGTTGACGCCCCTGGTGCGCTGGGTCGAGCGCGGCGAGGCACCCGATCGCATCGTCGCGCAGGCCGCGCCCACCTCGCCGTGGCCGGGTCGCACGCGCCCGCTGTGTCCGTACCCGAAGATCGCGCGCTACAGCGGCTCGGGCAGCATTGAAGAGGCCGGCAACTTTCGCTGCGAGTGAGGGGCACTCCGTCTGGCATCGCGGCGCGAAGTGCGCGACGATCCACGTTCCGCACGCCGCGCCGACCAGGAGCCTTCGCATGAAGCGCCGTTCGATCATCGAAACCACCGCCACGCTGGGCATCGGCGCGCTGGCCGGCTGCGCGTTGCCGGGCACCGCGGCGCAGGCGCCGAAGACGCCGTTCACAGTGGCCGATACTTATATCCCGATCGTCGGCAGCGACCTGCAGTTTCCGGTGCGGCGCATCTACTGCATCGGCCGCAACTACGCTGCGCACGCGCGCGAGATGGGCTCGGACCCGACGCGCGAGCCGCCGTTCTTCTTCCAGAAGCCGACCGACGCGATCCAGAACGTCGCGCCCGGCACGGTGGCCGACCACCCGTACCCGACGCTGACCAAGAACTACCACTACGAGGTCGAATTGGTCGCGGCGTTGAACAAGGGCGGCCGCAACCTCCCGCTGGCGCAGGCGCTCGACTGTGTGTATGCCTACACGATCGGGCTCGACATGACGCGGCGCGACCTGCAGCGCGCGATGGGCGACGAGAAGAAGCCATGGGAGATCGGCAAGAGCTTCGACCACTCCGCGGTGCTCGGGCCGCTGCACCTGGCCTCGAAGATCGGCCACTTCGACAAGGGCGCGATCTGGCTCAAGGTCAACGGCCAGACCAAGCAGAACGCCAACCTCAACCAGATGATCTGGAACGTCGCCGAGCAGGTCAGCAAGCTGTCCGAGGCGTTCGAGCTGATGCCCGGCGACATCATCTACTCGGGCACGCCCGAGAACGTCGGCCCGGTGGTGCGCGGCGACGTCATCGACTGCCACATCGACGGGCTGCCGAACCTGGGCATCAAGATCGTATGAGCCCGGGCCTGCGCGCGGCCGCCCGAAGCAGGCCCGCTCCCCCTCGGGGGGACGGCGCCCGTGGCGCCACGAGGGCGCGATGACCGGCCCGAGCCGCCGCTCGCTGCTGCAGGGTGCGGCCGCCGCGACGCTGACGTCGTGGTCGAGTGCACATGCGCAGGAGCGCATGCCGATCTTCGACGCCCACGTGCACTACAGCCACGACGCCGTCGAGCTGGTGCCACCGAAGCAGGCGGTTCAGATCCTGCGTCAGGCCGGCCTCAAGGGCGTGTTCGTGTCGTCGTCCGACGACGACGGCACGCAGAAGCTGCTGGCCGAGGCGCCCGACCTGGTGGTGCCCGAGCTGCGGCCGTACCGCACGCGCGCCGACACCAGCGGCTGGGTGCGCGAGCCGGAGATCGTGAAGTACCTCGAGCAGCGGCTGGCGAAGTACCGCTATGCCGGCATCGGCGAGTTCCACCTGTACGGCGCCGACGCCGAGCTGCCGGTGCCGCAGCGCATGGTGGCGCTGGCGCGCGAGCGCGACCTGCTGCTGCACGCGCACAGCGACGCCGACGCCGTCGATCGCCTGTTCAAGACCTGGCCGCAGGCGCGCATCCTGTGGGCGCACTCGGGCTTCGACCGGCCCGACGCGGTGCGCGCGATGCTGCGCAAGCACCCGCAGCTGTGGTGCGACCTCGCCTACCGCACCGACCAGGCCTCCAGCGGCAAGGTCGACACGGCGTGGCGCGACGCGTTCACCGAGTTCCCCGATCGCTTCATGGTCGGCACCGACACCTTCACGCCCGAGCGCTGGCACTACATCGGCCCGCACGCGGACTATTCGCGCGGCTGGCTGGCGGACCTGCCGACACCGCTGGCGCAGGGCATCGGCTGGCGCAACGCCGAGACGCTGCTGCGCGGCGCCTGGCAGAAGAAGGCGTGAGCGGCGCCGGGCCGTACCCGAGTCGCTCGCTCCCCCATGGGGGGACGGCGCGCAGCGCCGAGGGGGCCGCGTGAGGCGCATGCTGGCGCTCGCGTTGCTGCTGCTGGCCGGCACGGCGGCGCGGGCGGGCGACGATTGCGCCGGTGCACTCAACGCGCCGCAGGCGCTGCGCGCGCAGGGCGAGGGCTACACGGTGGCGTTCGTGCCACGGCCGGCGCCGCTGGCCACGGGCCGGCACTTCGCGCTCGACATCGCCGTGTGCCCTGATCGCGGCATGGCGCCGCCGAAGAGCCTGCAGGTCGACGCCGACATGCCGGCGCACCGGCACGGCATGAACTACCGCGCCACCGTCGCCGTGCGCGGGCCGGGTCTTTACCACGCCGAGGGCCTGATGCTGCACATGCCGGGACGCTGGCGCTTCATCTTCGACCTCGCGCTCGACGGTCGCAGCGTTCGCCTGACGCACGAGGTCGACGTGCCGTGACCGCGTGGCGCGCGCTGGCGTGGCCCGCCGCCGTGCTGCTGATCGCCGCGGCCGCGGTGCACGCGCACGCCGATCCCGCGACGTTCAGCGACGACGAACAACGTCGCGTGCTGGCACACGGCCCGTGGCCGCCGCCGCGCGCGCACGATGCCGGCAACGCACAATCGGGCCGGCGTGGGGCGATCGCGCTCGGCGAGCGCCTGTTCTTCGAGGAACGCCTGTCCGGACACGACCACGTGTCGTGCGCCACCTGCCACCAGCCGTTGCGCGCGTTCACCGACGGCCGGCGCCGCTCGATCGGCCGCGGCCTGCTCGACCGCAACGCGCCGTCGCTGTGGAATGCGGTGCACGAGCGCTGGTACGGCTGGGACGGCGCGGCCGACAGCCTGTGGAGCCAGGCGATCCGTCCGATCCTCGATCCGCGCGAGATGGATGCCTCTGCGGCGCAGGTGCGCGAGCTGCTCGCGAACGATGCGGAACTCACGTGCCGCTACCGGCAGACATTCGGCCGCGCACCGGCGAGCGACGATGCGCAGACGGTTCTCGTGCGCGCGGCCAAGGCGATCGGTGCCTTCGTGGCGACCCTGGTGTCGGGCCGCACCACGTTCGATGATTTTCGCGATGCGCTCGCGCGTGGCGATCGCGCGGCGATGGCGCGCTACCCGGCCGACGCCCAGCGCGGCCTGAAACTCTTCGTCGGCCGCGGCCGCTGCAACATCTGCCACTCGGGGCCGCGTTTCAGCAACGGCGAGTTCGGCGACACCGGATTGAGTTTCTTCGTGCGCCCGGGCGAGGTCGATCCCGGCCGGCACGGCGGCATCGCCGCGCTGCGCGCGAGCCCCTACAACCTGCTCGGCCGCTTCAGCGACGCGCCGCCCGACGGCGCGGTGGCGACAAAGACCCGGCACGTCGAGCCGCAGCACCGAAACTTCGGCGAGTTCAAGGTGCCGAGCCTGCGCAACGTGGCGCTCACGGGCCCCTACATGCACGACGGCCAGCTGGCGACGCTGGACGACGTGCTGACGCACTACTCGGAGCTCGACCTCGAACGGCTGCACGCGGACGGCGAGCGCATCCTCGAGCCGCTGCACCTGAGCGCGGACGAGCGCGCCGACCTGCTGGCGTTCCTGCGCTCGCTGAGCGATCCGCGCGCGGCGGACTGGCAGCCGGCGGCGCAGCGCTCAGCGTGCCACTTGGCGCGCTGATGCGCCGGCGTCGCCGGTCACTTTGGGTACGGCGTGAGCCGGCGAGGTCGCGGCGCCTCGACCCGCGCAAAGCTTGGCAACTCGCCGATTCGGCCCTGCGGGCCCGGACGACCCACGTGTAGGATTGATCGCTTCGCGTCGAGGCCGAATCTGTAGAAAAGGTGAACTTCATGATCAAGAGGACACTCCCGATCCTTGTCGTGTCCAGCGCCTTTCTCATGGCGGGCTGCGCCACCGAAACCTCGCGAACCGTCGAGGTGGCCAAGGTCCAGGCTGCCAGCACCCCGGCGCAGGGCCCGCGCATTCCGGTGGCGGTGGGCAAGTTCGACAACCGCTCGAACTACATGATGGGCGTGTTCTCCGACGGCATCGACCGGCTCGGCAGCCAGGCCAAGACATCGCTGGTCGCGCATCTGCAGCAATCGCAGCGCTTCAACGTGCTCGAGCGCGAGAACATGAACGAGATCAGTCAGGAGGCGAAACTGCAGGGCGTGGCGCAGAACCTGCGTGGTGCCTCCTTCCTGATCACCGGCGACATCACCGAGTTCGGCCGCAAGGAGGTTGGAGATCAGCAGCTGTTCGGCATTCTCGGCCGTGGCCGCTCGCAGGTCGCGTACGCCAAGATCACGCTGAACGTCGTCAACACGCTGACCTCCGAGGTGGTCTACTCGGCGCGTGGCGCCGGCGAATACCAGCTCTCGACGCGAGAGGTGGTCGGCTTCGGTGGCAGCGCGGGCTACGACGCCACGCTCAATGGCAAGGTGCTCGATCTGGCCATGCGCGACGCCGTCGACAACCTCGTCAGCGCGCGCGACGCCAGCCAATGGGGTGGCCGTTGATTCGTCGGGCACGCCGCCTTCCCGGGCTGATGGCTTTCGTCCTGGGGTTAGCCGGCTGCGCGCAGCCGGGTGCGCCGCTGTACATGTGGGAGACCTTTCCGCGTCAGCAGTACGCGTACTTGCTGCGTGAGGGCATCAGCCCAGACCAGCAGATCCAGGAGATCGAGACGCATGCCGAAAAGGCGCGCGCCGCCAACGCGCGATTGCCGCCCGGCCTGCGTGCGCACCTCGGCATGCTCTATCTGAGCGTGGGCAATCCCGGCCGCGCGATGGAGCTCTGGAACGCCGAGAAGGTTGCGTTCCCCGAGGCGACGCCGTACATGGATCAGCTGCTCAAGCGACTGGGCCAGCCGAAGGCCGATCCGGCGAAGGAGCCGGCGGCATGAAACGGGCCGCTCTCCTCGGCCCCTTGCTGGCATCGCTTCTGCTTTGCGCCTGCGTCACCAAGCCGCCGAAGGACTACTCGCTGTTCCAGCGCGCGCATCCGGCCACCATCCTCGTGCTGCCACCGATCAATGAATCGCCCGACGTCAAGGCGACGCCGGCGGTGTGGTCGAGCATGACGCGGCCACTGGCCGAAGCGGGCTACTACGTCGTGCCCGTGACGCTCGCCGACGAGACGTTCAAGCAGAACGGGGTCACCACGTCGTACGACGCACAACAGATTGCCGCCGACAAGTTGCGGCAGTTCTTCGGTGCGGACGCGGCGCTGTACGTGACGGTCCGCGAATACGGCTCCAGTTACCGCGTGGTCATCAGCGAGGCGGCGGTGCAGGTCATCGCGAAGCTGGTCGACCTGCGCGACGGCGCCCTGCTCTGGGAAGGCACGGCCCGCGCGTCATCGGCCGAACAGCAGCAGCAGAGTCAAGGAGGCGTGATCGGGTTGCTGGTGCAGGCGCTGGTGACCCAGATCGTCGGCAGCACGACGGATGCGGCCTACAACTACGCCGGCATCGCCAACGCGCGCCTCATCGGTGGCCCCGGGGGCGTGCTGTACGGGCCGCGTTCGCCGCGCGCCGGTCAACCTCCTGCGCAACCGCGTTGATCGCAGCGGTCCTGACCCTGTACCGCAGCCGCGGCGTCCATTGCCCGTACACGAACGCTAGCGCGCGCGCTTGACCGAGAGCGACTCGAGCCAGCGCCCGATGCGCGTGGTCAGGCCACCGAAGTGGCTGTCGAGCTCTTCGGCCGGGCTGACGGGTACGAGGCGATGGATCCGCGGCGCCTCGGCCGGCGCACCGATGGCCTTGTCGTGCCCGTTGGCCGCCGGCACCTCGGTGGGCGGCAGCGCGTCGAGCGCACCCGGCTCGGTGCGCGCGGCGGTCAGTTCGGCCTCGGCGGACACGCCCTGCGGCCGCAGGGTGCCCGACGGCAGCGAGCCCGGTGGCAGCACCGGGCGCGACGGCTTGTGCACCGCCGGCTTGGCCGCCGGCTTGGGCAGCACCGAGGTCGGCTTGGCCTCGGGCTCGGCCGGCGCGACGCGCAGCATCGGCGACACGAAGTCGATGATCGGTTGCCACTGCGCGAGATCGCCTTCCACCTTCGCAGCGGGCATGTCGAAGATCGCCAGGCCGTGCTCGAGGCACTTCACGTAGGTCTGCGTCTCGCGCAGCGCACCCAGGAACGGCAGCTGCAGGCCCTGGGCCCACTGGCGCAGGCCGGCCTCGCCCCGGGTGCGCGAGTCGATGCGCATGCCCACCGCCGCGATCTGGCAGCGGCCGCGCGCCACGCGTGGATGCGCCAGCAGCTCGGTGTAGCACTCGGCCGCCGATTCACGATCGAACAGCGAGTGGCATAGCGGCATCAGCACCGCGTCGGCGAGCATCACCACGCGCAGCAGGTCGTAGCCCTTGAGGCCGCCGGGCGTATCGAGGATCACGTGGGTCACGCCCGGTGGCGTGCGCAGGATGTTGCGCGGGTCGACCGACCAGCCGGCGATCTTGGGCGCCGGTGCCAGCTTCTGCAGCTCGCGCTGGCGCAGCCAGGCGTGCGACGACTGCTGGAAGTCCGCATCGCCGAGCAGCACAGGGAACCCCTGGTGCGCACACCACGACGCCAGATGCGTGGCGAGGGTGCTCTTGCCGCTGCCTCCCTTGCGATTGACGATGGCGATGACGGGCATGCTGAAACGGGGCCCCTGGGCTCCAGCCGGGATTGCAACATCTTTGGCAGCCACGCCCCGTGAAATACGGCGCAGGTGCACGGCCACCATGGTATGCAGGGGTTATACCCTGCCAGCCCCGCCGATCGGGGGGCCTGCCAGGGGGCCCGGGTGCCAAGCGAGAATGCCGCACCGGCCCGGCGGCCAAACGGGTGCCCCCTGCGGCCTCCCCAACCCACCAGCGAGCGACCATGAGCGCCACCCACACCATCGCCGTCGACGCGCTGCACCAGGCCATGCGCCTGCTCGTGCGCGGCTTCGGCAGCCGCGCGGCCGAAGTCGACGCCGTCTGCGACAACCTGATCGAGGCCAACCTCACCGGCCACGACTCGCACGGCATCGGCATGCTGCCGCGCTATGCCGATTCGTTCCTCGAAGGCGGCCTGAAGCCCAACGCCCACGTGCGCACGGTGCTCGACGCCGGCGCGCTGCTGCGCCTCGACGGCGACGCCGGTTTCGGCCAGGTGGTGGGCGGCGAGGCGATGGCGCTGGGCATCGAACGCGCGCGCACGCACGGCTGCTGCGTGATGGCGCTGGGCAACGCGCATCACCTCGGGCGCATCGGCGCCTGGGCCGAGCAGGCGGTGGCCGCCGGCATGGTCTCGCTGCACTTCGTCAACGTGATCTCGCGCGGCATCGTGGCGCCGCACGGCGGCTCGGACGCGCGCTTCGGCACCAACCCGTTCACGGCCGGCATCCCGCTCAAGGGCCGCGCGCCGATGATCCTCGACTTCGCCACCAGCGTGATCGCGCAGGGCAAGACGCGCGTCGCACACAACAAGGGCGAGCGCGTGCCGCCCGATCACCTGATCGACGACCAGGGCCGCCCGACCACCGACCCGCGCTACTCGGTGATCGAGCCGTTCGGCGCCATCCTCACCTTCGGCGCGCACAAGGGCTACGGCATGGCGGTGCTGTGCGAGCTGCTCGGCGGCGCGCTGGCATCGGGCATCACGCAGCACACGCACGACAGCAGCAAGAAGCGCGTGCTCAACGGCATGCTCACCGTGCTGATCGATCCCGCGAAGCTGGGCGACCGCGACGCCTACGAGGCCGAGATGCTGACCTTCGTCGACTGGGTCACCGCATCACCGCCGCGCGAGGGCTTCGACCGCGTGCGGCTGGCGGGCGACCCCGAGCGCGAGTCGCGCGCCCGGCGGCTGAAGGCCGGCGTGCCGGTGGACACCACCACCTGGCAGGAGATCCTCGCCGCGGCGAAGAAGCTCGGCGTCGACCCGCAGCGCGTGCACGCCGAGGCGGGCTTGAGCTGAAGTCGATCCTTCCTGGCGGACAGTTCTCGATCCAATGGTCGGCATACCGGTCACTGAGGTGTGTCGAGGCGGTCCAGCGCAGTGTTCGCGCGCCGCGCCAGCGGCAACCGCGCCGCCTTGCCCCATCACGGCGTCGCGCTCAGCCGCGCACGCGCCTGCCGGTATTCGGCCTCGGTCTGTGCCACCAGCTCGGCCACCCGCGGCACCGCGTGCACGCCGCTCACGCTATGGCCTGCCGACCAGATGTCCTTCCAGCGCCGTGGCTTGGACTCTTGGGCCTCGATGCTGATGTCCTGCGCGATGTCGATCGCGCCGCGTTCGGGCAATGCGTCCGGGTCCAATCCGGCATTGACGATCGACGGCCGCA
>DATJYZ010000059.1:0-5924 GCA_035499355.1 Burkholderiaceae bacterium | reverse complement strand
TGGTGCACGATGCCGAAGCCCGGCGGCACCACGCCGAAGGTGTCGAACGCCTGCATGCCCCACTTCATGAACTCGTAGCGTTCGCGGTTGCGCTGGAACTCGAGCTTCATGTTCAAGTCGAGCGCGTTCTTGCTGCCGTAGTGGTCGATCATCACCGAGTGGTCGACCACCAGATCCACCGGCACCAGCGGCTCGATCACCTTGGGGTCGCGCCCGGCTGCTGCAGCGGCGTTGCGCATGGCGGCCAGGTCGGCCAGCAGCGGCACGCCGGTGAAATCCTGCAGCACCACGCGCGCGACGACGAACGGGATCTCGTCGACGCGCTCGGCGTTGGCCTTCCAGTTCGCCAGCTGCTTGACGTGTTCTTCGGTGACCTTCTTGCCATCGCAATTGCGCAGCACCGACTCCAGCACGATGCGCAGCGACACCGGCAGCCGCTTGACGTTGGGGTATCGCTTGGCCAGCTCGGGCAGCGAACACAAGCGGCCCTGCGCGTTGGAACCGATGCGAAAGCTCTGCTGGGTGGTGGCCAATGCGGTGGTCATGGCGGGTCCTGGCTCCGGTACGTGGAACCGGCAATTCTGGCAGGGTTCGCAGGACCCATGCCAGCCCCAGGGGGCTCAGGTCACCGGCAAGTAGCGCACCGCAAGCACGCCGTCGATGCGCGCCATGTCGGCCAGCACCGAGTCGGCCACCGGGCTGTCGACGTCGACCAGGGTGTAGGCCATCTCGCCGCGCGACTTGTTGACCATGTTGTGGATGTTCAGGCCGGCGCGCGCCATCGCGGTGGAGATCTGCCCGAGCATGTTGGGCACGTTGGCGTTGGCGATCGCGACCCGGAACGCCGACTCGCGGGCCATCGACACGCTGGGGAAGTTGACCGCGTTGACGACGTTGCCGTGCTCGAGGTAGTCGCGCAGCTGGTCGACCACCATCACCGCACAGTTGTCTTCGGCCTCGCGCGTGCTGGCACCCAAATGTGGCAGCGCGATGACACCGGCGTGGCGCAGCAGCACCGCGCTGGGGAAATCGGTGACGTAGGCCGCCAGCCGCTTGTCGTCGAGCGCATCGCGCACCGCGGCCTCGCCGACCACGCCGTCGCGCGAGAAGTTGAGCAGCACGGCGTCGGGTCGCATCAGGCCGACGTTGGCCGCGCTCACCAGGTCGCGCGTCGCCGCCACCAGCGGCACGTGCAGCGTCACGAAGTGCGCTGCCTTCAGCACCTCGTTGACGCTGCCGGCGCGCTTGACCTGCGACGGCAGGCTCCAGGCGGCGTCGACGGTGATGTCGGGGTCGTGGCCGAGCACGTTCATGCCGAGCTTGACGCCCGCGTCGGCCACCAGGCAGCCGATCTTGCCCAGGCCGATCACGCCGAGGGTGCGGCCGGCCAGCTCGATGCCGGCAAATGACTTCTTGCCGTCCTCGACCTTGGCCTCGAGGTCGGCCGCCTTGGCGTCGAGCGCGTCGACGAAGCGCAGCGCCGGCGCGATGTGCCGTGCCGCCAGCAACATGCCGGCCAGCACCAGCTCCTTGACCGCATTGGCGTTGGCGCCCGGCGCATTGAAGACCGGCACGCCGCGCGCGCTCATCCGTTCGACCGGGATGTTGTTGGTGCCGGCACCGGCGCGCGCGATCGCCAGCACGCTGGGCGCGACGGTGGCCTTGTGCAGGTCGGCCGAGCGCACCAGGATCGCCACCGGGTCGGCGATGTCCTTGCCGACCTTGTAGCGCTGCGGCGGCAGCCGGTCGAGGCCGAGCGGCGAGATCTGGTTGAGCACGAGGATGTTCATGGTCTCTGCGCGTCAGGGCCTGCAGTCGCGAGGCGCTCAGCCATGTGACGCTTCGAATTCATTCATGTAAACGACCAGCGCGCGCACGCCTTCGATCGGCATCGCGTTGTAGATCGATGCGCGCATGCCGCCGACCGAGCGGTGGCCCTTCAGCTGCACCAGGCCGCGCGCCTGAGCGCCCTTGAGGAACGGCTCGTCGAGCCTCTCGTCGGGCAGGCGGAACACCACGTTCATCAGCGAGCGGTCTTCCTTGGCCGCCGGGCAGTTGTAGAAGCCGGTGCCGTCGAGGTAGTCGTACAGCACCGCGGCCTTCTTCCGGTTGTGCGCCTCCATGGCCGGCAGGCCGCCTTGGGTGTCGATCCACTTCAACACCAGGCCGGCGATGTAGATCGCATAGGTGGGCGGCGTGTTGTACATCGAGTCGTTGTCGGCCACCTGCTTGTAGTCGAACGCCGACGGGCAGATCGGCGACGCCTGGCCGATCAGGTCGCCGCGCACGATCACGATCGTCACACCCGACGGCCCGACGTTCTTCTGCGCGCCGCCGTAGATGAGGCCGAACTTCGAGACGTCGATCGGCCGCGACAGGATGTCGCTGCTCATGTCGGCCACCAGCGGCACGCCGCCGACGTCGGGCGTCCAGTGGTACTGCACGCCACCGATCGTCTCGTTGGAGCAGATGTGCACGTAGGCGGCGTCGGGGTCGAGCTTCCAGCTCGCGCGCGGCGGAATGCGGGTGTAGCCGCCGTCCTTGCCCGACGCGGCGACGTTGACGGCGCAGTATTTCTGCGCCTCCTTGATCGACTTCTTCGACCACTCGCCGGTGTCGACGTAGTCGGCCTTGGTTTTGCCGCGCAGCATGTTCAGCGGCACGATCGCGTTCTCGCCGATCGCGCCGCCCTGCATGAACAGCACCTTGTAGTTGGCGGGGATCGAGAGCAGCTTGCGCAGCAGCGCCTCGGCCTCGGCATGGATCGAGATGAATTCCTTGCCGCGGTGGCTCATCTCCATCACCGACATGCCGCAGCCGTGCCAGTCGAGCATCTCGTCGGCGGCCTGGCGCAGCACCGCTTCGGGCAGGGCCGCCGGCCCCGGGCTGAAATTGAACACGCGCGTCATCGAAAGGACTCTCCGGCGGCCCGTCGCGGGCCGCGCTAGCAGTGACGGAACAGGGCGCCGTAGGATACCGGAGTCATCGGCGGCGCTCGCGGCGGCGCATCAAGCGGCGCTGGCCAGCCGCGCGCTGACCTCGATCTCCGGATAGGCTCTCTGCAGCGCCGCGGCACCGTGCTTGTATCGCGCCGCCCAGCCCTTGCCACGTGCGAGCAAATCCTTCAGGGCATCGGCCAGCGCCGCGCGGCGGTGGTCCCACAGGTATGCCGCCAGGCAGGCGGCCTGCGCGAGATCCTTGGCGGACTTGGTGCGAAAGCTGCCGGCGCGTTCGCCGTACACGAGCAACTTGTGCAGCGCATAGCGCTCGGGTGACGGTAGGTTGACGAGCACACTGCCCTCGTTGGCGAACAGCACGGCTTGTTCGAACTTCTCGAGTGAGTACTCCATGAAGGGCAACGGCTGCAGCGTGACGTTCAGCTGCGGGTGCTTGTACGGGGTGTCGCCGCCGCGGTGCAGTGGCGTCAGGAAGTCGAGCCTGAACTCCGGCTCGTTGGGGATCAGGTACGTACCGCCGTTCTTGCCCGTCAAGCCGGTCACCGGCAAGAAGCCCATGCGCAGCGACTCGATGGCCGCGTCCGTCTTGACCTGAACGTCGGAGGGCAGCACCAATGCCACTGTCTTTGCGGCGTGGGGGAAGTCAATGTCCTGCGTGCGCTCCTGTCCGCCCCATCGCACACCGAGCATGTTGCCGTAGGCGAGAAACGCGTGGGTGCCAATGAGGAGGCCGCCGGCGTGGAAGAAGCCGTAGTCGGCCAGCCGCCGGATCACGCGGTAGTGCCGAGGCAGTACGCCGGCGCATCCCAACGCCAGTGCCGAGCGCGCCAGCGCACCCAGCCCCGCTGTGGCGCCGATTTCGCGCTGTCGCGCCATCAGGCGCTGCACGGCGTCGTTGTCGGGGCCCACATACACCTGCCGCAGCTTGCCCGCTGGCTCGGTGTACTGAAAGTACCAGTAGGTACGCCCCTTGACCGTCTTGGCATTGAATGAGCCGTTCAGGTCGGCCACCGAGCGCACAAGCTCGGCACCCAACGCCGCGTCGAGCAACTGCGCGTAAGCTGTCTGGGCAGAGAGCGGCAGTTCCGTGTAGAGGGCGGCCATGACGGAAAGCGTTATACGTGCTTTCGAGAAAAGTTAGTATAACTTCTTGCGATCGTTATACTAGGCTTGCCGGCGTGCCGGTACAACACCGATATCCGCCGGTCGCCACGCTCTCGGAGCCTCGAATGCGCGACGATGGTTGCCGGTGCAGGCACCACTGACATGTTCAACCTGCCACCCAGGCCGGAGTATTTCAGCGCCGAGCACGAGGCCTTCCGGGCCACCGTACGCCGTTTCGTCGATGCCGAGATCGCGCCGCACGCTCACGCCTGGGACGAGGCGGGCACCTTCCCGCGCGAGCTGTACCGCAAGGCCGCCGCGGTCGGCATCACCGGCGTCGGCTATCCCGAGGCGCTCGGCGGCACGCCGGCCGACATCTTCTACGGCATCGCGGCCGCCGAGGAGATCGCGCGTGCCGGCTGCGGGGGCGTGCAGGCGAGCCTCGGCTCGCACGGCATCGCGCTGCCGCCGATCGTGGCGCACGGCAGCGAGGCGTTGAAGCAGCGGGTGGTGCCGCCGGTGCTTGCCGGCGAGAAGATCGCCGCGCTGTGCATCACCGAGCCCGGCGGCGGCTCCGACGTGGCGGCGCTCAAGACCACCGCGGTGCGCGACGGCGACCACTACGTCGTCAACGGCGAGAAGACCTTCATCACCTCGGGCGTGCGCGCCGACTTCCTGACCGTCGCGGTGCGCACCGACCCCGCCAACAAGGGCACGGGCGGCGTCTCGCTGCTGGTCATCGACGGCGACACGCCGGGCCTGGCGCGCAGCGAGCTCAAGAAGATGGGCTGGTGGTGCAGCGACACCGCGCACCTGCGCTTCGACCACTGCCGAGTGCCGGTGGCCAACCGGGTGGGCGCCGAGGGCGAGGGCTTCAAGGCCATCATGCACAACTTCAACAGCGAGCGCCTGATGATGGCGGCGATGGCCTGCAGCTACGGGCAGGCGTGCACCGAGGAGGCGCTGGCCTGGGCGCGCGAACGCAAGACCTTCGGCGCGGCGCTGGCCGAGCGGCAGGTGATCCGCCACAAGCTGGTCGACATGGCCGCCCGCATCGAGGCGGCGCGCGCCTTGGTGTACGACCTCGCGCACCGCGAGCAGCACGGCCTCGGCGCGCGCGCCGACCTGGTGGCGCGCACCTGCATTGCCAAGGTGCTGGCGACGCAGGCGATGCAGTTCTGCGCCGACCAGGCGGTGCAGATCCTGGGCGGCATGGGTTTCATGCGCGGCACCCGGAGCGAGCGCCTCTACCGCGAGGCCAAGGTGATGATGATCGGCGGCGGCTCAGAGGAGATCATGAAGGACCTCGCCGCGCGCCAGCTCGGCATCTAGCATCCGGCCGCGACACACGGCGCGGCCAGGCGCCATCGCCGCGTCGCTGGGTGGGCTTCAGTTCGCGCGCACCGACCGGCCGAGGCGCGAGAGCGCAGCCTCGATGTCCGTGCCAAGCGGCAGGGCGCCCGCGGCCACCAGGCGATTGCGCTGGTGCACTGCCACCGTGCCGCCAACGAATACCGGCAGCTTTGACGCCGCGACCAGCTGTGCCATCTGCGCGCCCGCCACCTGGGACGGGACTTCGTGCGTGCCCGACAACACCAGCGCGCTGGCGTTCGTGCGGCGCGCGACATACGCGAGCTCGGACAAGGGCATGTCCGCGCCGAGCAACACCACTCGATAGCCGCGCTCATGGGCTGCCAGCGCGAACAGGAAGGCACCAGCCTCGTGGTGCTCGCCCGGCAGGCAAGCCACGATGAGCTTGGGGCCGTCGCTGGCAGCGCCGCGGCGGTGGTGGAAGCGTGCACCGAGCTTGTTGCGCAGGTAGACGGAGAAGAAATGCTCCTCGGCGATGCCGCCCACGCGCCC
>DATJYZ010000058.1:0-16982 GCA_035499355.1 Burkholderiaceae bacterium | reverse complement strand
GCTCAGGCGGACTGCGGCTGCTCGAGGTCGAACGCCTTGTGCAACGCGCGCACCGCGAGCTCCATGTACTTCTCGTCGATCACCACCGAGGTCTTGATCTCGCTGGTGGTGATCATCTGGATGTTGATGCCTTCCTCGGCCAGCGTGCGGAACATCTTGGCGGCCACGCCGACGTGGCTCTTCATGCCAATGCCGACGATCGAGACCTTGCAGATGCGCGCGTCGCCGCTCACCTCCCCGGCGCCGAGCGCGGGGCCGACCTTGGTCTTCAGCAGGTCCATGGTGCGCGCGTAGTCGTTGCGGTGCACGGTGAACGAGAAGTCGGTCTTGCCGTCGTGGCTGACGTTCTGCACGATCACGTCGACGTCGATGTTGGCGTCGGCCACCGCGCTCAGGATCTGATACGCGATGCCCGGCTTGTCGGGCACGCGCATGAGCGTGACCTTGGCTTCGTCGCGGTTGAAGGCGATGCCCGAGACAATGGCCTGTTCCATCTTTTCGTCTTCCTCGAAGGTGATCAGCGTGCCCGACACGGCCTCTTCGGCCAGCGGGATGTCCCACGGCGTGAAGCTCGACAGCACGCGCAGCGGCACGCGGTACTTGCCCGCGAACTCCACCGAGCGAATCTGCAGCACCTTGGAGCCGAGGCTCGCCATCTCGAGCATCTCTTCGAAGCTGATGACGGGCAGGCGCCGCGCCTCGGGCACGACGCGCGGGTCGGTGGTGTAGACACCGTCGACGTCGGTGTAGATCAGGCACTCGGCGGCCCTCATCGCTGCGGCCACCGCCACCGCGCTGGTGTCGGAGCCGCCGCGGCCCAGCGTGGTGACGTGTCCTTCGCCGTCGATGCCCTGGAAGCCCGTGATGATCACCACTTTGCCGGCTGCAAGATCGGCACGCACGCGGGTGTCGTCGATGCTCTCGATGCGCGCCTTGGTGTAGGCGCTGTCGGTCTTGATCGGCACCTGCCAGCCGGCGTAGCTCACCGCCTGCAAGCCTTCGGCCTGCAGCGCCAGCGACAGCAGCCCTACCGACACCTGCTCGCCGGTGGAGGCGATCACGTCGAGCTCGCGCATCGTCTGAGGTGTCGCCTTCTCGGGCGACACCTCCTTGGCCAGGCCAAGCAGGCGGTTGGTCTCGCCGCTCATCGCCGACGGCACCACCACCAGCTGGTGCCCGGCGCGCACCCATTTCGCGACGCGCTTGGCGACGTTGCGAATGCGCTCGGTCGACCCCATCGAGGTGCCGCCGTACTTGTGGACGATCAATGCCATGGCTGCTGCGGTGCGTGCCCGCGCCTGCGCGGGCCTCCGGCGCGGGCCGGACGATGGAGGAGCCGGCGATTTTAGCCGCTGGGGTGTGGCCGGTCTTCGCGCGCAGCGGGCTCCTCGGCATGCCAGCGCAAGGCAAGCGTCGCGCCGCGGCCCTGTGCCCGCACGCGCGCGTCGATCCCGAGGCCCGCCACGAACACGAGGCGATCGCCGGCATACACCAAAGGCCCGTCGCGCTGCGACGGCGGTACGCCGGCCGCCTGGTACTGCTTCTTGAGGCTGCGCGGCGTGCTGCGCGGCTGCGCCTGCCACCGCTCGCCGCCGCGCCGCGAAACCACGCGGCAAGACTTCATGAGCGCGGCTGGCACGCCGCCGGTGGCCACGCGCGCGACCTCCAGGGTGCCTCGCCAGTGCAACAGCAGATGCCGCCCGGGACGCGAGAGGTCGAGCGTCACTTCGCCCGGCGCCACAACGTCGCGCGCGCGCGGCACCGCCGACACGGCAAGCTGCCCCCGGTACAGCAGGAGATCGCGTGCCGGGTCGAGCGGCCAGCGCGCGTGGCGCGCGTTCGGCAACTCCCGCGACAGTCGCTCGATCAGGCTGTCAGGCACGCCGTGGCCGAGCGCGGCCTGCAACCACGCGCGCAACACATTGGCGCGCCGCGCCGCGCTCAATGGCTCCCAGCGCGCAACATCGAGCCCTCCGGCGCGATCGACGACCACCGCAAGGTCACTCTGCGCGATCTCGCTCGACAGCGCCTGGGCCTGTTGCGCGCGCCGTGCCACTGCGGCGAGCGTGACCTCGGCATCGCCGAACGCTCGCGTCAGTGCGACCCACACCTGCTCGCGCAGGCGGCCGCGTGCAAAACGCGCGTCGGCGTTGGATGCGTCGTCGACGAAGTGCAGCCGATGCCGCCGCACGTAGGCCTCGACCGCCTCGCGCGGCATGTCGAGCCAGGGCCGCAGCCAGTGGATGCCGTCGCGCTCGACCGCGCGCGGCATCGCCGCCAGGCCGGCAGGCCCCGCCCCGCGCAGCGCCTGCAACAGCACGGTCTCGGCCTGGTCGCGACGGTGGTGCGCCAACAGGATGGCGTCGACGCCTTCTGCGTGCGCCATCCGCACGAGCGCACTGCGACGCTCGCGGCGCGCCCACGCCTCGACGCTTTCGCCTTGGGCGGGCCTGGCTCGCAATCGAGTGGACACCAGCCGCACCGGCAGGCCGCCCTTGCGCCAGCGTGCGACCTGTGCCTCGGCCCATGTGAGCCAAGCGTCGGCCTGTGGCATCAATCCATGATGCACGTGCAGCGCCACCACCTCGATGTCCCGGTCGCGCGCGAGTCGGGCGGTGGCATGCAACAGCGCCGTTGAATCACGGCCCGCGCTGTAGGCCACGCCGATGCGCCGCGGTGCCGCACCGCGCGAGCGCTCAGCGGTCCTTGGTGTCGCTGTAGCGACCGTAGGCCATCAGCCGCTCGTAGCGGCGCTTGAGCAAGGCCTTGGTGTCGAGGTCGGCCACCTGACGCAGCGCGTCGGCCAACCCCCGCTTGAGCTGCGCGCTAATGTGTTTGGGATCGCGGTGCGCGCCGCCGACCGGCTCGTTGACGATCTTGTCGACGATGCCCAGCGCCTTCAGCCGATGCGCGGTGATGCCCAGCGCCTCGGCGGCGTCGGCCGCGCGCTCGGCACTCTTCCACAAGATCGACGCGCAGCCCTCGGGCGAGATGACCGAATAGATCGAGAACTGCAGCATCACCACCTGGTCGGCCACGCTGATCGCCAGCGCGCCGCCGGAGCCACCCTCGCCGATGATGGTGCTGATGATGGGCACCTGCAGCTGGCTCATCTCGTAGATGTTGCGGCCGATCGCCTCGGACTGGCCGCGCTCTTCGGCGCCGATGCCGGGATACGCGCCCGGCGTGTCGACGAAGGTGAAGATCGGCAGACCGAACTTCTCGGCCGTCTTCATCAGGCGCAGCGCCTTGCGGTAGCCCTCGGGCCGTGGCATGCCGAAGTTGCGCAGGCCGCGCTCCTTGGTGTCACGCCCCTTCTGGTGACCGATCAGCATGCACGATTGGCCGTTGAAGCGGGCCAGCCCACCGACGATCGACGCGTCGTCGGCGAACGCGCGGTCGCCGTGCAACTCGCAGAAGTCGGTGAAGATCTCGTTCGCGTAGTCCAGCGTGTACGGCCGCTGTGGGTGGCGCGCGATCTGCGTCACCTGCCACGGCGTCAGGCTGGAATAGATGTCCTTGGTGAGCTGCAAGCTCTTCTTGTCGAGGCGGTCGATCTCTTCGGAGATGTCGACCGCCGACTCGTTCTGCACGAAGCGCAGCTCTTCGATCTTGGTCTCGAGCTCCGCGATCGGTTGCTCGAAGTCCAGGAAGTGTCGCTTGCTCATCGATCCATCAATAGTCCACGGGCAGCGGATCCAGGCTGCGCCAAATGTACCACGTGGCCACCGAGCGGAAGGGGCTCCACGCCTCGCCGACTTCGCGCGCTTCGGCCCTCGAGACCGGCTCACCGCTGAAGTAGTTGACGCTGATGCCCTTGATCAGCCCCAGGTCGTCGAGGGGCAGCACGTCGGGGCGCATCAGGTGGAAGATGAGGAACATCTCGGCAGTCCAGCGCCCGATGCCGCGGATCGACACCAGCTCGTCGACGATCGCCTCGTCGTCCATCTGCTGCCACTGCTTCGGGTGCACGCGCCCGTCCTCGAAGTGGCGCGCGAGGTCGATCAGGTACTCGCTCTTGCGCGCCGACAGCCCCGCGCCGCGCAAGGCAGGACCATCGACATCGAGCACGGCGCTCGGCGTCACGCGGGTCAGCGGCGTGCCGATCGCGGCGACAAACTTCTCCCACACCGATTGCGCGGCCTTGACCGAGATTTGTTGGCCGACGATCGCGCGCGCCAGCGTCGTGAACGCGTCGCCGCGACTCTGCAGCCGCGCCTCGCCGAACTTGGGAATCAGCTTGCGCATCACGCGGTCGCGCTTGCCCAGGTGGCGACAGGCGTCGTCCCAGTAGTCGGGCGCGGCAATGGCGGAGGCGCGAGCCATGGTGGATGCTCCGCGGCTCAGGCCCGGACCCAGGTGGTGCCCTGGGGCGAGTCCTTCAGCACGATGCCGTGCGCAGCCAACTCGTCGCGAATGCGGTCAGCCGCCTTGAAATCGCGCGCCGCCTTGGCCCGGGCGCGCTCGGTGATGCGCACCTGGATGGTCGCCTCGTCGAGCGCCACGCCGCCTTGCAGGTAGGCGCGCGGCTCCTGTTGCAGGAAGCCGAGCGTACCGGCGAGCTGCCTGATCAGCGCGGTCGCCGCGCCGTCGCGCGTGCGGTTGGCCTCGCCGGCGAGCTCGAACAGCACCGCCAGCGCGGCCGGCGTGTTGAAGTCGTCGTTCATTGCCGCGCGGAACGCGGCGGCCTGCGGCTGCGACCAGTCGAGCTCGGCGCCGGGCGCCGGCGGCACCGACTGCAGCGCGGTGTACAGCCGCGTCAGCGCGGCACGCGCGTCGTCGAGGTGCGCGTCGCTGAAGTTGAACGGGCTGCGGTAATGCGTGCGCAGCATGAAGAAGCGCAGCGTCTCGCCGTCGTAGCGCTTGAGCACGTCGCGGATGGTGAAGAAGTTGCCGAGCGACTTCGACATCTTCTCGTTGTCCACCGTGAGAAAGCCGTTGTGCAGCCAGTAGCGCACGAACGGCTTGCCGAACGCACCCTCGCTCTGCGCGATCTCGTTCTCGTGGTGCGGGAACTGCAGGTCCATGCCGCCGCCGTGGATGTCGAAGGTCTCGCCGAGCAAGGCGCAGCTCATCGCCGAGCACTCGATGTGCCAGCCCGGCCTTCCGGGCCCATACGAGCTAGCGAACTGCGCGTCCGCCGGTTCGCTGGGTTTGGCGGCCTTCCACAGCACGAAGTCGAGCGGGTCGTCCTTGCCCTCGCCGACCGCGACGCGTTCGCCGGCGCGCAGCTCGTCGATCGACTTGCCCGACAGCTTGCCGTAGCCCGGAAACTTGCGCACGGCGAAGTTGACGTCGCCGTCGCTCGCACGGTAGGCCAACCCCTTGCCTTCGAGGGTACCGATCAGCGACAGCATCTGCGGCACGTAGTCGGTGGCGCGCGGTTCGTGCGTCGGCGCGGCGGTGCCAATGGCGCCGAGGTCGGCGCGCATCGCCGCGATCATCTCGTCGGTCAATGCGCGGATCGTGATGCCGCGCTCGAGCGCGCGCCGGATGATCTTGTCCTCGATGTCGGTGATGTTGCGCACGTAGGTGACGCGGTAGCCGAGCGCGAGCAGCCAGCGGTAGACGACGTCGAACGCCATCATCATGCGCGCATGGCCCATGTGGCAGAGGTCGTAGATCGTCATGCCGCACACGTACATGCGCACGTGGCCCGGCTCCAGCGGCACGAAAGGTTCGACGCCGCGCGTCAGTGTGTTGTAGACGTTCAGGCTCATGGGCCCCGGTGAGCAGACGCGCTTGCCTCGTACAATCGAAACCAGTATAGCGGCGCCACGCCGCCGCAAATGCAGACAAACGCCCTCGTGCAACCCCTCTGGCGCCACGTCACCGCCGCGGCCCTCGCGCTGGCTGCGGCCACGACGCACGCCGAGGAGCTGCGCGATATCGACAAGCTGTTTCGCGCAGGTGACACCGCGCTGGCGATGCAGCGCGTCGACAAGGCCATCGCCGACAAGCCGCGCGATGCTGCGATGCGATTCCAGCGCGCCGTGATGCTCACCGAGTTGCAGCGCACCAACGAGGCGATCGATGCGCTGAACGCGCTGATCGAGGACTTTCCCGACCTGCCCGAGCCATACAACAACCTCGCGGTGCTGCTGGCCGCCCAGGGCCGCATCGACAGCGCGCGCGGACTGCTCGAGACCGCGCTGCGCCACGACCCCGACTATGCGATGGCTCACGAGAACCTCGGCGACGTGTACATTCGCCTCGCGCAACGCGAGTTCGACCGCGCCACGGCCGCCGGCCGCACCGACGAAGCACTGCAGCGCAAGCTCAAGCTCGCGCGCGACCTCGCCGCCATCGGCACGCCGGCCAAACCGTGAGGCGCGACCGCCGACTCCACCCTTCGACCACGCACCGAACCGACAGGGAACGCACCGATGACGCACCACACCCGCTGGCTCATGACGCTGCTGTTCGCCGCGCTGGCCAGCCACGCCGCGCTCGCGCAGAAGGTCAAGCTCGCCACCAGCATGGGCGACATCGTGATCCAGCTCGATGCCGACAAGGCGCCCAAGACGGTGGCCAACTTCGTGCAGTACGTGAAGGACGGGCACTACGACGGCCTGATCTTCCACCGCGTGATCGCCACCTTCATGATCCAGGGCGGCGGCTTCGATGCCGACATGCGCGAGAAGCCCACCCGGGCGCCGATCCCGCTCGAAAGCCGCAACGGATTGAACAACCTGCGCGGCACGGTCGCGATGGCGCGCACCAACGTGCCCGACTCGGCGACTTCGCAGTTCTTCATCAACGTGGTCGACAACGCCTTTCTCGACGCCGCCAACGCGCGCGACGGCAACGGCTACGCGGTGTTCGGCAAGGTCGTATCGGGCATGGAGGTGATCGATAAGATCCGTGAGGTGCCGGTGGGCAACCGGGGCCCCCACCAGAATGTCCCCCAGCAACCGGTGGTCATCCGCAAGGCCACCTTGGAGAGCAGCAAATGACCAAGACGGTCGAGTTGACCACCAGCGAAGGCACGATCCGCGTCGAACTCGACGACGTCAAGGCGCCAGCGAGCACCGAAAACTTCCTCGCATACGTGCGCGCCGGACACTACAACGGCACGGTGTTCCACCGCGTCATCAAAGGCTTCATGGTGCAGGGCGGCGGGTTCGAGCCGGGCATGAAGCAGAAGTCCACCCGCTCGCCGATCGCCAACGAGGCCAACAACGGATTGAAGAACGCCAAGCACACGCTGGCGATGGCACGCACCTCGGCGCCTCACTCGGCGAGCGCCCAGTTCTTCATCAACACCGTCGACAACGAATTCCTGAACTTCAGCTCCGAGACGCCGCAAGGCTGGGGCTATGCGGTGTTCGGGCGCGTCGTGTCCGGCAACGACGTGGTCGACAAGATCGAGGGCGTGGCCACCGGCCGCAAGGGCATGCACGACGACGTGCCGTTGCAGGACGTGGTGATTCTCAAGGCCGTCGAGGTCTAGGCCGGCGCCCACCCGGTCCGGTGACATGGCCGACGCAGCTGCCGCGGCGCCGCTGGCGCTGCACCGGTTCGAGGCGCCATCGCAGTGGCGCACGATCGAGCTGCTGTCGGACGTCCACCTCCAGCCCGAGGCGCCGCGCACCTTCGACGCCTGGTGCGCCCAGATGCGCGGCAGCGACGCCGACGCCGTGTTCATCCTGGGCGACCTGTTCGAGGCGTGGGTCGGCGACGATTCGCGCCACGATGCGTTCGAGCACCGGGTCGGCGAAGTGCTGCGCGAAACCTCGGCGCGCAAGACGGTGGCCTTCATGCCGGGCAACCGCGACTTCATGCTCGGCGAGGCCATGCTCGCGCACTGCGACATGCGCGCCCTGCCCGACGCCACCGTGCTCCACGCGTTCGGCCGCCGCGCCGTGCTGAGCCACGGCGATGCGCTGTGCCTCGAAGACGTCGACTACCAGCGCTTCCGCGCCATGGTGCACAGCCCGGCCTGGCGTGCCGCGGTGATGGTGCTGCCGTTGGCCGAGCGGCGCGAGCGCGCGCGCGCGATGCGCGACGCCAGCACCGCGCACCAGGCGCAGCGCTCGCCCGCGCTGTGGGCCGACGTCGATGCCGCCGCCGCACTGCAGCTGCTCGACGCTGCCGGCAGCGACACGCTGATCCACGGCCACACGCACCGGCCGGGGCGCGTGATGCTCTCGCCCACCGCGACCCGGCACGTGCTGTCCGATTGGGACTTCGATGGCGCGTCCGATCCGCGCGGCAACGTGATTCGCATCACGGCGCGCGGCGTGCGCGTCGAGCCGGCGCTGGCGCTGAGCCCGGAGCGCGGGTGATTGCTGGCTGGCTCGCGCGCCTGAGGGCGCAGCGCGAGCGCCGCATCGCGCAGCGCCGCGCGATCTCCGACTCGCTGTGGCTGGACACGCTGGCCGCGCTGCCGTTCCTCGCGCGTCGCAGCGATGCCGACCTGACAGAGTTGCGGCGCCTGACGAGCCTATTCCTCGACGAGAAGGAGTTCAGCGGCGCCGGTGGCCTCGCGGTGACCGACGCGATGGCGGTGCGCATCGCGGTGCAGGCCTGCCTGCCGGTGCTGCGAATCGGCCTGGCTCCGTACCGTGGTTTCGTCGGCATCGTCGTGCACCCCGACGAAGTGGTGGCGCCGCGCGAGGTGGTCGACGACGACGGCGTGGTGCACCAGTACGACGAGGTGCTCAGCGGCGAGGCGATGGGTGGCGGCCCGCTGATGCTGTCGTGGACCGACGTGTACGAAGCCGGCCAGTCCGCCGAGTGGGCCTACAACGTCGTGATCCACGAGTTCGCGCACGTGCTCGACATGGCCGACGGCGAGGCCGATGGCGCGCCGCCGCTGCCGAGCCTGGCCGAGCGCGAACGCTGGATCGCGCTGCTCGACGCCGAGTACGAACGCTTTTGCCGCCATGTGGACGCGGGACGTGACACGGTGCTCGACCCCTACGGCGCGGAGAGTGTCGACGAGTTCTTTGCCGTTGCCGTCGAGGCGTTCTTCGTCGCCCCCGAAGACATGCGCAGCGAACACCCGAAGCTGTACGCGCTGTTTGCCGGCTATTTCCGGCAGGACCCCGCAGCGCCCGCGCGCTAATTGCGCAGCCGGCAGTGCTGTTGCGGCGCTCCAGCGCCGCATTCCCAAGTGCACGCCACGGATCCGGCTGAAGCCGGGCCGCCGGCGACGCCCCCTCGAGGGGGAGGTGGCGGCCACGCCACCTCGGGGGTCAGCTACACCTGAGTTGTCTCGGCCTTGGGCTTGTCGCTCTTGCGCGGCGGCTGGATGTCGAGCAGCACTTCGCCCTTGTCGTCGATGTCCACCGTCAGGCGGCCGCCATCGACCAGACGGCCGAACAGCAGCTCGTCGGCGAGCGCGCGGCGGATCGTGTCCTGGATCAGCCGCTGCATCGGGCGCGCGCCCATCAGCGGGTCGAATCCCTTCACCGCCAGGTGCTTGCGCAGCGCGTCGGTGAACGTGACCTCGACCTTCTTCTCGGCCAGCTGACCCTCGAGCTGCAGCAGGAACTTGTCGACCACGCGCAGGATGATCTCGTGATCGAGCGCGCGGAAGCTCACCGTGGCGTCGAGCCGGTTGCGGAATTCGGGCGTGAAGAGCCGCTTGATGTCGGCCATCTCGTCGCCCTGCTCGCGCTTGGTGGTGAAGCCGATGGTCGCCTTGCCCATCGTCTCGGCGCCCGCATTGGTGGTCATCACGATGATCACGTTGCGGAAGTCGGCCTTGCGCCCGTTGTTGTCGGTCAGCGTGCCGTGGTCCATGACCTGCAGCAGCACGTTGAAGACATCGGGGTGCGCCTTCTCGATCTCGTCCATCAGCAGCACGGCGTGCGGCTTCTTGCTGATCGCCTCGGTCAACAGGCCACCCTGGTCGAAGCCCACGTAGCCCGGTGGCGCGCCGATCAGGCGGCTCACCGCGTGGCGCTCCATGTACTCGGACATGTCGAAGCGGATCAGCTCGATGCCCAGGATGTAGGCCAGCTGCTTGGCCACCTCGGTCTTGCCGACGCCGGTGGGGCCGGAGAACAGGAACGAGCCGATCGGCTTGTCGGGCTTGCCGAGCCCCGAACGCGCCATCTTGATCGCGGCGGCCAGGGCTTCGATCGCCTGGTCTTGCCCGAACACCACGCTCTTCAGGTCGCGGTCGAGGTTCTTCAGCTTGCTGCGGTCGTCGCTGCTGACGCTGGCCGGCGGAATGCGCGCGATCTTGGCAACGATCTCCTCGACCTCGGACTTGGTGATCGTCTTCTTGCGCTTGGCCACCGGCAGGATGCGCTGCGCGGCACCGGCCTCGTCGATCACGTCGATCGCCTTGTCCGGCAGGTGACGGTCATTGATGTACTTGGCCGACAGCTCGGCCGCCGCCTGCAGCGCGCCCAACGCGTACTTGACGCTGTGGTGGTCTTCGAAGCGTGTCTTCAGGCCCTTGAGGATCTCGATGGTCTGCTCCACCGTCGGCTCGACCACGTCGATCTTCTGGAAGCGTCGCGACAGCGCCGCGTCCTTCTCGAAGATGCCGCGGTACTCGGTGAAGGTGGTGGCGCCGATGCACTTCATGGCGCCGGTGGACAGCGCGGGCTTCAGCAGGTTGCTCGCGTCGAGCGTGCCGCCCGAGGCGGCGCCGGCGCCGATCAGCGTGTGGATCTCGTCGATGAAGAGGATCGCGTGCGGCTGGTCCTTCAGCGACTTCAGCACCCCTTTCAGGCGCTGCTCGAAGTCACCACGGTACTTGGTGCCCGCCAGCAGCGCGCCCATGTCGAGCGCGTAGACGGTCGACTGCCCCAGCACCTCGGGTACGTCGTTCTGCGTGATGCGCCAGGCCAGGCCCTCGGCGATCGCGGTCTTGCCGACGCCGGCCTCGCCGACCAGCAGCGGATTGTTCTTGCGACGGCGGCACAGCACCTGGATCACGCGCTCGACCTCGGCCTCGCGGCCGATCAGCGGATCGATCTTGCCGTCGCGAGCCAGCTGGTTGAGGTTCTGCGTGAACTGCTCCAGCGGCGAGCCCTTGCTGTCGCCGGTCTCTTCCTTCTCGCTTTCGGCGCCGCCTTCGTTGCTCTTGGGCGTCTCCGGGGGATCGCTCTTCTTGATGCCGTGGGCGATGTAGTTCACAACGTCGAGCCGCGTCACGCCCTGCTGGTGCAGGTAGTAGACCGCGTGCGAGTCCTTCTCGCCGAAGATCGCCACCAGGACGTTGGCACCGGTGACCTCCTTCTTGCCCGAGCCGGTGGACTGCACGTGCATGATCGCGCGCTGGATCACGCGCTGGAAGCCGAGCGTCGGCTGGGTGTCGACCTCTTCGGTGCCGCCGACGGTCGGCGTGTTTTCCTTGATGAAGGTGGTCAGACTCTTGCGCAGGTCCTCGATGTTGGCGGCGCAGGCGCGCAGCACTTCGGCCGCCGACGGGTTGTCGAGCAGCGCGAGCAGCAGGTGCTCCACCGTGATGAACTCGTGCCGCTGCTGTCTGGCCTCGACGAAGGCCATGTGCAGGCTGACTTCCAACTCTTGCGCGATCATGCAGCCTCCATAATGCACTGCAGCGGGTGTCCCGCGCGGCGCGCTGCGGCCAGGACCAGTTCGACTTTGGTGGCCGCCACGTCCTTGGAGTAGACCCCGCAGACGCCGCGACCCTCGTGGTGGATTTTGAGCATGATCTGCGTGGCCGTCTCGAGGTCACGCTTGAAAGTTTGCTGCAGCACCATGACGACGAATTCCATCGGCGTGTAGTCGTCGTTCAGCATCACCACCTGGAACATCCGCGGCGGCTTGGTCTTCGCCAGCTTGCGTTCGGCGACGGCCGCGCCCTGCCCACCGTCCGGGCGCGTCACGGTGGGCGCTTTCGGGGGCAGTTTCGGGGTCTCGGGAGGCATGAGTCATTCTATCGAGTTGGCTCTTGCGGGGTGTCCAGGCGGTCATCTTGTGGCGTTGTCGCCCATGTCAAGCCGTGAAAATAGCGACACGCCGCGGGCCTGTTTCGGGCCCTCGGCCGGACCAGCGCAATGCGCCTCGCCTCGGGTCCGCACCGTCTTGACACGTTTGGGAACGCCCGCGAAAAATTTGCGGTTGGCTCACGAGGCCAATTCAAAGTTCAAGACACGCTCGGAGGGAGGCTGGCATGCCGACAGGCACAGTCAAGTGGTTCAACAATGCCAAGGGTTTCGGGTTCATCGAACCCGAGGGCGGCGGGCCCGACGTCTTTGCGCACTTCTCGGCGATTCGCATGGAGGGCTATCGCACGCTGGAGCAAGGCCGGCGCGTACGCTACGAGCTCGTCGAGGGGCCCAAGGGCAGTCTGGCGCAGGGGATCGAGCCGGTCGAAGGCGATCCGAACTGAGCGCCCCATCGGCGCTCGTGCCTTTGCGCGCGCGCGCGGCGCCCCGTCGCGGCCGCGGCGCGCCGGACTGATCCACGGCTGAAGCAAGGAGCAGCGGATGCCTTCACGTGCTCATGTGCTCGACAAGCTGATCGGCGCCGAGTTGCCGCGCTTTCGCTCGATGGCCGACGTGATGGCCTTCGAGGCCCAGGCGCCGTACGCGGAGCGTGTCGCTGCGCAGAGCACCTACCAGGCGCTGCAACTGGGCGCGGCCATCGACCCGTCGGCGCCGGCGATCTCTTTCCTGTCCAACGCCAGCCCGGACGAGTCGCCGCAGGCGCTGACGCACGCCCAATTCCTGGCGCGCGTCACCCAGGCGGCCAATCTCTTTCACGGCCTGGGGGTGGGCAGCGGCAGCGTCGTGAGCCTGCTGCTGCCCTTGTTGCCACAGGCCTTCGTGGCGCTGTTCGGCGCGCAGGCCGTCGGCGTGGCCAACCCGGTGAACCCGATGCTGTCGGCGGCGCAGATTGCCGACATCCTGCGCGCCGCCGGCACCCGGGTGCTGGTGGCCCTGGGCCCGAGCGAGGGCTCCGACATCTGGGACAAGGTGCGCGTGATCCGACAGCAGGTGCCGAGCCTGAAGTCGGTGCTGGTGGTCGGCGGCCGCGCGCATGCCGACACCGCACCCGATGATTTCGACGCCTGGCTCGATCCGCAGCCAGGCGGCCACCTCCTCAGCGGCCGCATGCCGAGGGCCGACGAGGCGGCAGGGTACTTCCACACCGGAGGCACGACCGGCACGCCCAAGCTGGTGCGGCACAGCCACGCCAACCAGGTGTCGCAGGCCTGGGCCTTGCGCCTGATGGGGCTGGCCGAGCCCGGACGAGGTCTGCTGTTCGGGCTGCCGTTGTTCCACGTCGGCGGCGCGCTCACCCAAGGCCTGGCGCCGCTGGCCAATGGCGGCCACGTCGTGGTGCTCGGCGCCGCGGGCTGGCGCGACCCGCGCGCGGTGCGCAACGTCTGGGCGCTGGTGCAGCGCTACCGCCCACAACTGTTCGGGGCCGTTCCCACCGTGCTGGCCGCCGCGCTGCAGGTACCCACGGGCGACCACGATGTCAGCAGCTTGCAATTGGTGTCCGGGGGCGGCTCGGCGATCCCGGTGGCGGTGATTCAGGCCTACGAACAGCAGCTCCGCCTGCCCGTGCTCGAGGTCTACGGGATGACCGAAACCTCCAGCGTGCACACGATGGTCTACCCCGACATGCCGCGCGAGGCCGGCGCCGTCGGGAGACCGCTGCCGTTCTCGCGCACGCGCGTCGTCAAGCTCGACGCCGAAGGCCGCCTGCTCGGCAACTGTGCGCCCAATGAAATCGGCGTCGTCGCGATGTCGGGCCCCGGCGTGTTCGGTGGCTACCTGAGCGAGACACACAACCGCGGCGCGTTCGTCGAACCCGGCTGGGTGAATTCCGGCGACCTCGGACGATTCGACGACGACGGCCAGTTGTGGATCACAGGCCGGGCCAAGGACCTGATCATCCGCGGCGCGCACAACATCGATCCCGCGCCGCTCGAGGAGCTGCTGTACCGTCACAGTGCCGTCGCGCTCGCCGCCATGGTGGGTCAGCCGGACGCCTATGCCGGTGAGCTGCCGGTGGCCTACGTGCAGCTGAAGGCTGGCGCTACGGCCACGGCAGCCGAATTGATGTCCTACCTGCGCGAGAGCACGCCGGAACGCGCGGCGGTGCCGGTGGCGCTGTACTTCGTCGATCCGATGCCGCTCACCGCGGTGGGCAAGATCTTCAAGCCAGCGCTGCGCAGCGACGCTGCGCGCCGCGTCGCCGAGCAGTTGCTCGAGGGCTTGAGCGCCGACGGCAAGCCGCTAGCCGTGCAGATCGCGGCCGATGCGCGGCATGGCCAGGTGATCCGCGTATCGCTGGGTGGTGCGAGCGGCGCGGCACGCGAGCAACTGGCCGCGGCCGTGCACGAGAGACTCGATCCCCTCACGCTGCGTCACGAAGCCGTTTGAGATCAACGACCCCCGCCGGGCAGCCTGCGGCCTTCAGCCGCAGTGGGTGCCGCCCCACGGTCAGCGCGCCTTCGAACCCTTGAGGAAGAGCTCGCGGTCGGGCGCGAACGCCGCGTGCAGCGGTAGCATCGCGCCGCCGATCGCGCGCGCGTCGCTGCCCACCGTGCCGGCGAGCACTTGCGGGCGCGACACACCCTCCCAGCTGTAGAGATCGAGCGCCTTGGCGATCGCCTGCAGCAGCGCGGCGAGCAGTTCGCGCCCGAACGAGCCATCGACGATGACCGCGTCGAGGTCGAGCAGGCACACCGCACTGTTGATCGCCAGCGCGGTCGCATCGCCGGCGTCGGCGAGCCACGCTTGCGTCACGGCGCGCCACGGCTTGGCGAACGCGCGCGCGTCGTGCCAGGCGTCGGTGGCGAGACCCGCCGCCGCATAACGCGCCTCGAGCTGCCACAGCGACGCGACCGACAGCAGCTGCGCCGGCTGCCGCTCCGCACCCTGACGCAACCCGAGCGGCAGCGAGCCCACGGCCCCGGCATTGCCGTGCACGCCCTCGAAGCGATGGCTGTCGAGCACCAGGCCACCACCGATGAAGGTGTCGACGAAGATGTACAGAAAGCTGCGCAGGCTGCGCCCGCGGCCGGCGACGAGTTCGGCGACGCACGCGGCCGCGGTGTCCTTGACCAGCTCCACCGGCAGACCGATGGCATCGCTGAGCGCCGCCGCGCGCTCGGGCAGGTCCACGTGCTCCCAACGCTGCGCAATCTCGGGCTCGACGTCGAGCAGCTCGCGCCAGCCGCCGATCGACAGCGGCGCGGCCATGCCGATGCCCTGCAGCCGCGAGCGCAGCGCCGGCTTCAGCTTGCGCCGCAGCTGGCGCAGCCGCGCATCGATGTCGTCGAACAGCGTGTCGGGGTCCGGGAACCGGTAGTCCAGCGACAGCCGTTCGCGCACCTGGCCGACGAAGTCGATCAACAGCATGTCCATGCGGCGGCGCCCGATGACGATGCCGATCGAGAACGCTCCATCGGGGTTGAGCGCCATCGGCACCGACGGCTGGCCGACCTTGCCGCGCACCGGGGCGAGCTTGCGCACCAGATCGTCGGCCTCGAGCCGCGGGATGATCAGCTGCACCGTCTGCGGCGTCAGGTGCGTGAGGCGGGCGATCTCGGCCTTCGCGCTGCTGCCGTGCAGGCGGATCGCCTGCAGCACGACGCGCTCGTTGAACTGGCGCAGGCCGCCCTGGTTCGACCCACGCGGCCGCAGCCGGGCGTCGGCACCGTGCGGCACCTCGTCGACAACCCGCGCGTGGGGCACGCTGCGCTGCTCGCTCGACAACACGCCGCTCCTCAGTGCGCCAGGCACTCGACCGGGATGCGCTCGGGCGGCAGCGCGCCGGTCATCACCGCGACGGTGTCGCTCATGCTGATCTTCTTCGGATCGAGCACCGCGCAGCGCTTGCCCAGCCGCGCGACGTGGATGCGATCGGCGATCTCGAACACGTGCGGCATGTTGTGCGAGATCAGCACCACCGGCAGACCGCGATCGCGGACGCGGCGGATCAGGTCGAGCACCATGTTGCCTTCCTTGACGCCGAGCGCGGCGGTGGGCTCGTCCATGATCACCACGTGCTGCGCGAACGCGGCCGCGCGCCCGACGGCGACGCACTGCCGCTGGCCGCCCGACAGCGTCTCGACCGGCTGCGTCATCGAGCGGATGCCCACCTTCAGCTCCTGCATGCGGGCCACGCTCTCGGCCAGCATCTTCTGCTTGTCGAGCATGCGCAGCACGCCGCCGAGCCAGCCCGCGCGCCGCACCTCGCGGCCGAGAAAGAGGTTCTCGGCGATCGTCATCGCGGCGGCGACGGCGAGATCCTGGTACACCGTCTCGATGCCGGCACGGCGCGCATCGATCGGCGAGCGAAAGTGCACCGGCTCGCCGTCAAGGCGGATCTCGCCGCTGTCGGGCACGGTGGCACCCGACAAGCACTTGATCAGCGACGACTTGCCGGCACCGTTGTCGCCGATCACGGCGAGGATCTCGCCCGCGCGCAACTCGAAGTCGGCGCCGTCGAGCGCAGTCACGTGACCGTAGCGCTTGACCAGCCCGCTGGCCTGCATCACCACCTGCCGCTGCGGCGCGGCCGATTCGACGACCTTCAGTACGGCACTCATGGCTAGCGCCCTCCGCGGTGCGAAAGTTGATCGGTAGCCACCGCGAGGATCACGAGGATGCCGGTGACCAGCACCTGATAGATCGACGACACGCCCATCAGCGTGAGGCCGTTGCGGAACACGCCGACGATCAGCGCACCCACCAGCGAGCCGAGCATCACCCCGCGGCCGCCGAACAGGCTGGTGCCGCCGAGCACGACCGCGGTGATCGCGTCGAGGTTGTCGGTCTGCCCGGCGTTGGGGTCGCCGACGCCGGTGCGGGCCACGCCGAGCAGCGCAGCGATGCCGTAGAAGAGCCCGGCGACCACGTACACCGCCAGCAGCACCTTCTGCGTCGGGATGCCGACCAACCGTGTCGCCTCGGGGTTGTTGCCCACCGCGTAGACGTGGCGTCCGGCGGCAGTCTCGCGCAGCACGAACCAGGCCAGCAGGTACAGCGCCAGCATCAGCACCGTGCCCCAGGCCACCTCGGTGGTGCCGA
>DATJYZ010000057.1:0-2284 GCA_035499355.1 Burkholderiaceae bacterium | reverse complement strand
GCGCATCGGCGCCGATGCGCGCGTCGCCGCCGATGCGCAGCTTGTCGTTGCGCATCGAGAAGCCTTCGATGCGGTGCTCGCCGCCGTCGCGCTCGCCGATGCGCACCGCGGCGCGGACGTCTCGCCAGGGCGTGGCGTCGTCGACCGTGAGCTCGTCGACGGTCACGGCGTCGATGCGCAGGCCGAGCGGCAGCCGCAGCGGCGGCGCGCCGGTGCTCGTGGTGTGTTCGCGCGGCGAGTGCCAGGCGAGGCGGGCCACTCGCAGCGCGGCGGCATCGACCGACACCCAGCCACCCGGAAACGGCAGCAGTCGCCACGACGGGCCGGTCAGCGTGACGTCGTCGGCCTGCAACCGCGGCTGGTCGGCAGCGCCCTCCCAACGCAGCGAGTCGATGCGCAGCTGCTCGCCGATCAGCGAGCCGCGGACGCCGTCGACGCGCAGCCCGGGCACGTGGCCGAGCAGCCAGCGCGTGCCGGCCTCGCTGCGCGCGGCGTAGGCCAGTGCCAGCAGCGCGCCCGCGGCGACCAACAGCAGCACGACGGCGACCGCCAGGCCACGCCAGGCGCGGCGGCGTGCGGTGGCGTGGGCACCGGGTGGCGCGGCGGTGGGTGTGGCTGGCGAGGTCATGACGACGGCGTCGACACCTTAGAACGCGATGCCCACCGAAACGTGCAGACGCACCTGGTGCAACTCTTCGCCATAGGCGAGGTCGGCGCGCAGCGGACCCACCGGGCTGCGCCAGCGCACGCCGACGCCGTAGCCCATTGCCGGCTTGAAGCCCTTCCAGCTCTCGGCGGCGTTGCCGGCATCGACGAACACCGCCCACCAGACGCTGGGCAGCCGCTCGAACGGGCGCGCCACTTCGACACTGGCGGTGGCCAGCACGTTGCCGCCGATGATCGCGCCGTCCGGGCCGATGGGCGCGAGCGTCCGGTAGTCGTAGCCGCGCACCGACTCGTCGCCACCGGCGCGAAACGCCAGCGAGTCCGGCACCGCGACGGTGTCGCGTTTGATGATCTGCCCGAGTTCGAGACGCCCGGTCGTGTACCAGGACTGACCCAGCGGCAGGTAGCCGGTGAAGCGGCCATACAGGCGCGCGAAGGATCCCGGCTCGGCGAAGTTGCTGTCGGCCCAGCCGACACCGCTCTGGCCCGACAGCGTGATGCCGCGGGTGGGCAGGATCACGCTGTCGAGGTCACGCCAGACGCCGTGGTACTGCAGGCTGAACGCGCTGGCCTCCTTGACCGCCTCGTTGGCGAACACGGTCTGCGACGAGCGATCCAGGCCCAGGAAGTACAGCCGCTCGATGCGGTTGGTGTCCTGCGTGCGGCCGACGCGGGCGCTTTGCGACAGCACGTCGTCGAGGTCGGTCTGCTGCCGTTCGGCCTGCAGGCCCACCAGGTTGCGGAAGAACCCCTCGCCGGGGTGCGAGCTCAGCTCGGCATCGACCGACTGCTTGTCGCGGCCGTACTCGACCTTGCCGTGGAACGTGGCGGGAAAGTCGAACACCCGGCGGTGCGTGTACTCGGCGGTGGCACGCGGCCCGGTGTTGGCGCTGACGCCCACGCCGAGTGTCAGCGACTGCAGCGGCAGCTCGTGCAGCTGCACCGTGACCGGGGAGGCGTCGGCCTTGGCGGGGTCGTTGTCGAAGGTGACGGCGATGGCGTCGTAGAGGTTGGCCTTGCGCAGCCGCTCCTGGTAGTCGAGCAGCAGCGGCTCGGTCAGCGGCGTGCCGGCGTCGAAGCCCGCCAGATAGCGCACCGCCGCTTCCTCGTGCTTCTGCAGACCCTCGATCCGCAGCTCGCCGGCCCGGAACAGCGGGCCGCTGTCGAGCGCGAGGGCCAGCTGCACGCGGTTGCGCTCGGTGTCGATCTGCGCGGCACTGCTGCCGATGCTGGCGGCCGCGTAGCCAGCTGCCCGCAGGCGCCCCAGCGCGCCGTTCTTCGCCGACGACCAGTCGGCGTTGCGGAAGGTCTCGCCGGTGGGCAGCGGCCACCAGGCGTGCAGCGACTGGATCGCCGCGCGCGCGTCGGCGTCGCCGGCGTCGGCACGCTCGCGCAGCACGCCGCGCACCGACAGCGTCACTTCGTCGATCTTGACGCGCGGGCCGGGCTGCACGCGTACGTGTACCACCGGCGGCGGCCCGCGGTCGCGCTCCACCTGCACGTCGGGGTGGAAGTAGCCCTCGGTCTCGAGCAGTTCGCGCACCTGCGCTGGCGCCACGGCCACCAGGCGCAGCCACTCGGTCTCGTCGGGCGCCTCGCTTTCGGCGAGCGATGCCAG
>DATJYZ010000056.1:0-4167 GCA_035499355.1 Burkholderiaceae bacterium | reverse complement strand
CAGCCAGCGAGCCGCGCAAGTCGCCCGCGCAGCGCCGAGTTGGCACGGAGGTTGCAAGTTGCTTGCCGCAGGTCGTTCGCGGGGCGAGTGCGTGCACGGTTGTGGCGCGCCCCCGCCGCCTGCGCCAACATGTGCCCGCCGGTCGGCGGCCCGCTATGCTCCGTCGCACGACACGATCCGGAGACCGCCGGTGGCCTTCATCCGCAACTGCTGGTACATGGTGGCCTGGGACCACGAGATCGCGGCCGACGCGCTGTTCGGCCGCACGGTGATCGGCGAACCGCTGCTGCTGTACCGCAAGGCCGATGGCGACATCGTCGCGCTCGAGGACCGCTGCTGCCACCGCCTGGCGCCGCTGTCGGCCGGCCGCCGCGAGGGCGACTGCGTGCGCTGCGGCTACCACGGCATGAAGTTCGACTCCAGCGGCGCCTGCATCGAGGTACCGGGCCTCGACGCCGTGCCGCCGAAGGCGCGGGTGCGCAGCTACCCGGTGGTGGTGAAGAACAAGTGGGTGTTCGTGTGGATGGGCGAGCCCGCGCGCATCGACATGGGCATGCTGCCCGACAACTTCTCGTGCGACCACCCCGACTGGCGCTACCGCCCGGGCTACCTGCACTACGACGCCAACTACCAGCTGATCTGCGACAACCTGCTCGACTTCTCGCACCTGAGCTACGTGCACGAGAAGACCCTCGGCGGCTCGCCGCGCATCGCGCAGGCGCGCGCCGCGATCGACCCGGTGCCGCACGGCATCCGCGTCACGCGCCACGTGAGCGACGTGCCGCCGCCGCCGTACTACCAGCGCATGCGCAGCTTCTCGAGCAACGTCGACCGCTGGTTCATCTACGACTTCGTGCTGCCCGGCACGCTGCTGATGCGCTCGGGCGGGCGGCCGGTCGGCCAGCAACCCGACGACATGCGCGACGCGGTGCAGCTGCACAGCTGCCAGACGCTGACGCCCGAGACCGAGACCACCACGCACTACTTCTTCCAGCAGTCGCACCTGGTCACGCAGGGTGACGACGCCATCACGCAGCGCATCTACGAGTCGCTGCTGGTGGCGTTCGAGGAGGATCGGCGCATGATCACCGCGCAAGCGCGCAACATCGCGGCCAACCCCCAGGCGCCGATGCTGCCGCTTGCCATGGACGCCGCGCTCACGCGCTACCGCCGCATCGTGCAGCAGGCGCTCGACGCCGAGCGCGCGGGCGCCGGCGCCGCGGCGTGAGCGGGCGGCCCTAGCAGCGATACTGCGCGCCATGAGTCCGTCGACCTCCCACCACACCGACTACCGCAGCCCCACCGTGCGCCAGCTGCGCGACGACCTCGCGCTGGCGCTGCGCGCCGCCGCGCACCACGGCCTCGGCGAGGGCGTGTGCAACCATTTCAGCGTCGAGCTGCCCGACGGCTCGGGGCGCTTCCTGCTCAATCCGCGCGGCCTGCTGTGGAGCGAGGTGCAAGGCGACGACATCGTGCTGGTCGACGCGCACGGCCAGCGCCTGGCCGGGCACCGCGCCGTCGAGCCGACCGCGATGTTCATCCACGCCGCGGTGCATCGCATCGCGGCCAAGGCGTGCGTGCTGCACACCCACATGCCGTTCGCCACCGCGCTGACGCTCACCGTCGACCGCGGCCTCGACACCAGGCTGTCGCAGAACGCGATGCGCTTCCACGGCCGGGTGGCGATCGACCCGCTGTACAACGGCGTCGCGCTCGATGCCTCGGAGGGCGAGCGCATCGCGCAGGCGATGGGCGGCGCCGACATCGCGTTCCTCGGCAACCACGGCGTCGTGGTGTGCGGCGAGCGCATCGACTACGCCTACGACGACCTCTACTACCTCGAGCGCGCCTGCATGCATCAGGTGCTGGCCCAGCAGACCGGGCGGCCGCTGGCGCCGGTGCCGGCCGAGATGGCGGCGCACGTGGCCGCGCAGTGCTGCGGCGAGCGCCTGCAGTCCGAGCTGTTCTTCGAGGCGTTGCGGCGCACACTGTGACGATGGAGCCGCTGTCGGCCGACGTGCTGCCGCACGGCGTGCGCAGCCGCTTCGTCGAGGGTGTCAACGGTCTGACGATGCACGTGCTGGAGGCCGGCTTCGACCCGCCGGGCCGGCCGGGCGTGTTGTTGCTGCACGGCTTTCCCGAGTTGGCCTACAGCTGGCGGCGCGTGCTGCCCGCTCTCGCTGCGGCCGGCTACCACGTGGTCGCGCCCGACCAGCGCGGCTATGGCCGCACCACCGGCTGGGATGCCGACTACGACGGCGACCTGCGCTCGTTCCGCTTCCTCAACCTGGTGCGCGACGTCATCGGCCTGCTGGCGGCGCTGGGCATCGCGCGCGTGCGCGCCGTGGTCGGTCACGACTTCGGCTCGCCGGTGGCGGCGTGGTGCGCGCTGTTGCGGCCCGACGTCTTTCGCAGCGTGGTGCTGATGAGCGCGCCGTTCGCGGGGCCGCCGCCGATCGCCGTGGCACCGGCCGCGGCCGCGGCGCGGCTGGCCGAGATGAACGAGCAGCTCGGCGCGCTGCGCTGGCCGCGCCAGCACTACCAGTGGTACTACACCACGCGCCGCGCCAACGACGACATGTGGCACTGCGAGCAGGGCGTGCACGCATTCCTGCGCGCCTACTACCACCACAAGAGCGCCGACTGGAAGGACAACCGGCCGCACCCGCTGCAAGGCTGGAGCGCGACCGAGCTCGCCCACATGCCCACCTACTACGTGATGGAGCGCGGCCAGACCATGGCGCAGACGGTGGCGGTGGAGATGCCCGGCGAGGACGAGGTCGCCGCCAACGTCTGGCTGCCCGAGCACGACCTGCAGATCTACGCCGACGAGTACCGGCGCACCGGCTTCCAGGGCGGCCTGCAGTGGTACCGCTGCGCGTCGGCCGATGCCGCGTGCATCGCCGAGCTGCAGGTCTTCTCGGGCCGCACGATCGACGTGCCGTCGCTGTTCATCGCCGGCGCCAGCGACTGGGGCACCTACCAGAGGCCCGGCGACTTCGAGGCGATGCAGGCCTTGGCCTGCACGCGCATGCTCGGTGCCGAACTCGTCGACGGCGCCGGGCACTGGGTGCAGCAGGAGCAGGCCACTGCGGTGAACCGGCTGCTGCTGGACTTTCTGCAGGTGAGCGCCTGACGGCGGCGGGGGAGTGGCGATGAACGAAACCGGGCGCCGCGTCGCGCTCATCACCGGTGCCGCGTCGGGCATCGGCGCGGCCACCGCACGGCGCTTCATGCGCGAAGGCTGGGACGTCGCGCTCAATCACCTCGACGCCGGCCAGCGCGAGGCGGCCGACGCGCTGGCGGCCAGCGCCAGCGCACCGGGCCAGCGCGCGATCGCGATCGAGGGCGACGTGACGCGCGACGCCGACTGCGTGCGGCTGGTGGCGACCACGGTCGAGCGCCTCGGCCGCCTCGACGTGCTCGTGAACGCCGCCGGCATCAGCGTGATGGTGCCGCACGCGAAGCTGCACGACGTGCAGGCGGAGGACTTCCAGCGCATCTACGCGGTCAACGCGATCGGGCCGTTCCAGATGATGCGCGCCGCGGGGCCGCACCTGAAGGCCAGCGGCCGCGGTGCGGTGGTGAACATCTCGTCGCGCGCCGCGCTGATGGGCAGCGGCTCGTCGATTCCGTATGCGGCGTCGAAGGCGGCGGTGAACGCGCTGACCCTGGCGCTGGCGCGCGTGCTGGCCCCCGAGGTGCGCGTCAACGCGGTGTGCCCGGCGCTGGTCGAGCATGGCTTCGTCGAGCGGCTGGCGCCGGAGTCGTTCGCGCAGCGGCGCGCGCACCAGATCGCGGTGTCGCCGCTGCAGCGCATCGGTCACCCCGACGAAGTGGCCGAGGCGATCTGGTGGCTCGCCACCGGCGCGTCGATGATGACCGGCGCGATCGTCGAGCTCGACTTCGGCATGCACCTGAACGCCATCTGACGGCGCGGCCGTCGCGGCGACCCGGGTTTCCTATACTGACGGCCCTTGAGCGGAGTGACGGCGATGGCCGAATCCATGCACGTGCGGCCTTCGGTGGCCAGCGTCGAGCAGCGTGTCGCGGCGATCGATGCCGCGTTCGATGCGCGCAACCTCAAGCCCGCGGGCGCCATCGAGCAGCTCGAGCACGCGGCCGACGAAGTGTGGGTGCCGGCCAACGGCGCGCGGGTGGTGGCCC
>DATJYZ010000055.1:0-5464 GCA_035499355.1 Burkholderiaceae bacterium | reverse complement strand
CGCCGGGGCGGCCGGTGCAATACCATCGCAGCTCAAACGGCGGCCTCGACGATGCAGGCCACCTGCAAGGAGACGACATGAGACTGCAAGGCAAGGTGGCCATCGTCACCGGCGCGGCCAGTGGCTTCGGTGCCGAGATCGCCCGCCAGTACGCGAAGGAAGGCGCCAAGGTCGCGCTGGCCGACATCAACGAAGCCGGCGCCAAGGACGTGGCCGGCCCGCTCGGCGCCTCGGGCGTCGCGGTGAAGTGCGACGTCACGCAGCGCGCCGACATCGACGCGCTGGTGGCGGCCACGCTCAAGGCGTTCGGCGGCAGGCTCGACATCGTCGTCAACAATGCCGGCTGGTCGCACAAGAACGGGCCGCTGCTCGACGTCGACGAGGCGCAGTTCGACAAGGTCTATGCGATCAACGTCAAGTCGATCTTCCACATGACGCACGCGGTGGTGCCGGTCCTGCGCAGGCAGCGCAGCGGCGTCATCGTCAACATCGGCTCCACCGCGGGGCTGCGGCCGCGCCCGGGGCTCACCTGGTACAACAGCACCAAGGGCGCGGTCAACCTGATGAGCAAGTCGCTGGCGGTCGAGCTGGCGCCCGACAACATCCGCGTCAACGTGATCTGCCCGGTGATGGGCGCGACAGGCCTGCTCGAGCAGTTCATGGGCATGCCCGACACGCCGGAGAACCGCAAGAAGTTCCTGGCCACCATCCCGCTGGGCCGGCTGTCGACGCCGCTGGACATCGCCCGCGCCGCGGTCTATCTGGCCAGCGACGAGGCCGAGTTCATCACCGGCGTCGAGTTCCCGGTCGACGGCGGGCGCACGGTGTAGCGCCGAGCGCCCCGGGGGCGCCCTTGACGCGGCGGTCGCCGCGGCCTAACTTGTGCGGTCCGGTCGTGGCGTCGAGGGCCTGGCGGCCCTCCTCGATCGCCTGACTCGAAGGCCGCAAACGGGCCGTCGCTGGCAGCCAATGGCTGCTTCGAGGAGATCCGTATGCCTGCTTTCATCACCTTGGCCAGTTTCACCGAGCAAGGCGCGCGCAACATCAAGGATTCGCCGCAACGCTACGAGGCGTTCAAGTCCGCTGCCGAAGCCGCGGGCGTCACGATCAAGAGCGTGCACTGGACCACCGGCGCCTACGACATCGTCATCGTGGCGGAGGGCCCCGAAGATGCGGTGATGTCGCTGGCGCTGAAGACCGCCGCGCTCGGCAATGTGCGCACGCAGACATTGCGTGGCTTCAGCGTCACCGAGATGCGCAAGCTCGTCGCCAATCTGAAGTGACCGGCACGCGCTGAGCGCGTCGGCGGCCGGTCTTCCGTGCCGGCCGTCGTGGCGAGGCGGCCGCACTGCCCGACAATCCCGTCGGCGACCGAGTCCGGCGTAAGCTGCCTGGGTTGCCGATCCCGATGAACGTGGCCGCCTCCATCACCGACGCACAGCTGGCGCATTGGCGCGGCTGGCTCGGCCGCACCGAGCAGCGCAGCGACCGCGTGCGTGGCGAGGTGCTCGACGCGCTGGCCGCGACGCTCGACCGCGACGAACCGCCGGCGCGCGCGGGCGACTCCGCGCCGCCGCTGGCGCACTGGCTGTTCTTCGTGCCGTTGGCACGACAATCGGAGCTGGGCCCCGACGGTCACCCGCGGCGTGGCGGCTTCCTGCCGCCGATCGACCTGCCGCGCCGCATGTGGGCCGGCGGTCGGCTGCAGTTCCTGCTGCCGCTGCGGGTGGACGACGCGATCACCCGCACGTCGCGCATCACGTCGGTCGACGCCAAGAGCGGGCGCAGCGGCCGGCTGGCGTTCGTGACCGTGCGCCACGAGATCGTGGGCCCGCGCGGGCTGGCGATCACCGAGGAGCACGACATCGTGTACCGCGACGCACCGCAGCCCGGCGCCGCGCCCGCGGCACCGGTGGCCGCGCCGCGCGACGAGACCTTCGCGCGGCGCGTCGTGCCCGATGCGGTGCTGCTGTTCCGCTACTCGGCGCTGACCTTCAACGGCCACCGCATCCACCACGACCACCGCTACGTCACCGAGGTCGAGGGCTATCCGGGCCTGGTGGTGCACGGCCCGCTGATCGCGACGCTGCTGCTCGACCTGCTGCGCCGACAGCAACCCGACGCCGTGATCGGGCGCTTCGCGTTCACCGCCAGGTCGCCGTTGTTCGACGGCCACCCGTGCGATCTCTGCGGGCGCGTCGGCGGCAACGCCCGCCACGTCTCGCTGTGGGCGCGCGACCACGACGGCGCACTGGCCATGTCGGCCAGCGCCGATCTGGCCTGAGCGGGCGGCCTCGATGATCGCGACCACGAATCAATCCCACGCCGAGCTGCGCGACGCCGTGCGCGCGCTGTGCGCGCAGTTTCCCGACGACTACCACCGCGAGGTCGACGCCAAGCGCGCCTACCCCGAGGCCTTCGTCGACGCGCTCACCAAGGCCGGCTGGATGGCCGCGCTGATCCCGCACGAGTACGGCGGTTCGGGGCTCGGGCTCACCGAGGCGTCGGTGATCATGGAGGAGATCAACCGTTCGGGCGGCAACTCCGGCGCCTGCCACGGGCAGATGTACAACATGGGCACGCTGCTGCGCCACGGCTCGCCCGAGCAGAAGCAGAAATACCTGCCGAAGATCGCGACCGGCGAGCTGCGCCTGCAGTCGATGGGCGTCACCGAGCCCAGCACCGGCACCGACACCACCAGGATCAAGACCACCGCGGTGAGGAAGTCGGGCCCCGGGGGCGACCGCTACATCGTCAACGGCCAGAAGGTGTGGATCTCGCGCGTCCAGCACTCCGATCTGATGATCCTGCTGGCGCGCACCACGCCGCTGGCGGAGGTGGCGAAGAAGAGCGAGGGTCTGTCGATCTTCATCGTCGACCTGCACCAGGCGACGAAACACGGCATGACGGTGCGGCCGATCGCCAACATGGTCAACCACGAGACCAACGAGCTGTTCTTCGAGAACCTCGAGATCCCGGCCGAGAACCTGATCGGGCACGAGGGCCAGGGCTTCAAGTACATCCTCGACGGGCTGAACGCCGAGCGCACGCTGATCGCCGCCGAATGCATCGGCGACGGCCGCTGGTTCATCGACCGCGTCACCGCGTACGTGAAGGACCGCGTCGTGTTCGGCCGCCCGATCGGCCAGAACCAGGGCGTGCAGTTCCCGATCGCCGAGGCGCACATCGAAGTGGAGGCGGCCGACCTGATGCGCTACGAGGCCTGCCGGCTGTTCGACGCGCACCAGCCTTGCGGCGCGCAGGCCAACATGGCCAAGTACCTCGCCGCCAAGGCATCGTGGGAGGCAGCCAATGCCTGCATCCAGTTCCACGGCGGCTTCGGCTTCGCCTGCGAATACGACGTCGAGCGCAAGTTTCGCGAGACTCGGCTGTACCAGGTGGCGCCGATCTCGACCAACCTGATCCTCAGCTACGTGGCCGAGCACGTGCTGGGCTTGCCGCGGTCGTTCTGAGCGATGCAGTTGCTTTCCTTCTTGGCGACGGAGCGCCGCGGCGAGCGGTGCCCGGGGCGGGCTCCTACTGTGGCGGTCGGACTTGCAGGCCGACTCCGCTGCGCTTCTCGCAGCGCGCTCCCGGCGGGCCATGCGATCGAGCAGGGCAGGGAGCCCCTCGCGCAGCGAGGGGCTGCCGCATCCGAGCGACGGCACACGCCCGCGCCCGGCTTTGCAAGCTCCCGCCTTCGCAGCTAGACCCAACAGAATGCGGCCCCTCCAAGGCATCACCGTCGTCACGCTCGAGCATGCGATCGCGGCGCCGTTGTGCACGCGGCATCTCGCCGACCTGGGGGCGCGCGTGATCAAGGTCGAGCGTCCGGGCACCGGCGACTTCGCGCGCGGCTACGACGAGCGCGTCAAGGGTCTGGCGTCGCATTTCGTGTGGACCAACCGCTCGAAGGAAAGCCTGACGCTCGACGTCAAGCACACCGACGCGCCGCGCATCCTCGACGCGCTGCTCGCGCGCGCCGACGTGCTGGTGCAGAACCTCGCGCCCGGCGCCGCGGCGCGGCTGGGTTTGTCGTTCGATGCCTTGCACGTCAAATGGCCGCGGCTGGTCGTGTGCGACATTTCGGGCTACGGCGACGATCCCGAGCGCCCCGGTCCCTACCGCGACAAGAAAGCGTACGACCTGCTGATCCAGAGTGAGGCCGGCTTCCTGTCGGTCACCGGTACGCCCGAGCAGCCGGCGAAGGCCGGCTGTTCGATCGCCGACATCGCCGCCGGCATGTATGCCTACAGCGCGATCCTGGCGGCGCTGATCGAGCGCGGCAGGACGGGCCGCGGCGTGCGGCTGGACGTGTCGATGCTCGAGTCGATGGTCGAGTGGATGAGCTTCCCGCTGTACTACGCGTTCGACGGCGCGCCGCCGCCACCGCGCGCCGGTGCCGCGCACGCGACGATCTTTCCGTACGGGCCGTTCGCCGCCGGCGATGGCAAGGCGGTGATGCTCGGGCTGCAGAACGAGCGCGAGTGGCAGACCTTCTGTGCCAAGGTGCTGCAGCGCCCGCAACTCGCGAGCGATCCGCGCTTCGACAGCAACGCGCGCCGGGTCGCGGCGCGCGATGCGCTGGCTTCGATCATCGACGAGGCGTTCTCCGGATTGAGCGGCGAGCAGGTGGTGCAGCGGCTGGAAGAAGCGCAGATCGCCAACGCGCACGTCAATGGCATGCGCGAGGTGTGGACGCACCCGCAACTGGCGGCACGGCAACGCTGGACCGAGGTCGTGTCGCCCGCGGGCGCGATCCCCGCGCTGCGGCCACCGGCGCTGCCGGCGTCGTTCGACGCGCGCATGGATGCGATCCCGGCGCTCGGCCAGCACACCGACGCGCTGCTGGCCGAGTTCGGCTTCGAGCCCGCCACGATCGCGCGCTGGCACGCCGACGGCGTGGTGTGATCGACGAGAGGTGCCCATGACAGACGATTCACCCGGTGTCGCGCTCGCGCACTTCGCCGCGACGCTGCGCTTCGAGGCGATCCCGAACGCGGTGGTCGCGCGCACGCAGGACCTGCTGCTCGACTGGATCGGCTCCACGCTGGCCGGCAAGGGCGCGCGCCCGGTGGAGTCGATCGCCCGCTTCATGCTCGCGCAGGGGCCGGGCGACGGCGCGTCGGAAGTGCTGATCCACCGCCGCGGTTCGAGCCCGCTGGTGGCGGCAGCGATCAACGCCGCCGCATCGCACGTGGCCGAGCAGGACGACGTGCACAACGGCTCGGTGTTCCATCCGGCGGCGGTGGTGTTTCCGCCCGCCCTGGCGGTGGCGCAGGCCCTGCGGCGCTCGGGCCGCGAGCTGCTCGCGGCGGCGGTCGCCGCCTATGAGGTCGGCATCCGCGTCGGCGAGTTCCTCGGCCGCTCGCACTACAAGGTGTTCCACACCACCGGCACCGCGGGCACGCTGGCCGCGGCGGCCGCCGCGGGCCACCTGCTGCGGCTGACGCCGGCGCAGATG
>DATJYZ010000054.1:0-20054 GCA_035499355.1 Burkholderiaceae bacterium | reverse complement strand
TCTCGTCGATGCGGTTCAGGAACTCGGGACGGAAGTGCGCCTTGACCTCGCTCCACACCGCCTCGCGGATCGCCTCCGACGGCTGACCGGCCATCTGCATGATCATGTGCGAGCCGAGGTTGCTGGTCATCACGATCACGGTGTTCTTGAAGTCCACCGTGCGCCCCTGGCCGTCGGTGAGCCGGCCATCGTCGAGAACCTGCAGCAGCACATTGAAGACGTCGGGGTGGGCCTTCTCGACCTCGTCGAGCAAGAGCACCGAATAGGGCTTGCGGCGCACGGCCTCGGTGAGGTGGCCGCCTTCGTCGTAGCCCACGTAGCCAGGCGGCGCGCCGATGAGCCGCGACACCGAGTGCTTCTCCATGAACTCGCTCATGTCGATGCGGATCATGTGGTCGTCGCTGTCGAACAGGAAGCCCGCCAGCGCCTTGCACAGCTCGGTCTTGCCCACGCCGGTGGGCCCGAGGAACAGGAACGAGCCGAGCGGCCGGTTGGGGTCGCTCAAGCCCGCGCGCGAGCGGCGGATGGCATCGGCCACCGCCGTGATCGCCTCGTCCTGGCCGACCACGCGCTCGTGCAACTTGGCTTCCATCTGCAGCAGCTTGTCGCGCTCGCCCTGCATCAGCTTGCTCACCGGGATGCCGGTGGCGCGTGACACCACCTCGGCGATCTCCTCGGCCCCGACCATCGTGCGCAACAGCTGCGGCTTGCCGCTCTTGCCCTTGCCGGCCTCCTTGGCCTGCGCTTCCTTCAGGCGCTTCTCGAGCTCGGGCAGCTTGCCGTACTGCAGCTCGGCCACCTTGTTGAAGTCGCCCTTGCGCTTGAGCTCGTCGATCTGGTGGCGGATGCGATCGATCTCCTCCTTCACCTGGGCCGAGCCCTGCGCGGTGGCTTTTTCGGCCTTCCAGATCTCCTCGAGGTCGGCGTATTCGCGCTCGAGCTTGCCGATCTCGCCTTCGATCAGACCCAGCCGTTTGATCGAGGCCTCGTCCTTCTCCTTCCTGACGGCCTCGCGCTCGATCTTCAGCTGGATCAGCCGGCGGTCGAGCTTGTCCATGGCCTCCGGCTTGGAGTCGATCTCGATCTTGATCTTGGCCGCCGCCTCGTCGATCAGGTCGATCGCCTTGTCGGGCAGGAAGCGGTCGGTGATGTAGCGGTGCGACAGCTCCGCCGCGGCGACGATCGCCGGGTCGGTGATCTCGACGCCGTGGTGCACCTCGTACTTCTCCTGCAGGCCGCGCAGGATCGCCACCGTCGCCTCGACACTCGGCTCCTCGACCAGCACTTTCTGGAAGCGCCGTTCGAGCGCGGCGTCTTTCTCGACGTACTTGCGGTACTCGTCGAGCGTGGTGGCGCCGATGCAGTGCAGTTCGCCGCGCGCCAGCGCCGGCTTGAGCATGTTGCCGGCATCGATGGCGCCTTCGGCCTTGCCGGCGCCGACCATCGTGTGCAGCTCGTCGATGAACAGCACGATGCGGCCTTCATCATGGGCCACTTCCTTCAGCACCGCCTTCAGGCGTTCTTCGAACTCGCCACGGTACTTGGCACCCGCGAGCAGGCCTGCCATGTCAAGCGACAGCACGCGCTTGTCGCGCAGCGAGTCCGGCACCTCGCCGTTGACGATGCGCTGCGCCAGGCCTTCGACGATCGCCGTCTTCCCGACGCCGGGCTCGCCGATCAGCACCGGGTTGTTCTTGGTGCGTCGCTGCAGGACCTGGATCGCGCGACGAATCTCGTCGTCGCGGCCGATCACCGGGTCGAGCTTGCCCTGGCGGGCGCGGTCCGTGAGGTCGAGCGTGTACTTCTTCAGCGCCTCACGCTGCCCTTCGGCGTCGGCGCTGTCGACCTTCTGCCCACCACGAACGGCTTCGATCGCGGCCTCGAGCGCCTTGCGGGTCAGGCCGTGACCGCGAACGATGCCACCGAGGTCGCTTTTCGAGTCGGCCAGCGCGAGCAGGAACATTTCGCTGGCGATGAACTGGTCGCCCCGCTTGGTGGCCTCCTTGTCGGCTGCCTGCAGCAGCGAGACCAGGTCGCGCCCCGGCTGCACCGGCTGGCCGCCGCCCTGCACCTGTGGCAACGCGCTGGTCGCCGTGTCCATCGCGGTGCGCAGCGCGGCCGTGTTGGCGCCGGCCCGGTCGAGCAGCGCCTTGGGGCCGTCGGGTTGTGCCAGCATGGCCGCCAACAGATGAGCGGGCTCGATGTACGGGTTGTCGCGCGCTACCGCCAGGCTCTGGGCGTCGGCCAGAGCCTGCTGGAAGGCAGTGGTGAGTTTGTCGAGACGCATGGAATCCTCCGAACTGCCAACGCAGGTGAGGAGGCCGGCAGCCATTTCAAGGCGGCCAACCGCCCGAGGCGCGTCCAGTCTGCGCCAAATCAACGTCGCTGGGGGCGGTCTAAAGCGGGTCGCCCATCCGGCGATAGCGGCTGGTGTGGAACAGCAGCGGCGCCCCCGTGTGCGCGCCGTGGTGCAGCACCTCGCCGATGAAGAGAACGTGGTCGCCGTGGCGCTGTGCCGAGCGGCGTACGCACTCGAACACCGCCAGCGCGCCGCCAAGCACGGGGCACCCGGTGCGACCGGGGTGCCAGCGCCCCTGCTCGAACCGGTTGTCGACCAGCGCCGCGAAGCGCCGGGAGAGTTCGAGGTGTCCTTCGGCGAGCACGTTGATCGCAAAGTGCTCGGCGGCCTCGAAGGCCGGCAAGGTCGGGCTCTCGCAGCGCAGCGACCACTGCACCAGCGGCGGATGCAACGACAACGCACCGAACGAATTGACGGTGAGCCCCACCGGCGTGCCAGCGGCGTCGCAACAGGTGGCCAGCGTGACGCCGGTGGCGAAGCGGCCGAGCGCCGATCGCAGCGCCGCCGACTCCGCCCCGCCTTCGAAGGGGCCCCGGGTCATCGTCGGCCCCGACGGCGTGCAGGGGCAGGGCTCACCCGGCGTTGCCCATGTGCAGGCCCCATCGCGCGAGCGCCGCGTCGTCGCTCGCCCGTGCATCGACCCAGCGAACACCGTCGGGGGTGGTTTCCTTCTTCCAGAACGGTGCCTGTGTCTTCAGGTAGTCCATCAGGAACTCGCAGGCCTGGAAGGCGTCGTGGCGATGCGCCGACGTCACCGCGACCAGCACGATCTGGTCGCCTGGACGCAGCGCACCCACACGATGGATCACGCGAACGCCGCGGACGTCGAAGCGCCGCCGTGCCTCGGCGATCATGCCGTCGATCGCGCGCTCGGTCATGCCGGGGTAGTGCTCGAGCTCCATCGCGCTGACCCGAGTGGCGTCGTTGCGATCGCGCACGATGCCGACGAAGGTCGCCAGTGCGCCGGCCTGGCCATCTCCATCGCGCAACGCGGCCACTTCGGCGCCGAGGTCGAAATCGGCCTGCTGGATGGTGACCGCCCCGGCCGTGATCGAAGACACGATGGTCAGCCGCCCGTCACCGGTGGGAAGAACGCCACCTCGGCACCATCGTGCAGGAGGACGTCGTCGTCGGCCATCGCCTGGTCGAGCGCCGAACGCACCGCCCGGCCGCGTGCCAGGCAGCGCGCATGCTCGCCACCGCGCGCCACCAAGCGGTCGCGCAGCGCCCCCACCGTGGTGCCCATTGGCACCTGCAGGACTTCGCCGACGCCCAGTGCTTCGCGCAGTGACGCGAAGTAGCGCACCTCGATGCGAAGGCTCATTGCAGCAACAGCGCGAGCGGCAGGAACTGCACGCTGTCGCCGTGGACGATGGCCTTGCCGCCGGGATTGTCGATCAGCCCGTCGGCCCACACCATCGACGTGAGCACGCCCGAGCCTTGATTGGGGTAGATCTCGAGCCGTCCATCGGTGGCCACGCGCGCGCGCAGAAACTCGCGGCGCGCGTTCGGCTTCGGCCAATCGAAGCCCGCGGTCATCGGGATCGGCTTAGGGCCGTGCGGCGGCGAGCCGCACAGGGTGCGCAGGACCGGCATCACCGCGACCAGAAAGGTCACCGTGCTCGACACCGGGTTGCCCGGCAGGCCGATGTACAGCGCCTCGGTGCCGTCGCCGCGGCGCACCGCACCGAAGGCCAGCGGCTTGCCGGGCTTGATGGCGATCGACCAGAGGTCGAGCCGCCCTTCGGCCTGCAACGCGGGCTTCAAGTGGTCTTCCTCACCCACCGACACCCCGCCGCAGGTCAGCACCAGGTCCGCCTCCGCGGCCGCGCGCCGCAACGCATCGCGCGTGGCGTCGAGCTTGTCCGCCACGATGCCGAGGTCGATCGCCGTGCAGCCAGCCGCCTGCAACAGGCCGCGCAACGTGAAGCGATTGGAGTTGTAGATCGCACCGGGCTTCAACGGTTCGCCGGGCATCGCGAGCTCGTCGCCGGTGGAGAACAGCGCCACGCGCGGGCGGCGCCACACCTGCAAAGTGGCCGCGCCAACCGATGCCGCCATGCCCATGGCCTGCGGCGTCATGCGCATGCCCGGCCGCAGCACCACGGCGTCGAGGCGCACGTCCTCGCCGCGGCGACGAATTGCCATGCCCGCGGCCGGCACCGTCCGCAAGCGCACGCTGCCGAGTTCGCCGTCGCGCGCCGGCGCGATCGGCTCGCAGAATTCCTGCATCACCACCGCGTCGGCGCCGGGAGGCACCTGGGCGCCGGTGAAGATGCGCGCTGCGGTGCCAGGCTGCAGCGGCCGCCCCACCTGTCCGGCCGGGATGCGTTGCGCCACCGGCAGCACCGTGCCCTCGGTCGGAACGTCCGCGACGCGCACGGCATAGCCGTCCATCTCGCTGTTGTCCTCGGGCGGCACGTTGAGGCCGGATCGCACCTCCTGCGCCAGCACCCGGTTCAATGCGTCGAAGGTCGACACCGCCTCGCGCTCGCCGATCGCATGGCCGCGCGCGCCCGCGAGCAATCGCTGCACCGCCTCGTCGAGGCTGAGCAGGGGCGGCCCATCGGGCCTGCGGGTTTTTGCGCTGGGGGTCATGTCGATCGCCTGCCGCATTGTGCCAAGCTGCGTCGATCGACGCCTGCCAAAGACGGAGTCAGGTCTTATCGTGCGCGGCGATCAACGCCTTGACGCGATCGGCGTCCGCCGGCAACAGCGTGACGCGCCGCGGCAAGGCCTCCAGCCCTTCCAGGGCCGCTGGACGCGCGGGTACTGTCCCCACCGCCTCGACGATCGTCTCGGCAAACTTGATTGGCAGGGCCGTTTCGAGCGCGATGACCGTCTCGCCGGGTCGGCGCAGTTCACGCGCCACCTTGACGCCATCGGCGGTATGCGGATCGATCAGGTCATGGTGCTGCTGCCACACCTGGCGGATCGTCGCCAGCCGGTCCGCGTGCGTGCTGCGGCCCGAGACGAAGCCGAACTCGGCGCAACGCGCATGCGTGGCGGCATCGAGCACGAAGCCACCGTCGCGCGAAACGCACTCGGCGAACAGCTCACGGGTGCGAGCGGTATCCCGCTGCAGCAGATCGCAGACGAAGCGCTCGAAGTTCGACGCCTTGCTGATGTCCATCGACGGACTCGACGTCTCGTGGGTCTCGGCGGCGGCGCGCACGCGATAGCGCCCGCTGCGAAAGAACTCGTCGAGCACGTCGTTCTCGTTGGTGGCGACGATCAGGCGCTCGATCGGCAGGCCCATCATGCGGGCCACGTGTCCGGCACAGACGTTGCCGAAGTTGCCCGAGGGCACCGCGAAGCTCACCCGCTCGTCGTCACCCCGAGTGGCCTGGAACCAGCCGGCGAAGTAGTACACCACCTGCGCCACCAGGCGGGCCCAGTTGATCGAGTTGACGCTGCCGATGCGGTGCGCGCGCTTGAACGCGATATCGCCGGCCACCGCCTTGACGATGTCCTGGCAGTCGTCGAACACGCCTTCGATCGCGATGTTGTGGATGTTGGCGTCCTGCAGGCTGTACATCTGCGCCTGCTGGAACGGGCTCATGCGGCCGTGCGGCGACAGCATGAACACCTGCACACCGCGCTTGCCCCGCATCGCGTACTCGGCAGCGCCACCGGTGTCACCCGAGGTGGCACCCAGGATGTTCAGGTGCTCGCCACGGCGGGCCAGCTCGTACTCGAACAGCGCGCCGAGCAACTGCATCGCCATGTCCTTGAAGGCCAGGGTCGGCCCGTTGGACAAGCCTTCGATCCACAGGCCGGGCTCGAGCGCGCGCAGCGGCGTGATCGCGTCGCTGCCGAAGGTCGCACGCGTGTATACCCTTCGGCAGAGCACGCGCAGGTCGCCAGCAGGAATATCGTCGATGTACAACGACAGGATCTCGAACGCCAGGTCGGCGTACGGCAAGGCGCGCCAGCGCGCCAGAGTGGACGCGCTAACCCGTGGATAGTGCTCGGGCAGGTACAGACCACCATCAGGCGCCAAACCCTCGAGCAGGATCTCGCCGAAGGCGCGCGGGGTGGCGTCGCCCCGCGTGCTCAGGTACTTCAATTGAGCTCTTCCTTGCGGATGCGCACGATCGGCGCCAGCACCGTCGGCAGCGCCTGCATGGTGGCCATCGCCTGGTTCATGCGGCCCTCGCGGGTGTCGTGCGTCAGGATGATGAGGTCGGTCTGGCGCTCGCCTTGCGCCGACTCGCGCTGCAGCACCGCGTCGATCGAGATGTCGTGCTCGGCCAGGATCGTCGTGATGCGGCTGAGCACCCCGGTCTGGTCGGCGACGCGCAGCCGCAGGTAGTAGGCGGTGAGCACCTCGTCCATCGGCAGAATCGGCGTCGCCGCCAGTGCATCGGGCTGGAACGCGAGGTGCGGCACCCGATGATCCGGGTCGGCGGTGTGCAGCCGCGTGATGTCCACCAGGTCGGCCACCACCGCGGACGCCGTCGGTTCCGAGCCGGCGCCCTTGCCGTAGTACAGCGTGGTGCCGACCGCGTCGCCCTGCACCACCACCGCGTTCATCGCGCCCTCGACGTTGGCGATCAGGCGCTTGGACGGAATGAGCGTGGGGTGCACGCGCAGCTCGATGCCCGACCCCGAGCGCCGTGCCATCGCGATCAGCTTGATGCGGTAGCCGAGCTGCTCGGCATAGCGGATGTCGGTGGCTTGCAGCCCGGTGATGCCCTCGATGTGCGCCTTGCCGAACTGCATCGGCACGCCGAAGGCGATCGCGCACATGATCGTCGCCTTGTGTGCGGCGTCGATGCCCTCGATGTCGAACGTCGGATCGGCCTCCGCATAGCCCAGGCGTTGCGCCTCCTTCAACACGGTGCCGAAGTCCAGGCCCTTGTCGCGCATCTCGCTCAGGATGAAGTTCGTCGTGCCGTTGACGATGCCCGCCACCCACTCGATGCGGTTGGCCGTCAGCCCTTCGCGCAGCGCCTTGATGATCGGGATACCCCCGGCCACCGCCGCCTCGAAGCCGATCATCACGCCCTTGGCGTGGGCGGCGGCGAAGATCTCGTTGCCGTGCACTGCCAGCAACGCCTTGTTGGCGGTGACCACGTGCTTGCCCTCGGCGATCGCCTCAAGCACCAGCGTCTTCGCGATCGTCGTGCCACCGATCAGCTCGACCACGATGTCGATGGCCGGGTCGGCGATGACGCGGCGGGCATCGTCGAGCACCTGCGCCGCGTCACCCACGATGCTGCGCGCACGCGCGACGTCAAGGTCGGCCACGGACGCGATGCGAATCGCGCGGCCGGCGCGGCGCCGGATCTCCTCCTGGTTGCGCTGCAGCACCTTGAACGTGCCGCTGCCGACGGTGCCGATGCCAAGCAGCCCGATCTGGATCGGCGCGGCGGCGGCGTCGCGTCGCTCGGCAACTCGGGTCGACGTCCCCCCACTGCGTGTCGTCATGTGCCATGCCTCTGGCGGTAGTGATGCAGGAAGCGCTCGATGCGTCCGATTGCGTCGGTCAGGTCGTCCGGGTTGGGCAGGAACACCAGCCGGAAGTGGTCGTGCCGAGGCCAGTTGAAGCCGGTGCCTTGCACGATCAGCACCTTCTCCTCGGCGAGCAATTCGTAGGCGAACTGCTGGTCGTCGGCGATCGGATAGAGCTTCGGATCGAGCCGTGGGAACATGTAAAGCGCCGCCTTCGGCTTGACCACGCTGACGCCCGGGATCGAAGTGAGCAGCTGGTACGCCAGGTCGCGCTGCTTGGTCAGGCGGCCGCCCGGCGCCACCAGGTCCTTGATGCTCTGATAGCCGCCGAGCGCGGTCTGGATCGCCAGCTGGCCCGGCGTGTTGGCGCACAGCCGCATCGAGGACAGCATGTTGAGCCCTTCGATGTAATCCCTGGCGTGGCGCTTGTCGCCCGACACCACCATCCAGCCGGCGCGGTAGCCGCAGGCGCGGTAGTTCTTCGACAGACCGTTGAAGGTGACGAACAGCACGTCGTCGGCCAGCGACGCGATGCTGGTGTGGGTGTGGCCGTCGTAGAGCGTCTTGTCGTAGATCTCGTCGGCGAACACGATCAGGTGATGCCGCCGCGCGATGTCGACCACCTCCTTGAGCAGCTCGGGCGGGTACAGGGCGCCGGTCGGGTTGTTGGGGTTGATCACCACGATGCCGCGGGTGGCCGGTGTGATCTTGCGGCGCAGGTCGGTCAGGTCGGGCAGCCAGTCGGATTGCTCGTCGCACAGGTAGTGCACCGGCGTGCCGCCCGACAGCGACACCGCTGCCGTCCATAGCGGGTAGTCGGGTGCCGGCACCAGGATCTCGTCGCCGGCGTCGAGCAGCGCGTTGAGGCTGAAGGCGATCAGCTCCGAGGCCCCGTTGCCGAGATACACGTCGTCGACGGTGACGCCGGCGATGTGCTTTTCCTGCGTGTAGTGCATCACCGCCTTGCGCGGCGCGAACAGGCCCTTGCTGTCGGTGTAGCCGGCGCTGGACGGCAGGTTGCGGATCATGTCCTGCACGATCTCGTCGGGCGGATCGAAGCCGAACACCGCGAGATTGCCGATGTTCAGCTGGATGATCTTGTGGCCCTCCTCCTGCATCTGGCGGGCCTTCTCCAGCACCGGGCCACGGATGTCGTAGCCCACGTCGGCGAGCTTGCTGGACTTGGCGATCGGTTTCACCAAAACGGGCTCCTCGGGATTGCTGCAGACAGCCCGGATTGCTGCACTGCGCCACTTAGAATTTAACCATAGCGACTTAAGCGGTCCGGCAGCGTCACAGCGCATTGCCGGCGTGGATCGCGCGAAGGCGCAGCGCAGCGTGAAATTCCAGCCAGATTTCCTCGACGGGGTGAACACGATCGCCCGTCACGAAGCCGGCCGCGTGTGGGTCGGCGCGCAGGCCCACGAAGGCAGCGTGGTGGTGCCGTGGACCGGTCTGGTCAGCGCCTGGGCACCCGCCCGCTTCGATGAACTGACGCAGCCCCACTTCGACGAGCTGTTGCGGCTTGGTCCGGAGCTGGTGATCTTCGGGAGCGGTGCGCGCCTGCGCTTCCCCAGACCGGCGCTGCTGCGCGCGCTGATCGAACGCCGCGTCGGCGTCGAGACGATGGACAGTGCGGCCGCCTGCAGGACGTACAACGTACTGGCCAGCGAGGGCCGCAACGTGGTCGCCGCGTTGTTGCTCGAAGCGCGCTGACGGCCCGTGCGCTCGCGCTGGGGGCTGGGCACTCGGCCCTGGCCCCGCGCCAAGGGGGTCAGTGGCGAAACTTTATAATCTATGGTTGGTTGTGCCCCGCCCGGCACCTCGACAATCAGAACGCACCTCATGACGCCTGTCCTGAACAAACCCCTGCCCGAGTTCGAAGCCGTCGCGACCAGCGGGGTGAAGTTCACGCCCCAGGCCTTTCTGGGCAAGGTGGTGGTCCTGTACTTCTATCCGAAGGACCACACGCCAGGTTGCACCACCGAAGCGATGCAGTTCCGCGATCGCCACAAGGATTTCGTCAAGGCTGGCGCCGTGGTGTTCGGTGTTTCGCGCGACAACATGGCGTCGCACGAGAAGTTTCGCCAGGCGCTCGAGTTGCCCTTCGACCTGATTGCCGACACCGAAGAGAAGCTCTGCCACATGTTCGGGGTGGTCAAGAACAAGATCATGTACGGCAAGAAGGTCAAGGGCATCGAGCGCAGCACCTTTCTGATCGACACCAAGGGCGTGCTGCGCGCCGAGTGGCGCGGGATCAAGGTGGCCGGCCACGTCGACGAGGTGCTCAAGGCCGTGAAGGATTTGAAGAAGGCCGCTTGATGTCCTGTCACAGGCGTGGCGCATAATGGCCGCATGCCCGTGAGTCGCGAAGAGCGTTTCACCCGTTAGCGAAGGCCGCACAGACGACTGTGCGGCTTTTTTGTTTGGTCTGCGTCATACCGCCTTATGCCACTGCCCAAGCCGCCTGCCTCCAAAGCCACCCTGCTGTCTGCCACCGACTACGAAACCCAGGCCGCCGCGCGTACCGCCAAACGCTCGCTGCAGTCCACCCACGATGCCGCCAAGGAGCCCTTGGCGCTGACCAACGCCGCGGCCGCCGCCGCCGCGCCCCGGCTCGAGGCCAAGCCGCCCGCGACCAGACCGGCGTCCGAATCCAAGCCCAAGGCGACCCGCCCGGCCGGGCCCAAGCGCCTCTTCGTGCTCGACACCAATGTGCTGATGCACGACCCGCTGTGCCTGTTCCGCTTCGAGGAGCACGACATCTTCCTGCCGATGATCACGCTGGAGGAGCTTGACAGTCACAAGCGCGGCATGAGCGAGGTGGCGCGCAACGCCCGCCAGGCCAGCCGCGAGCTCGATGCGCTCGTATCGGGCAGCGACCTGAGCCCGAAGGACGGCATTGCCCTGTCGAAGACCGGCAAGCGCGAAGCGATGGGGCGCCTGTTCTTCCAGGAGACGCTGCACGAGATCAAGCTGCCCGACGGCCTGCCGCCGGGCAAGGCCGACAACCAGATCCTCGGTGTCGTCAAGGCGCTGCGCGAGCAGCACCCCGGGCGCGACATCGTGCTGGTGTCCAAGGACATCAATATGCGCGTCAAGGCACGCGCGCTCGGCCTGCCGGCCGAGGACTACCAGAACGACAAGACGCTCGACGACGGCGACCTGCTGTACACCGGCTTGTTGCCGCTGCCGGCCGATTTCTGGGAACGCCATGGCAAGACCATGGAGAGCTGGAGCCAGGGCGGGCACACCTACTACCGCATCGCCGGGCCGCTGGTGCCGGCGCTGATGATCAACCAGTTCGTCTTCCTCGAGTCGCCGGGGGCCGCGCCGCTGTATGCGCGCGTCACCGAGATCACCGGCAAGACGGCGGTGTTGAAGACGCTGAAGGACTACACGCACGCCAAGAACGCGGTCTGGGGAGTCACGGCGCGCAACCGCGAACAGAACTTCGCGCTCAACCTGCTGATGGATCCCGAGGTCGACTTCATCACGCTGACCGGCACCGCCGGTACCGGCAAGACGCTGATGACGCTGGCTTCCGGCCTGAGCCAGGTGCTCGACGACCGGCGCTACACCGAGATCATCGTCACCCGCGTCACCGTGCCTCTGGGCGAGGACATCGGCTTCCTGCCCGGCACCGAAGAAGAAAAAATGGGCCCGTGGATGGGTGCGCTCGATGACAACCTGGAGGTGCTGGCACGCGGCGATGGCAGTGCCGGTGAGTGGGGCCGCGCCGCGACACAGGACCTGGTGCGCAGCAAGATCCGCATCAAGAGCCTCAACTTCATGCGCGGCCGCACGTTCCTCAACAAGTTCGTCCTCATCGACGAGGCGCAGAACCTGACGCCCAAGCAGATGAAGACGCTGATCACGCGCGCCGGCCCCGGCACCAAGATCGTCTGCCTCGGCAACCTCGCGCAGATCGATACGCCATACCTGAGTGAAGGCAGTTCTGGGCTCACTTTCGCGGTCGATCGCTTCAAGGGCTGGCCGCATTCGGGCCACGTGACGCTGGCACGCGGCGAGCGCTCGCGGCTGGCCGACTACGCCTCCGACGTCCTCTAGGCGAGTGGGCAGCGCTCAGCGCTGCAGGTCCTCGTAGAAGGCCTTGGCATTGCCGTCTCGCCCGAGGAAGCTGCGCACCAGCTCCTGCGGCAGCACCTGCGAGCCGTTGGCCAGCACGGTGCGGCGGTAGCGCCCGCCCACCACGGGATCGAGCCGATCGGCCGCGAAGGCGGTGCGCAGGTCGGCGGCGACGACCTCGCTCCACAAGTAGCCGTAATAGCCGGCCCCATAGCCGGTGGCCACATGGCTGAAGCCGGCGGGCAACATCGTGCCCTGGACGTAGCCGAGCGGCGTGGCGCCCTCCATGCGCGCCCACAGGGCCATCGGCTCCGGGGCATCGGGGCCGTGCAGGGCGAGGTCGAACGCGGCATACAGCCACTGGCGGGCATAGGCCATGCCCTTGCCGTAGCGCTTGGCCGCGGTCGCCTGCGCGAGCAGCGGCTCGGGCACCTGCTGGCAATCGGCGCAGACCTCGCGCATCAACGCCAGCACCTTGGGGTCGTACACCCACTCCTCGAGCATCTGCGACGGTGCCTCGACGAAGTCGCGCAGCACGCTGGTGCCGGCCTGGGCCGAGTGCCGCGTCGCCGACAGGTTGTTGTGCACGGCGTGGCCGAACTCGTGCAGCAGCGTTTCGAGGTCGTCGAGCGTCAGGCCCTCGCGCCCGACATTCACCACCAGCGCCGCCTGCGGCGCACGCTTCAGGCGCAGCGAGCCGTTGCGGAAGCTCCAGACAGCGGCATGGTTGTACTTGCCCTCGCGCGGAAATGGGTCGATGTAGAGCGCCGCGATCGGCTGGCCGCTGCCGCTATCGACCACCGCATAGGCCTGTACGTCGGGATGCCACAGCGCGAGTCCTTCGACGCGCACGTACTGCACACCCATCATCTTCTCGATCACCCGCATCACGAACGCCAGGCTGGCCTGCGGCGGAAAGTAGGCGCGAAACGCCTCCTGGTCGACCGCGTAGCGCTCGCGCCGCACGCGCTCCTGGTAGTACATCGCATCCCAGCGTTGTAGGGTCACCTGCTCCGGCGCCAGCTTCAGGTCGCGCGCTTTGGCCGCCCGCAGCTCGGACAGCTCGCCGGCCTCGCGTGCCGATACCGCCTTGAGCACGTCGTCGAGGAGCGCCTGTGCCTCGCGCGCAGAATGCGCCATGCGCCGTCGCAAGGTGAAGTCGGCGTAACTGGCAAATCCGAACAGCCCGGCGTACTCCTTGCGCAGCTGGGCGATCTCCGCCAGCAGCTTCAGGTTCGGCGGGCCGCCTTCGTTGATCTTGGCGCGCCACATGCGCTCGCGCGTGGTCGCGTCGACGGCTCCTTGCATCACCGACATGTAGGTCGGCGTATCGACGCCGAGCAGCACACGATCCTGCTCGTCGCGCTTGGCGCTGCGCCACACGCCGTCCGGCACCCCGCGCAGCTGCTCGACCGAGAAGGCCTGCAGGATATTGGCGTCGCGGATGTTGCGATCGAACGCCTGGCCGAGCGCGGTGACCTGGTCGACGATGTCCTTTGCGCGCTTGCGCTGGGGCGGCGGCAGGCTGACGCCGGCATCCTCGAAATCCTCGCGCAGGGTCTTCAGCAGCAACGCGTTGATCGGATCGCGTTCGCGCAAGCGGCTCGCTGCACGGTACAGCGTGGTGTTCTGGCTCAGGCTGGAGGTGAAGTCCTGCCAGCGCAGCTCGCACGCGTCGGCCGCGTCGCGGATGGCCTTGTCCGGGTGCACGTTGGACAGTAGGTACACCGGCCCGGCCAAGTCCTCGAGCAGCGCATTGAGGTCATCGTAGGCGGCCAGCCAGCCCGCGTTGGCCGGATGGCGCTCCAGCGCCTGCAGCGCCGTCTTCGCCTTGGGCAGACTCTCGTCGCAATAAGTCTGCAGCGCCGCCGCGGTCGCGAACGACGGGAACGCCGGCCCGGGCAGCGTGGCCGCCGCGAATGCAGCGGGCACCACCGCCGCGAACAGGCAGAACGCACGGAAAAGGACCCGATGCATGCAGACTCCCGACACGAAGCCGGCATTGTGCGGTCGCTGGTCGATCGCCAACGCTGCCGGTGCGACGAGCTGCGCGGCACGCACCGCAAACGGCGGCGCCGGGCGTGGCTAGCGAGCCACCAGGTCCTTGATCTGTTGCAGCGCGGTCGGGTCTTCGATGGTGGTGAGGTCACCTGGATCCCGGCTCTCGCACACCGCCTGGATCGCGCGGCGCAGGAGCTTGCCCGATCGGGTCTTGGGCAACACGCCGACGAAACGCACGCGCGCCGGTCGCGCCACCGCGCCGAGCTGCTCGTCGACCACCTTCATGATCTCGCCCTCGAGCCGCAGCGCGCCCTCCGGGGTGGCGGCCGCGGACGGATCCCTCAGCACCACGAACGCCATCGCCACCTGGCCCTTCAGCGCGTCGGCCACGCCGACCACCGCGACCTCGGCGACGTTGGAGTGGCTGGAGATGCTCTCCTCGATCTCGCGCGTACCGAGTCGGTGTCCGGCCACGTTGATGACGTCGTCGGTGCGGCCGAGGATGAAGTAGTAGCCGTCCTCGTCGCGGATGCCCCAGTCGAACGTGCTGTAGATCTGGCGCCCGGGCACGGTCGACCAGTAGGTCCTCACGAAGCGCTCGTCGTCGCCCCATACGGTCTGCATGCAACCGGGCGGCAGCGGACCTTCGATCGCCACCACGCCCTTCTGCTGAGCGCCCGTGAGCTCGCGCCCGGTGTTCTCGTCGATCAGCTTGACGTCGTAGCCGTACACCGCCTTGCCCGGGGAGCCGAACTTCGTGCGCGCCGGTTCGATGCCGTTGCACAGCGTGAGGATCGGCCAGCCGGTCTCGGTCTGCCAGTAGTTGTCGATGATCGGCTTGCCCAGACCTTCGGCGATCCACGCCGCGGTCGGCTCGTCGAGCGGCTCGCCGGCCAGAAACAGCGCGCGCAACGACGACAGATCGTGCCGCTTCAGGAATGCCGGGTCGTGCTTCTTCAGCACCCGCACCGCGGTCGGGGCACTGAACATCGCGGTGACCTTGTACTGCTCGACCAGGCGCCACCAGATGCCGGCGTCGGGTCGCACCGGCAAGCCCTCGTACAGGATGGTCGCCATGCCGGCCAGCAGGGGGCCGTAGACGATGTAGCTGTGGCCCACGACCCAGCCGATGTCGCTGGTCGAGAAGTAGGTTTCCCCCGGCTCGCCGCAGAAGATGTGCTTCATCGACGCCGCCAGCGCCACTGCATAGCCGCCGGTGTCGCGCTGGACCCCCTTCGGCTTGCCCGTGGTGCCGCTGGTGTACAGCGTGTAGCTCGGGTGCGTCGAGTCGACCCAGGTGCAAGGCACCACCGTCTCGAGGTGTTCGGTGCGCAGCGCCGCGTAGTCGACGTCGCGCCCGGCCACGCGGTCGAAGGCGCTCAGGCCGCGGTCGACCATCAGCACCCGCTCCGGTCGGTGCTGTGCCAGCCGGATCGCCTCGTCGAGCAGCGGCTTGTACGGCACCACCTTGCCGTTGCGGCTGCCCGCGTCGGCGCTGATGACGACGCGCGGCCGCGCGTCGTCGATGCGACTCGCCAGGCTGACGCTGGCAAAGCCGCCGAACACCACCGAGTGGATCGCACCGATCCGTGCGCACGCCAGCATCGCGAACACCGCCTGCGGCACCATCGGCATGTAGATCAGGACGCGGTCGCCCGGCTGCACGCCGAGCGCCAGCAGGCAGGCGGCCATCCGCTGCACCTCGGCGTGCAGTTGTACGAAGGTGTAGACCTGTTCCTGGTCGACTTCGGTCGACACGTAGATCAGCGCCGCCTGCTCGCCCCGCATGGCCAGGTGCCGATCGACCGCGTTGTGGCAGAGGTTGGTGCGCCCACCGAGGAACCAACGCGCAAACGGCGGGCGACTGTAGTCCAACACCTGGTCGAACGGCCGCTCCCAGTCGATCAACTGCGCCTGCTCCGACCAGAAACGGTCGCGCTCCGCGATCGAGCGTCGGTGGAATTCGCTGTAGGTCATCGGAAGGCTCCTGGCAGCGCGCGAAGGTGCGACCGGATTCTCCACGCCAAGGCCAATGTGCCGCCCTGCGCATCGTCAACGCACCGCACGGGTTCTGGCAGCGCGCTTGCGGGTCAACAATCTAGATCTGACTTTAGATTGATCGCATAACCGATTGATCAGAATAGGTTTTGTGTTGACAGACGCCGAAGAGGTCGTTATGTTCGCAGATGATGGCGGGTAGCCTTTTTCGGTTCCGTGCGCTGGTGATCGTCGCCGGGGTCCTGGTGCTGGCGGCGTGCTCGACGCCGGCACCGCGCCAAACGGTCGCTGCGGCGCCGCCGACGGCCCTGCCGACCACGGACGCCAGCGCCTCGAGCGCCGGCAGCGACGTGGCGATCGCGGCGATGAACTTCCTCGACCATCCGTACCAGATCGGCGGACAAAGCGTCGAGAGCGGTTTCGACTGCAGCGGCTTCACGCGCCACGTCATCGGCCAGACGCTGGGTGTCGAATTGCCGCGCAGCGCGCTGGAGCAGGCCCGAGCGCCGTCGCTGCGGGCGGTGGCGCGTGACGCGCTGCAGGCCGGTGACCTGGTGTTCTTCAACACCCAGCAGCGCGCCTTCTCGCACGTGGGCATCTACGTGGGCGACGGCCGCTTCATCCACGCGCCGCGCACGGGCGCCCAGATTCGCACCGAGCGCATGGGAGCTGCTTACTGGTCCCGCCGCTACGACGGTGCGCGTCGGGTCGCCGCCATCGACACTGCCAATCCGTAGAAGCCCCGCCCTGCGTCGGGCGGCCTTACACGGCACCGGCGAGCAGGCACCCGGGCACAATCGGGCCATGGGCGAGTCCGTGATCCCCCTGGCCGACCTGCGCTACGCCGCGGCGGTGCCCGCCATACCCCAACGGCTGCAGGCGCCCACCGGCCATTTGAGCGATCGGCTGGGACGGCCCTTGCGCGATCTGCGCATCTCGGTGACCGATCGCTGCAACTTCCGTTGCGGCTATTGCATGCCCAAGTCGGTGTTCGATCGCGACTATCAGTTCCTGCCGCAGGGCTCATTGCTGAGCTTCGAGGAGATCACACGCCTGACCCGCCTGTTCGCCGCCCACGGCGTCACCAAGGTGCGGCTCACCGGCGGCGAACCGTTGCTGCGGCGGCACCTCGAGAACCTGGTGGCGATGCTGAGCGAGGTGCGTGGTGCTGACGATCGGCCGCTCGAATTGACCCTGACCACCAACGGCGCCCTGCTCGCGCGCAAGGCGCGTGCCCTGAAAGCGGCGGGGTTGTCGCGTCTCACGGTGAGTCTGGACGCGCTCGACGATGCAGTGTTCCGGCGCATGAACGACATGGACTTCCCGGTTGCCGACGTGCTGACGGGCATCGACGCCGCGATCGACCTCGGCCTGGCCCCGATCAAGGTGAACATGGTGGTCCAGCGCGGCATCAACGAGCACGAGATCGTGCCGATGGCACGCCACTTCCGCGGTCGCGGCATCGTGCTGCGCTTCATCGAGTACATGGATGTCGGCGCCACCAACGGCTGGCGCATGGACCAGGTCGTGCCTTCGGCGGAAGTGCTGACGCAGTTGCAGGCCCACTGGCCGCTCGAACCGGTCCCACCCACCGCGCCGGGAGAGACGGCCGAACGCTGGTGCTACCGCGACGGCGGCGGCGAGATCGGCCTCATCTCCAGCGTGACCAAGGCGTTCTGTCGCGATTGCAACCGTGGCCGGCTGTCGACCGAAGGCAAGCTGTACACGTGCCTGTTCGCCACCCGCGGGCACGACCTGCGAGCGCTGCTGCGCGGTGGCCGCAGCGACCTGGAGATTGCGTCGGTGCTGGCCGCGCTGTGGGGCGACCGCAGTGACCGCTACTCAGAGTTGCGCGGGGCATCGAGTGCCGGTCCGGCAGGCAACGAGCGCCGCATCGAGATGCACTACATCGGCGGCTGAGGCCCTAGCGCACGCTCAGCACGCCTTGGTTGGCCAGTTCGTCGGCGCGCTCGTTGCCCGGGTCGCCGTTGTGCCCCCGCACCCAGTGCCAGCGGACATCGTGCGCCGACGCCAGCGCGTCCAGCCGCTGCCACAGCTCGACGTTCTTCACCGGCTTCTTGTCGGCAGTTCGCCAGCCGCGCAGCTTCCAGTTGTGGATCCAGCTGGTGATGCCGTTCCTCACGTATTCGCTGTCGGTGTACACCGCCACGTGCGACCGTTGCTTCAGCGCGGCCAGAGCCTCGATGACGGCGGTCAACTCCATGCGATTGTTGGTGGTCCGTGCCTCGCCACCGAACATCTCCTTCTCGTGGCCACCCCAGCGCAGCAGAGCGCCCCAGCCGCCCGGCCCCGGATTGCCCTTGCAGGCGCCGTCGGTGTAAACAATCACCGTCTCGCTCATCGATGCGACCTCATTCCACGTCGATCGTCTCGCGGCTGCGGTTCACCGCCACCGCAGGCGCGGCCTGCGGCTTGACCTTCTCGCGGCGTGCCAGCCCGACCAGGCGCATTCCGCGCACGCGCTTGACCGCCATCACGAAGTACACCGCACCGAGCACCGGCCACCAGCGCTCGCCGACGCCTTCGATCCAGGCCCAGCGTTCGAGCCAGGCCTGCGATCGAACCGGTGCCCGCCAGCATCCGAAGCGGCCCACCTCGACCTCGAAGCTCAGCAGGCGCAGCCAGTCGCGCAGCCGCCAATAGCCCATGAACTCGCCCGCGTGCGGCAGGAAGCGCGGTCGCTGCGAGACACCCAGTCGTTGGCGCACCGAGCCCAGCCGTTGGCGCAGCCCCCACAGGCTGGCCGGGTTGAAGCCGACGATCACGACGCGCCCCTCCGGCACCAGCACGCGCTCGACTTCACGCAGGGTCTCGTGTGGGTCGCGCGCGAGCTCGAGCCCGTGCGGCAGTACCAGCAAGTCGATGCTCTGGCTCGGAAACGGCAGCGCGTCGAAGTCGCAGTGCAGCGCCACTGGTAGGTTCGGCGACTGCGTGGTGATCGGCTCGCGCGGCGCCGGCAGCTCGAGGCGTGGTGGCACCACCAGCGAGTCCTGCGCCACCCAGCGGTGCGGCATGCGATTGGCGCGCAGTGCGTCGAGCTGCGGCAGGCCCAGCTGCAACGCGTGGAAGCCGAACACGTCGGCGACGGCCTGATCGATGCGCGCTTGTTCCCAGTCGAGCAGATAGCGGCCCGGCGGACTGAGCAGCCAGTTGGCGAACTCTATAATCGCGTCGTCTCGCGTCATCGTGCTTGCTGTGATGGCGCTCGCCTGCGACGACGATACGTCGTCGCCCTCGCCGCCTGGTGTGGGGTGGGCCGCACGAGCCACCCACGGGCATTGTTGTGACTGCAATGCATTCTAGTGACCCGAGGTTTCCGGGGTGCCTCTGCGACCCGTGCGTGCACCGGGACGGCGCATTGCGCGACGCCAGTGTACGCAGCCGACGGGCCGGCCTCACCGCGTGAATTCGGTAACGCGTGCATCGACGCGATGACCGGACAATGCGCGCGCGAGGCGGTACCGGCCGCCCGATGCATGACGAACACACTGCCCAAGTCGATCGTGGTCCACGCACCGCCAGTGACTCCATCGATCGCGCGCCGACTGGCCGCGCTGCGCTGCGGCATGGCGGGGGCGTTCGCGGCCTTGGTGGTCGGCTGCGCGTTGACCCCTCCCGCGCCGAACACGGCGGCCAGCGGCGAGGCACCCGCAGCGGTGACCACCGCGGCGTCGTCCCCTGCACCAGCATCGGCGGCAACGCCGGCGGCACCGCCGCCGCAGCCGGTTGCGCCTGTACCCGCCGCTGCGGCAACGGCCGCGTCGGCACCGGCGGCGACGGAGCCGGCCGTATCGACTGGCGCTGCCGATCCCCTGCGCCCGGAGACCCGCGTCGACTTCGACGACCCGAGCGCACGCATCGATCTCTGGTCGCGCCTGCGCGGCGGCTTCTCGATGCCGACGATGAGCAACGCCCGTGTGCGCAAGTGGGAGCAGTACTACGCCGATCGGCCCGACTACGTGGCGCGCATGACCGAGCGCGGCGGCCGCTATCTGTTCCACGTGGTCGAGGAGCTCGAGAAGCGCAACATGCCGCTCGATCTCGCGCTGCTGCCCTTCGTCGAAAGTGCCTTCAATCCGCAGGCGATGTCGGTGGCACGCGCCGCGGGCATGTGGCAGTTCATGCCGTC
>DATJYZ010000053.1:0-6997 GCA_035499355.1 Burkholderiaceae bacterium | reverse complement strand
GCTGTCGCGCGTCGACGTTTCGCTGGCCTACCCGATGCTGTCGCTGGGCTACGTGGTCAACGCGGTCGCGGCCTGGTGGCTGCTCGGCGAGCCGGTGGGGGCCATGCGCAGCGCGGGCGTGCTGCTCATCCTGGGCGGCGTCTGGCTGGTGGCGCGCAGCTGACGACCGGATGGCACCCGTGAGCGCACCCCCCTTCCTGCCGTTCGCACGGCCCGACATCGACGCCGCGACCATCGCGGCGGTCGGCGAGGTACTGGCTTCGGGTTGGATCACCTCCGGCCCGCGCGTGCAGGCGCTCGAGGAGCGGCTGTCCGCGCTGTTCGGCGGCCGCTCGGTGCGGGCGTTCGCCAACGGCACCGCGACGATGGAGGTGGCGCTGCGCCTGGCCGACATCGGCCCCGGCGACGAGGTGATCACCACCGCGATCACCTGGGCCGCCACCGCCAACGTCGTGCTCGCGGTGGGCGCGCGTCCGGTGTTCGTCGACATCGATCCGGTGACGCGCAACCTCGACCTCGACGCCGTCGAGGCGGCGATCACGCCGCGCACGCGCGCGCTGCTGCCGGTGTACCTGGCCGGCCTGCCGATGGACATGGACCGCCTCTACGCGATCGCCCACCGCCACGGCCTGCGCGTGATCGAGGACGCCGCGCAGGCGATCGACGCGCGCTGGAACGGCCGGCGCATCGGCGCGTTCGGCGACCTGGTGAGCTTCAGCTTCCAGGCCAACAAGAACATCACCTGCGGCGAGGGCGGCTGCCTGGTGCTCAACGACGCCGCCGAGGCCGAGCGCGCGGCGCGCCTGCGTCTGCAGGGCGTGGTGCGCACGGGCCTCGACGGCATGGACGTCGACGAGCCGGGGGGCAAATCCAACCTGAGCGACATCCACGCCGCGATCGCGCTGGGCCAGCTCGACCATCTGGCCGAGGTCACGCAACGCCGGGCCGCGCTCGCCGAGCGCTACTTCGCACTCGCCGAGACCCACGGCTGGTCCGCGCTCGGCATCGAGCTGCCGCCGCGCACGCGGACGCAAGGCGCGATCACCAACTGGCACATGTTCCAGGTGGTGCTGCCGAGCGCACGCATCGCCGGCGGCCGCGCCGCGGTGATGCAGGCGATGAAAGACGAAGGCGTCGGCACCGGCGTGCACTATCCGGCGTTGCACCTGTTCAGTTGCTACCGCCGCCAGGGCTGGCGCGACGGCCAGTTGCCGCACGCCGAACGGGTGGGCCGAGGCATCCTGACGCTGCCGCTGTTCAACAGCCTGCGCGACAGCGACGTCGAGCGCGTCGCCGAAGCCCTCACCGCCGCCTGCAGGCGGCTGTCGACATGACCACGCCAGAGCTTTCGGTGATCGTGCCGGTCTACAACGAGGAGCAGGTGCTGCCCAAGCTGTTCGAGCGGCTGTATCGGGCGCTCGATGCGATGGGCCAGACCTACGAGGTCGTCTTCGTCAACGACGGCAGCCGCGACCGCTCCGCCGAGCTGCTGGCGCAGCAGTACCGCAGCCGCCCCGACGTGACGCGCGTCGTCCTGTTCACCGGCAACTTCGGCCAGCACATGGCGATCCTGGCCGGCTTCGAGCACGTGCGCGGCAAGGTCGCGGTGACGCTCGATGCCGATCTGCAGAACCCGCCGGAGGAGATTCCGCGGCTGCTCGAGGCCGTCCGCCAGGGGCACGACTACGTCGGCACGATCCGGCGCCAGCGCGAAGACAGCGCGTTCCGCCGCCACGCCTCCCGGGTGCTGAACTGGCTGCGCGAGCGCACCACGCGCATCCACATGACCGACCAGGGCTGCATGCTGCGCGCCTACGACCGCCAGCTGGTCGACACGCTCAACGCCTGTCAGGAGGTGAACACCTTCATCCCGGCGCTGGCCTACACCTTCGCAGCCAACCCCACCGAGATCGAGGTCGCACACGAGGAGCGCTTCGCCGGCGAGTCCAAATACTCGCTGTACCGCCTGATCCGGCTGAACTTCGACCTCGTCACCGGCTTCTCGATCGTGCCGCTGCAGTGGTTCTCGCTGATCGGCACGCTGTTGTCGCTCGGCGCCGGCGCGCTGTTCGTGCTGCTGCTGGCGCGCCGCTTCCTGTTCGGCGCCGAGGTCGAAGGCGTCTTCACGTTGTTCGCGCTGCAGTTCTTTCTGATCGGCATCGTGCTGTTCGGCATCGGGCTGATGGGTGAGTACGTGGGCCGCATCCAGCAGGAGGTGCGGCGGCGTCCGCGCTACCGCATCAGCGCCGTGCTGGAGACGCCCGCGCCGACCGCACAGCGGTCGCCCCAGCTGGTGAGCGAGATGGGCCGATGAGGGCGGTGGTCTTCGCCTACTCGAACGTCGGCGACCGCTGCCTGCGCGTGCTGCACGCCGGCGGCGTCGAGGTGCCGCTGGTGGTGACGCACCGCGACCACGCCGGCGAGACGATCTGGTTTCGCCGCGTCGCCGACACTGCGGCCGAGCTGCAGGTGCCGTTCGTCTATGCCGACGATGCGAATGACGGTGCACTGGCGGCACGCGTCGCGGCGGCGCGGCCCGACCTGATCTTCTCCTTCTACTTCCGCGCGATGATTCCGCTGCCGTTGCTGGCGCTGGCCAAGGCCGGCGCGTTCAACATGCACGGCTCGTTGCTGCCGCTGTACCGCGGCCGCGCACCGGTCAACTGGGCCGTGCTGCATGGCGCGACGCAGACCGGCGCCACGCTGCACGAGATGGTGGCCAAGCCCGATGCCGGCGCGATCGTCGACAGCAGTGCGGTGCCGATCCTGCCCGACGACACCGCGGCCCAGGTGTTCGACAAGGTCACCGTCGCTGCCGAGCAGGTGCTGTGGCGCAGCCTGCCGGCGATTCTGGCCGGCCGGGCGCCGCGGCGTGCCAACGACCTTGCTGCGGGCAGCTATTTCGGCGCGCGCACGCCCGAGGATGGTCGCATCGACTGGTCGCAACCGGCGCAACGGGTCTACAACCTGATCCGCGCGGTGGCACCGCCCTTTCCCGGCGCGTTCACCGACGTCGGCGGCACGCGCCTGATGGTCGCGCGGGCGCGGCTGCGTCGCGGCACGGTGTCGGCGTCGACGCCCGGCCTGCAGATCGAGCGCGAGCGCGTGGTCGGTGTGTGCGGCGACGGCGGGGTGATCGACGTCCACGAGCTGCGCCGTGGCGCGGACGCGATCGATGTCGCGACGCTGCATCAACTGTTGAACCGCTGACGCGGAGCTGCCATGAAGAAGATCCTGATCCTCGGCGCCAATGGCTTCATCGGGCACCACCTGACACAGTGCATCCTGCAGACCACGGACTGGCAGGTGTACGCGATGGACATGTCCGACAACCGCCTCGAAGAGCTGCGTGGGCATCCGCGGCTGCGTTTCTTCGAGGGCGACATCACCATCAACAAGGAGTGGATCGAGTACCACGTGCGCAAGTGCGACGTGCTGCTGCCGCTGGTGGCGATCGCGACGCCGGCCACCTACGTGCGCGAGCCGCTGCGCGTGTTCGAGCTCGACTTCGAGGCCAACCTGCCGATCGTGCGCGCCGCGGTCAAGTACAAGAAGCACCTGGTGTTCCCGTCGACCTCGGAGGTCTATGGCATGTGCCCGGACGCCGAGTTCGATCCCGAGACGTCGAACCTGGTCTACGGCCCGATCAACAAGCCGCGCTGGATCTATGCCTGCAGCAAGCAGCTGCTCGACCGCGTGATCCACGCCTACGGGCTGGAGCAGGGCTTGAACTACACGCTGTTCAGGCCGTTCAACTGGATCGGCCCGGGGCTCGACTCGATCTTCGACACCAAGGAGGGCAGCTCGCGCGTGGTCACGCAGTTCCTTGGCCAGATCGTGCGCGGCGAGCCGATCGAGCTGGTCGACGGCGGCCATCAGCGGCGTGCATTCACCGACGTTTCCGACGGCATCACCGCACTGATGCGCATCATCGCCAACGAAGGCGGCGTCGCCAGCAGCCGCATCTTCAACGTCGGCAACCCGGGCAACGAGTATTCGATGCGCGAGCTGGCCGAGATGATGGTGCGCATGGCGGCCGACTTCCCCGAGTATGCGGAGTGGGCCCAGCGCACGAAGATCGTGACGACGTCGTCGATGCAGTTCTACGGCAAGGGCTACCAGGACGTGCAAAGCCGCATGCCCAAGATCGCCGACACCATGCAGACACTGGGCTGGGTGCCCCAGGTGGACATGCAGACGTCGCTGCGGCGCGTCTTCGAGTCGTATCGACACAAGGTCGTCGAGGCGCGCGCGCTGACCACCGCGGGCTGACCGAGGCGCCGCGTGGGTCTCATCGCCCTGAAGGTCGATGTCGACACGCTGCGCGGCACGCTCGAAGGCGTGCCCAGGCTGCTGCGCAGCCTCAAACGCCATGGCGTCACGGCGACGTTCTTGTTCAGCCTGGGCCCCGATCACACCGGGTGGGCGCTGCGACGGGTCTTTCGGCGCGGCTTCCTGTCGAAGGTGTCGCGCACCTCGGTCGTCAAGCACTACGGCCTGCGCACGCTGATGTACGGCGTGCTGCTGCCGGGGCCGCCGATCGGCCGCCGGGGTGCGGCGCCGATGCGCGCATGCCGGGCGGCGGGCCACGAGTGCGGCATCCATGCGTGGGACCATGTGCTGTGGCAGGACAACGTGCGGCAACGCGACGCGCGCTGGACGCGCTCGCAGATGGCGCTCGCGCGCGAGCGCTTCCACGAGGTCTTCGCCGGGCCGCCCGCCACGTTCGGCGCCGCCGGCTGGCAGATGAACGACGAGGCGCTGCTGCAGCTCGACGACTGGGGCCTGGCCTATGCGTCGGATTGCCGGGGCGCCGGCCCGTTCAGGCCGCGCATCGGCTCACGCCCGCTGCGGCACGTGCAGTTGCCCACCACGTTGCCGACGCTCGATGAGTTGATCGGCCTGGACGGCGTCGATGAAGGCAACGTCGCCGAGGCGATGCTGACGCGCACCCGGCACGATGCCGATCAGGTCTTCACGCTGCACGCCGAGCTCGAGGGCGGTCTGCTGGCCGCGGCGTTCGACTCGATCCTCGACGGCTGGGCGGCCCAAGGTCATCGGCTGGGATCGCTGGCGGCGCTGTACACGTCGCTGCCCGACGCCGCCCTGCCGGTGCGCGACGTGGGTTGGGGTTCGGTGCCGGGCAGGAGCGGCGAGCTCTTGGTCGAGCTCTAGCCCGCCCTGCCTGGTTGCGAGGTCAGAAGCAGTCGCGGTCGTCGTCGTCGCTGCGACCGGCGCCGAAGTCGAGCACCACGCTGCGGGCAGATGCCGGCGCGGTGACCGTCAAGGTGCCCGACGCATACGAGCCGAACACGAGCACCAGGTCGCCCGCGCTCACCGTGGCACCCGTCGCGCGGCCCATGCCGCCGAAGCCGTACGCGTTGCGCTGCGAGTACATCCGGACAATCGCCGCCGGGTCGGCGCTCACGGCAACGCCATGCACCGCGAAGTTCGTGGCCACCCCGGCGCCGGTGCTGTTGACCGGCGCCGGCGTCGCGTCGACGTGGCCGCTGACGGCCGAGGTCGCCGAGGCCGGCACGATGATCACCGAGGTCGCCGTCAGGTTGCCGCCGGCATCGGCGCGCGTGCGGGCGATGACGTGCTGCGACGCGCTGGCGGCGAGGTAGGTCTGGAAGGTCGAGACGTTGAACGGATTGACCGTGGGATCGTTGCGCGTCGACAGGTCGAGCAGTCGCGTCGACGAATCCACGTTGATCGTCTGACCGAGCAGCGTCAAGACGAAGGTGTCGGCGCCGCCGCCCGCAACGACGCTCGTGACGTCGCCTTCGAAGCCATAGGTCGCCGCCTTCGCGGCGTGGATGACCTTGACGGCGCTGGCCACGATCGAGGTGCCGTCGCTGGACACCGTGCCCGTGACCACGACCACGTCGCCGACCGCGGGCAGCGAGGTCAGCGCCGACGCATCGACCGTGAAGCCGCGCAGGACGAACGATGCCGGCGAGGTGACGACCGACGACACCTTGCCCTCGACCTCGACGGTCGCCCCGGGGGTCTCGACGGCGATCTTGCTGCGCAGGAAGGCGGCATCGGCGGTGAAGCTGGTCGCCGGCAGCCCCGGCGCCTTGGCGCCGATCGCCGACACGACCTGGCCGGCGCTGAACGCGCTGGCGCACGACGTGGATGCGCCGCCGCCGTGGCAGACGGCCGATGACAGGTCGACGGTCAGCGCACCGATCGTGATCGAGTTGGTCCCCACCGAATTGACGACCCCTTCGGCCTTGTAGGCGACGTGGGTCGTCGAGGTCGGCGTGTCGGCCGCCGACACCAGGGTGGCAACGACGTTGGCAGCGCCCGAAGAATCGGCGGCGAACAGGTAGCCCCACACGGTGACGTAGCTGCCCGCGGTGGCGCTGCTGCCCGATCCGCTCGTCGTCGTCAGCCCCGACTGCCCCGTGATCGGCGCGCACGGCGAGCTGGTCGCGGTCACGCACGCGCGGTGGTCGCTGAAGATGGTGGACGCGCTCAGTTGGATGGTCTGCCCCATCACGGTCAACGTGCTGCTGGTCTCGTCCGAACCGTCGACGACGCCGCGCACCAACGGGTGCACGTGGATCTCGCTGGCCTCCGGATGACTCTGACTGCTTTGCGGCGACGCCCTGAGGTCGACGCTCATGCCGACTTCGAGCGACGACGTGCCGTTGACGACCGTGCCGGCGTCGTCGTCGAACACCTTCGCACCCGCGGTGACGAACTCGTGGCCGTTGACGAAGATGCTGCCGAACGCGGTGACCGTGCCGGAGCTGGTGGCGCCGGCCGATGCGCCGGACATCGACGACGCGCTCGGCGCCGAGGAGCCCCCGCCGCCGCAGGCGGACAGGAGCAACGCCAGCGCGGAGCTCGCGATGGCCAGGTAGCGCAGTGGACGGTGCATGGTGGTCCCCGGTGCGAATATCACTGACCGGCGCCGGGCCGGCCACATCGAACCCAACGAGCATCCGCAATTCACGTATGTCGATTATTGCGGCATCGCAATTCA
>DATJYZ010000052.1:0-2626 GCA_035499355.1 Burkholderiaceae bacterium | reverse complement strand
CAGTACGACCGCGCCGACAAGACGATCACCGACAACCGCGTGCTGTTCCATCGCGTGGCCAACACGCTGAACTACCTCGACATCAAGACTGTGGTAGTCAGCTGCGGCACTTGCTACGACCAGCTGCAGGGCTACAAATTCGACGAGATCTTTCCCGGCAGCCGCATCGTCGACATCCACGAGTTCTTGCTGGAAAAGGGAATCACGCTGCGTGATGCCCTTTCGGCGGAGGCCTACGTCGGCGAAGCCGACCCCAAGCGAAGAAGCCGCAGCCAGGAGGGCGATCCAGCCTACCTCTATCACGACCCCTGCCACAGCCCGATGAAGCAGCGCGAGCCGATGGCGACCGTGAAGGCGCTGGTCGGCGACAACGTGCTCAAGAGCGAGCGCTGCTGCGGCGAGAGCGGTACCTTTGGCGTCAGCCGACCCGACATCGCGACCCAGGTGCGTTTCCGCAAGGAAGAGGAGCTGCGCAAAGGCGAGGCGACGTTACGCGAGCGAGGCGTCGCCGGTGACCTCAAGATACTCACCTCCTGCCCGAGCTGCCTGCAAGGGCTGTCACGCTATCAGGGCGACTTGCAGTCTGGCCTGCTCGAGGCCGACTACATCGTGGTCGAGATGGCGCGCCGCCTGTTGGGCGCGAGCTGGATGGAAGACTACGTGGCGTACGCCAACGCTGGCGGCATCGAGCGCGTGCTGGTCTGAGCGTCGCGCGTCAGCGCTGTCGCATCGGCTGTGTATCGGCGAAGCCGTGTGCGGGGCGGTCGGCCGCGTCGGCCGCGTCGAGCTTGGCGACCAAGTCGGCGCGCGCCTTCTCCTGGGCGGCCTTGGCCGCCGCTGCCGCAACAGCCTCGGCGCGTGCCGACGCCGCCGCGTTCTGGATCACGCCATCGCGCTTGGCTTCGGACAGGGCCTGCTGCAGCGACTCGACCTGTTGGCGCGACTGCACCGCCAGCTCCTGGGCCTTCTGCTTGGCACGCTCGGCCTGCTCGAGTTGAGCGCTCGCGACGGCGAGCCTGGTGCGGTAGTGCAGCGAGGCGGCCAGCCAGGCAACGCCGCCACCGGCCGCGGTGGCAGCGACGACGAACAGCGCAGAGGACAACGACAGCGTGGACATGCTGGGGCTCCCTTGGACCGGCTGACAACCGTCGATCGATTGCCTGCGGCAGGACCATAGCGTGCGAGCCGGATAACGCGCTGCGAACAATTGCTCGCAGCTTGCGGATGCATCACCGCAGACGCTCGACGGCGCGCGCAGCGAGGGTCACCGGACCTCGTGTGCAGCAGCGGTCCGTGCGTATTGCACGCGCCGCCCTGCGGCTCCGCGCGGCGGGCTACACTGGCTTGAGTCAACCTGAGTCCCAACGAGATGTTGCAGTCATCGCCCTCGCCGCTGTCGGTCACGCTGCACCAAGGATCGCGCGTGCTCGAGATCGGCTTCTCCGATGGCAAGACCTTCCGGCTGCCCTTCGAGTTGCTCCGTGTGTATTCGCCGTCGGCCGAGGTACAGGGCCACGGACCGGGCCAGGAGGTGTTGCAGTCCGGCAAGCGGGACGTGCAGATCGACGACGTCGCGATGGTCGGCCACTACGCCATCCAGCCGACGTTTTCCGATGGCCACAGCTCCGGCATCTTCAGCTGGAACTATCTCTACGAGATCGGCAGCAAGCAGTCGGACTACTGGGACCGCTACCTGGCGCGCCTTGCGGCGGCCGGAGTCGATCGTGATGCGCCGATGACGGCCGCCACTGGCACGGGCTGCGGGCACCACCATTGAGCAACCGGTGAGCCAGACGCACTTCGGATACAGCCAGGTCGACGAGCGCGACAAGTCGCGCCGTGTGCGTGCGGTGTTCGACTCGGTGGCGAACAAGTACGACCTGATGAACGACCTGATGTCGCTCGGCCTGCATCGGGTGTGGAAGGCCTATGCCGTGGCCGTGGCCGCGCCGCAGGCTGGCGACATCGTGCTCGACGTTGCCGCCGGCACCGGGGATCTGACCCAGGCGTTCGCGCGCCGCGTGGGGCCGAGCGGCTGCGTGGTGCACACCGACATCAACGAAGCGATGCTGCGCGCCGGGCGCGACCGCTTGCTCGATGCCGGATCGAATCAGCCCAGTGCGCTATGCGACGCCGAGGCGTTGCCGTTCGTCTCGGCCAGCTTCGACATCGTGTGCGTGGCCTTCGGCCTGCGCAACATGACTCACAAGGACAAGGCGCTGCGCGAGATGGCGCGCGTGCTCAAGCCCGGCGGCAAGCTCGTGGTGCTGGAGTTCTCCAAGGTCGCCGAGCCGCTGCGCAAGCCGTACGACTGGTACTCGTTCCAGGTGCTGCCGCGACTGGGACAGTGGGTCGCTGGCGACGGCGACAGCTACCGCTACCTTGCCGAGTCGATCCGCATGCACCCGTCGCAGACGGAATTGAAAGCGATGATGAAGGACGCCGGGTTCGGGCACGTCGACGTGCACAACCTCGGCGCAGGTGTGGTGGCGGTGCACGTCGGGTTGCGCTGCTAGTGGAACGTCGGCCCGGCGCTCGCTCGGGCCAGACGGTTGCGCGATCGTGACAGTGCACGGACGCGCCCCCAGGTTCAGGGGGGTCGCTCACGAACCCCCCGCTTCGGAGG
>DATJYZ010000051.1:0-19197 GCA_035499355.1 Burkholderiaceae bacterium | reverse complement strand
CGCTGGCGCATCGCGTCGAGCCGGCAATGGTGCTCGCGCAGGCGGTTCGCGCCGCGTGGCGACGCGTCGCCTGGCAGCTCGACGCGCCGCCACCGCGCGTCTGGCGCACGTGAGCCCGCTCGACGCTGCTGCCTAACGCAGGATCGTGTACGCGCCGCCGCGCTGCAGCGCTGCCTGGTACGCGGGCCGCGCGTGGATGCGTGCCAGCCATTCGGTCAGCTTGGGGTAGCCGGCGGCGTCGAGGCCGCCGCGCACCACCGCCACCTCCAGCGGAAAGCTCATCATCACGTCGGCGGCGCTGAACTCGGCGCCGGCGAACCACGGGCGCGTCGACAACTCGGCCTCGGCGTAGGCCAGCTGGCGCTGGATGTTGGGCGTGACGAAACTGGCCATCACCGTGTCAGCGATCTTGCGCGTCAGCGGGCGCACGAGGAACGGGCCGGCCTTGCGGATGCGGCCGAGGATCAGCGTCATCAGCAACGGCGACATCGCCGAACCTTCGGCGAAGTGCAGCCAGTAGGTGTAGCGGCGCTGCTCGGGCGTCCCGTGCGCGGGTTTGAGCTGGCCGCCGGCGCGCTCGACCAGGTACTCGACGATTGCGCCGGTCTCGGCCAACGTGACGTCGCCGTCGGTGACGACCGGCGACTTGCCCAACGGATGCACCTTCAGCAGCTCGGGTGGCGCCAGGTTGGTCGCCGGGTTGCGCTGGTAGTGCTGGATCTCGTACGGCAGCCGCAGCTCCTCGAGCAGCCACAGCACGCGCTGCGAGCGCGAGTTGTTCAGATGGTGGACGGTGATCATCGGCTCCTCCTTCACCCCCGGTATACGGCAAAGCGGCCACCGGCGATCACGGTGGATGCCCGCGGGGCAGGCCGGGCCTAGATCGACATGCGCTCGCGCACGCCGTCGGCGGCCATGTTCTTGCCGGCGCCGCGCGCGACGATCTCGCCGCGCTCCATCACCAGGTACTGGTCGGCGAGCTCGGCGGCGAAGTCGTAGTACTGCTCGACCAGCACGATCGCCATGGTGCCGCGGTCGGCCAGCATGCGGATCACGCGGCCGATGTCCTTGATGATGCTCGGCTGGATGCCTTCGGTCGGCTCGTCGAGCAGCAGCAGCTTCGGGCCCGCGGCCAGCGCGCGCGCGATCGCCAGCTGCTGCTGCTGGCCGCCCGAGAGGTCGCCGCCGCGGCGGTTGATCATCTGCTTGAGCACCGGAAACAGCTCGAACAGCTCGGCCGGCAGCGCGGCGCTGCCGTTGCTGCGCGAGGCGAGCCCCATGCGCAGGTTCTCCTCGACCGTGAGTCTGGCGAAGATCTCGCGGCCCTGCGGCACGTAGCCGATGCCGCGGCGCACGCGGTCGTACGGCGTGGCGTGCGTGATGTCGGCACCGTCGAGCAACATGGTGCCGGTCTTCACCGGCACCACGCCCATCAGGCTCTTCAGCAGCGTGGTCTTGCCGACGCCGTTGCGACCGAGCACGACCGTGACCTCGCCGACGCGCGCCTCGAAGCCGACGTTGCGCAGGATGTGCGAGCCGCCGTAGTACTGGTTGATGCCGAGCAGTTGAAGCATCTAACGCCCCAGGTACACCTCGACCACCTTGTCGTTCGCCTGCACCTCGGCCAGCTTGCCCTCGGCCAGCACGCTGCCCTCGTGCAGCACGGTGACGGTCTTGCGGCCCTCGGTGAGCATGTCGACGAACTTCATGTCGTGCTCGACCACCACCAGCGAATGCTTGCCCTCGAGCGAGAGAAACAGCTCGGCCGTGCGCTCGGTCTCCTCGTCGGTCATGCCCGCCACCGGTTCGTCGAGCAGCAGCAGCTTCGGGTCCTGCATCAGCAGCATGCCGATCTCGAGCCATTGCTTCTGGCCGTGGCTGAGCAGCCCTGCGGTGCGCTGCGCATGGTCGCGCAGGTGGATCAGCGTCAGCACCTCGCCGATGCGGTCGAGCTGCACGCCGGTCAGGCGCGACCACAGCGACGCGCGCGCGCGGCGGTCGTCGGCCAGCGCGAGCTCGAGGTTCTCGAACACGCTCAAGTCCTCGTAGACCGTGGGCTTCTGGAATTTGCGGCCGACGCCGATCTGCGCGATCTCCGGCTCGGTGAGTCGCAGCAGGTCGATCGTCGAGCCGAAGAAGACCTTGCCGTGGTCGGGCCGCGTCTTGCCGGTGATGCAGTCCATCATCGTCGTCTTGCCGGCGCCGTTGGGCCCGATGATGCAGCGCAGCTCGCCGACGTTGACGGTGAGCGACAGCGCGTTCAGCGCCTTGAAGCCGTCGAAGCTGACGGTGATGTCCTCGAGGTAGAGCGCGACCCCGTGCGCGAAGTCGGGCTCGCCGATCTTCACCAGCCGACGGAACGACGCCGCGCGGCCACCCGACTCGGTGCGCTGGGCCTGCCGCTGCGCGTAGGCCTGCATGCGCCGGGCGCCTTCTTCCATGAGGTCGGGCGTCAAGCACGACCTCCCTGTCGATGCCGCTCGCACGTCATGCACGACCTCCTTGTCGATGCCGGTCGGGCGTCATGTGCGGCTCTGCTTCTGCTTCCGGCGCAGCAGGCCGATCAGCCCGTTGGGCAGGAACAGCGTCACCGCGATGAACAGCGCGCCGAGGAAGTACAGCCAGAACTCCGGAAAGGCCGCCGTGAACCAGCTCTTCGCGCCATTGACAAAGAAGGCGCCGATGATCGGCCCGATCAGGCTGGCACGCCCACCGACCGCGGTCCAGATCGCGATCTCGATCGATGCCGCGGGCGACATCTCGCTCGGGTTGATGATGCCCACCTGCGGCACGTACAACGCGCCGGCGATCGCACACATCACCGCCGACAGCGTCCAGATGCTCAGCTTGTAGGCCACCGGGTCGTAGCCGGTGAACATCACGCGGCTCTCGGCGTCGCGAATCGCCTGCAGCACGCGGCCGTACTTGCTGTTCACGATCGCGCGCGCCATCAGGTAGAACGCCACCAGCACGCAGCCGGTGATCGCGAACAGCGTCACCCGCATCTGCGGTGTGGTGACGGGCAAGCCGAGCACGCGCTTGAAGTCGGTGAAGCCGTTGTTGCCGCCGAAGCCGGTCTCGTTGCGGAAGAACAGCAGCATCGCGGCGAACGTCATCGCCTGCGTGATGATCGAGAAGTACACACCCTTGATGCGCGAGCGGAACGCGAACCAGCCGAACACGAAGGCCAGCAGCCCCGGCACCAGCACCACCATCAGCGCCTGGAACACGAAGCTGTCGCTGAAGGTCCAGTGCCAGGGGTACTGCTTCCAGTTGAGGAACACCATGAAGTCGGGCATGTCGGCCTTGTACTGGCCGTCGCGCCCGATCTGGCGCATCAGGTACATGCCCATCGCGTAGCCGCCGAGCGCGAAGAACAGCCCGTGGCCCAGCGACAGGATGCCGGTGTAGCCCCAGATCAGGTCCATCGCCAGCGCGCAGATCGCGTAGCACAGGATCTTGCCGGCCAGGCTCACCGTGTAGTCGCTGACGTGGAACACGCTGCCGTCGGGCACCACCAGATTGAGCACCGGGATGCCGACGGTGATGACCAGCACGATCGCGATCACCACGATCCAGCCGGTGGCACCGAGCAGCAGGCCGCGGCGCTGCTGGAGGCCAATCGGAGCGTCGATCACTGCGCTCATGGCTGAAGCTGTCTCACTGCGAGAGAGCCCCGATGCCTCGAACTGAACGGGTCTCGTTCGTGGGTTCCTGCCATGTCAGCGAGCCAAATCGTGTGAGCCCTTTTGCTACTTCCATTTGGGGCCGCAAATGAAAGCAGGTCGGCCGCCGGCCGAGACCGGCGGGCTCCCACGCAGGGAGCCAATCTCATGCCTCGGCACTCCGGCCCTTCAGCGCGAACAACCCCTGCGGCCGCTTCTGGATGAAGATGACGATGAACACCAGCACCATGATCTTCGCGAGCACCGCGCCGGCGAAGCCTTCGAGCACCTTGTTGAGCACGCCCAGGCCGAGGCCCGCGACCACGGCGCCGGTGAGCTGGCCGACGCCGCCGAGCACCACCACCATGAACGAGTCGACGATGTAGCTCTGGCCGAGGTCGGGGCCCACGTTGCCGATCTGGCTCAGCGCGCAGCCGGCGAGCCCGGCAATGCCGGCGCCGAGCGCGAACGCCGCCATGTCGACGCGCGCGGTGTTGACGCCGACGCAGGCGGCCATGCGGCGGTTCTGCGTCACGCCGCGCACGAACAAACCCAGCCGCGTGCGCGCGATCAGCAGCGCCATGCCGGCCAGCACCAGCGCCGCGAAGACGAGGATCGCGATGCGGTTGTACGGCAGCGTCAGGTTGGGCAGCACCTGCACGCCGCCCGACAGCCACGACGGGTTCTCGACGCCGACGTTCTGCGCGCCGAAGATCGTGCGCACCGCCTGCATCAGCACCAGGCTGATGCCCCAGGTGGCCAGCAGCGTCTCGAGCGGCCGCCCGTACAGCCAGCGGATCACGCTGCGCTCCAGCACCACGCCGACCAGCGCCGAGGTGACGAACGCCACCGGGATGGCGACCACGATGTAGGCATCGAACGCGCCGGGGGCGTAGGCCTTGAACAGGTTCTGCACCACGTAGGTCGCGTAGGCGCCGATCATCATCAGCTCGCCGTGCGCCATGTTGATCACGCCCATCAGGCCATAGGTGATCGCCAGGCCGAGTGCCACCAGCAGCAAGATGCTGCCCAGGCTGGCGCCGGTGAACAACAACCCCAGGCGCTCGCCCCAGGCCAGGCGCGATTGCACGGTGTCGAGCGAGCTCTGGATCGCGAGCTTCACCTGCGAGTCGCTCTCCACGGCCAGACGCTCCAGCAGCAGCGAGCGCGTGGCGGGTTCGTGGCTGGCGGCGAGCGCGCGCGCGGCGGTGATGCGCTTGTCCTTGTCGCTCGACGAGATCAGCACCGCCGACTTCAGCACGCCCAGCTGCGCCTTCAACGCCGCGTCGCTCTCCTGCGCCTCGGCCTTCTCCAGCAACGCGAGCTTGCCTTCGTCGACCTGGTCTCTCAATTCGTTGATCGCCTTGGCGCGCGCTTCGCGCTCGGGCGCGAACAGCGCCAGTGCGGCCAGCGCCGCCTCCATCTCGCGGCGCATGCGGTTGTTGTTGACGACGTCCTCGGCACCGGCCGGAAGCGTGGCCGCGGCGCCGGTGCCCGCCTCGGTGGCCTTGCCGTCGCGCACGACGTATGCCTTGCCGCCCGCGACCTTCACCTCGTCGGCCAGCACGGCCTGCAGAAACGGCACCAGCCCCGCATCGCCCGAGGTCACAGCTTCGTTCAACGCCGCGATGCGGTCGTCGCTGTCACCGGCCGCGATGCGCGCTGCCTGCTCGGGTGTCAGGGCGAACGCCGATGACAACCCAAGCAGCGACAGACAAAGGAAGACCAAACGAAGCAACACGCGCCGCGCCCAATGAGACTTCATCCAAGGGCGGCGTCAGCCGGCCCGTTCAAGCGGACGCCGTGGATCCGGCTTCGCCGGTCCACGGGCGTCGCCCCCTCGAGGGGGAGGCGCCCGCCAGGGCGCTTCGGGGGTGCGTTTATTTCTTCTCCGGCTCGTCCTTCTTGCCCTTGTTCTCGGGGATGAACGGGCTCCACGGCTGGGCCTTCACCGGGCCGGGGGTCTTCCACACCACGTTGAACTGGCCATCGGCCTTGACCTCGCCGATGAACACCGGCTTGTGCAGGTGGTGGTTCTTCGGGTCCATCGTCGACGTGAAGCCGCCCGGCGCCGGGAAGGTCTGGCCGGCCATTGCGGCGATCACCTTGTCGGTGTCGGTGCTGCCGGCCTTCTTGACCGCTTGCGCCCACATGTGGATGCCGATGTAGGTGGCCTCCATCGGGTCGTTGGTCAGCGGCTTGTCCTTGTGGCCGGCGATGCCCTTGGCCTTGGCGTAGGCGCTCCACTCCTTGATGAACTCCGTGTTGGCCGGGCTCTTGATCGACATGAAGTAGTTCCACGCCGCGAGGTGACCGACGAGCGGCTTGGCGTCGACGCCGCGCAGCTCTTCTTCGCCGACCGAGAACGCCACCACCGGCACGTCGGTGGCCTTCAGGCCCTGGTTGCCGAGCTCCTTGTAGAACGGCACGTTGGAGTCGCCGTTGATGGTGGACACCACCGCGGTCTTCTTGCCTTCGGACGCGAACTTCTTGATCTTGGCGATGATGCTCTGGTAGTCGGAGTGCCCGAACGGGGTGTACTCCTCCATGATGTCGGCCTCGGCGACACCCTTGCTCTTCAGGAACGCGCGCAGGATCTTGTTGGTGGTGCGCGGGTACACGTAGTCGGTGCCCAGCAGCACCCAGCGCTTGGCCGAGCCGCCGTCCTTGCTCATCAGGTATTCCACCGCCGGGATCGCCTGCTGGTTCGGCGCTGCACCGGTGTAGAACACGTTCTTGCTGAGTTCCTCGCCCTCGTACTGCACCGGGTAGAACAGCAGCGAGTTCAGTTCCTCATACACGGGCAGAACGCTCTTGCGCGACACGCTGGTCCAGCAGCCGAAGGTGACCACCACCTTGTCCTGGCTGATCAGCTGGCGCGCCTTCTCGGCGAACAGCGGCCAGTTCGAAGCCGGGTCGACGACCACCGGCTCGAGCTTCTTGCCGAGCAGGCCGCCCTTGGCGTTGATCTCGTCGATGGTCATCAGCACGGTGTCCTTCAACACCGACTCGGAGATCGCCATCGTGCCCGACAACGAATGCAGCACGCCGACCTTGATGGTCTCCTGTGCGAACACGGGCAACGACATCGCACCGGACAGTGCGATTGCGGCGCTCAGCGTCTTGAGCGCGAAACGACGTTTCATTTGTGGCTTCTCCTGGTTGGCCCCGAGGCAGGGCGTTTGGTCCTCGTCCCCTGGTGGTCGCAAGCCGCGTGCCAGCCGCGATGCGTGGGAACCCGCGGGTGCGGCGTGTCGCGCAACCGCGCGCGCCGCCATCCGATTCGCGTCGCGGCCGCGTCCGTTCGCCCGGCGACGAGTCCGCCGCGCGACACCCACGCACCGTGTTGGCGGCACCAGATTCGCCCGATGGCGCTCGCTTTCGGTGCGCCGCGCGCCAGCGCGGGCGTCCACCCCCGGCTTTAGTGCATGGCATGGTGATTGCACGTGCGCAGGCACAATCGCGCCACCGCATGAAGAAGAAGCCGCATCGACGCCGATGGACCTGACCCCGCGTGAGAAGGACAAGCTGCTGATCTTCACCGCGGCGCTGCTGGCGGAACGCCGGCGCGCGCGCGGATTGAAGCTCAATCACCCGGAGGCGGTGGCGCTGATCACCGCGGCGATCCTCGAGGGCGCGCGCGACGGCAGGACCGTGGCGCAATTGATGAGCGAGGGCAAGATGGTGCTCGGGCGCGGCGACGTGATGGACGGCGTGGCCGAGCTGATTCCGGAGATCCAGGTCGAGGCCACGTTCGCCGACGGCACGAAGCTGGTGACCGTGCACCAACCGATCACTTGAAGCTGGAGACACACGCATGAGAAACGCGCTGTTCGCACTGGGGTCGCTGGGGCTGTCGTCGCTGGCGTTCGCTCACCCTGGGCATGGCCAGGGCGCCGTGCACTGGCATGCCACCGACACGCTCGGCTTCGTCGTGCTGGGCCTGGTGGTGGCCGCCGCGCTGTGGGCGTCGCACCGCAGGTGACGCGTCGATGATCCCGGGTGAGTTGTTCACCGATGCGGGCGAGCACGCGCTCAATCCGGGGCGGCGCACGCTGACGCTGGTGGTCGAGAACAGCGGCGACCGGCCGATCCAGGTCGGTTCGCACTACCACTTCGCCGAGACCAACGGCGCGCTGAAGTTCGATCGCGCAGCGGCGCGCGGCATGCGCTTGAACGTCGCGTCGGGCACCGCGGTGCGTTTCGAGCCCGGCCAGCAGCGCACGGTGGAGCTGGTCGACTACGCCGGTGCGCGCATCGCGCAGGGCTTTCGCGGCCTGGTGCAGGGGAAGCTCTGATGACCCAGATCTCGCGACGCGAGGACACACCATGGCGACGCTGACGCGCCGCGCCCATGCCGAGATGTTCGGCCCCACGGTCGGCGACCGCCTGCGCCTGGCCGACACCGAGCTCGTGATCGAGGTCGAGAGCGACCGCACGCTGCGCGCCGGCGGCTACGGCGACGAGGTGAAGTTCGGCGGCGGCAAGACCATCCGCGACGGCATGGGCCAGGGCCAGGCGGTCAACGGCCCCAACCCGCACGAAGCGGCCGACTGCGTGATCACCAACGCGCTGATCGTCGACCACTGGGGCATCGTGAAGGCCGACATCGGCATCAAGCGCTCGCGCATCGCCGCCATCGGCAAGGCCGGCAACCCCGACGTGATGAACGGCGTCGACATCGTGATCGGCCCGGGCACCGAGATCATCGCCGGCGAAGGCATGATCGTCACCGCCGGCGGCATCGACAGCCACATCCACTTCATCTGCCCGCAGCAGATCGACGAAGCCCTGGCCTCCGGCGTCACCACCATGCTCGGCGGCGGCACCGGGCCGGCCACCGGCACCTTCGCCACCACCTGCACGCCGGGGCCCGAGAACATCCGGCTGATGCTGCAGGCCGCCGACGGCTTCGCGATGAACCTCGGTTTCCTCGGCAAGGGCAACGCCAGCCGGCCCGAAGCCCTGCGCCAGCAGATCGACGCCGGCGCGATCGGCCTGAAGCTGCACGAGGACTGGGGCACCACGCCGAGCGCGATCGACTGCTGCCTGAACGTGGCCGAGCAAACCGACACGCAGGTGTCCATCCACAGCGACACCCTCAACGAGAGCGGCTTCGTCGAGGACACCATCGCCGCCACCAAGGGGCGGACGCTGTGTGCGTTCCACACCGAAGGTGCCGGCGGCGGCCACGCGCCGGACATCCTGCGGGTCGTGGGCGAGGCGAACTTCCTGCCGAGCTCGACCAACCCGACGATGCCGTACACCGTCAACACGGTCGACGAGCACCTCGACATGCTGATGGTGTGCCACCACCTCGACGCAGGGATCGCCGAGGACCTGGCGTTCGCCGAGAGCCGCATCCGCAAGGAGACCATCGCGGCCGAGGACGTGCTGCACGACCTCGGCGCGATCAGCATGATGAGCAGCGACAGCCAGGCGATGGGCCGCGTCGGCGAGGTCATCATCCGCACCTGGCAGACCGCGCACAAGATGAAGGTGCAGCGCGGCTCGCTCGCGGGAGACTCTGGGCGCAGCGACAACGCTCGCGTCAAGCGCTACGTCGCCAAGTACACGATCAACCCCGCCATCGCCAACGGCATCAGCCATGAGGTCGGCTCGATCGAGGTCGGCAAGTGGGCCGACCTGGTGCTGTGGAAGCCGGCGTTCTTCGGCGTCAAGCCGAGCCTGGTGCTCAAGGGCGGCTTCATCGCGCTGGCCGCGATGGGCGACCCCAACGCCAGCATCCCGACACCGCAGCCGGTGCACATGCGGCCGATGTTCGGTTCGTTCGGCGGCGCCACCGGGCGCACGTCGCTGACCTTTGTCAGCCAGTCATCGCTGCAGCAGGGCATCGCCGAAGGCTACGGGCTGCGCAAGCAGCTCGCCGCGGTGAAGGCCTGCCGCGGCGTCACCAAGCTGGCGATGGTGCACAACGCCTACCTGCCGGCGATGGAGATCGACGCGCAAACCTACGCGGTGCGCGCCGATGGCCAGCTGCTGACCTGCGAGCCGGCCACCGTGCTGCCGATGGCGCAGCGCTATTTTCTGTTCTGAGCCGGACGCGGACCGCTTACATCGCGCGCTTTGGCGCGCTCTGCAGCAATTGTCGCAACGGCTCGACATAGAAGCGGGCCTGCGCCGTGGTGCCGTGTCCGCTGGTGCTCTCGCTGGCCGGGATCAGGTACAGCCTGCCGTCCTTCACCCGCTTGAGCTCGCGCTCCATGATGCCGGTCTCCGGCGGATTGCGCTCGTCGTCGGCGGCGTTGATCGCCAGCAGCGCGGCCTCGATGCGCTCGAGCTTGGGCGACGGGTTGTAGTCGCGCGAGCTGTCCCACTGGTACAGCGTGTCGTTGGCATCGGCGCGGAACGGCGCATTGAGCCGGCCGTCGAGCAGCTTGTCGGCGGCCTCGCGCGTCGGCGCAGCCTTCTGGTAGGCCAGCGTGCCGCCGCTGGTGGCGACGCCGTAGAACACGCTGGCGAACTGCGCCGACTTCGGTTGCGCCGTGTAGTCGCCGCCCTTCCACTCCGGGTCGTTGCGGATCGAGTCGGTGATCAGGCGGCGCATCATCCAGTTGCGGCTCGACATTTCGCTGGGCTGCGAGGCCATCGGCGCCAGCGCGTCCATGAAGCCCGGATAGGTCACACCCCAGATCCAGGCGTGCATGCCGCCCATCGAGTTTCCGATGACGAGCCGCAGGTGCTTGATGCCCAGGCCCTCGGTGACCAGACGGTATTGCGCCTGCACCATGTCGTCGTAGTTGTAGCGCGGGAACTTCGCGCGCAGGCCGTCGGAGGGCTTGGCCGACTGGCCGTGGCCGATCGCGTCGGGCAGGATGACGAAGTACCGGGCCGCGTCGAGCGGTTGGCCCGGACCGAACAGTTCGCCGGCGAATGCCGGCGTGAGCATGCCGCCGCCGGAGCCGGTGGTGCCGTGCAGCACCAGCACGGGCTCGCCGCCCGGCGCGCCGACGGTGGTGTAGTGCAGCTTCAGCTCGGCCATCACCTCGCCGCTGTGAAACCTGAAGTCGCGCGCCACCCAGTCGCCGGGCGTCGGCGCCGGGAACTCGGCGGCCTGGCTCGCCGCCGCTGCCAGCAGCAGGCCGCTCCATCCCGCCAGGCGCCGAGCGATCGCGCGCATCTCCATGCTGGTCTCCTCGAATCCAATGCCCGACGCTAGCGCAGCGGCGGCGGCGACGTATCCGGTGTTGCATGGAGCCAGTGCCATCGCGGGGCTTTCATCGGTGTCAAACTCCGGGTCCACCTTCGGAGGGAGCGCGAACCGCATGCTGAGCGTCAACAAACTGATCCCCCAGGGGCGCGGCCTGGCCAACGTGCTGCTCAAGCGGGCGACCAGCGTCGAGCTCGACTGGGACGTGCGGCAGAAGAGTCGCTTCGACGCCACCGACTCGTCGGGTCGCCAGCTGGGTGTCTTTCTCCCCCGCGGCGCGGTGGCGCGCGGTGGCGACGTGCTGGTGGCCGAAGACGGCTCGCTGATCGTCGTGAAGGCAGCTCCGCAGCCGGTGATGGTGGTGCGCCACTGCAGCGAGCACGGCTCGCCGCACGACCTGTTGCGCGCGGCCTACCACCTCGGCAATCGACACGTGCAGTTGGAGCTGCGGCCCGACCGGCTGTTGCTGGAGCCCGACCACGTGCTGGCCGACCTGTTGAAGCACATGCATTTGCTGGTGAGTCAGGAGCACGCGCCGTTCGAGCCCGAGGCCGGGGCCTACTCGGCCCATGAAGGCGGCCACGACCACACTCATGGGTACGGGCACGACCACGGGCACGACCACGGGCATGACCATGAGCACGGGCACCGCGGCGCCGATGCGGCAGACGACCAGGCGCACGGCGATCAGGCGCACGGTCACGATCACGGCCACCACGGTCACCCGCACAAGCACTGACCGAGGGATGGTGTCGCCCGCGCTGCCGCCGCCGGTGCTGATCGAGCTGATGCGCCTGGCCTCGCCGGCGCTGCCGGTGGGTGGCTTCAGCTACAGCGAAGCGCTCGAGGCCGCTGTCGACAGCGGCCGCGTCGGCAGCGCCGACTCGGCGCGCAACTGGCTGCTCGACCAGTTGCACCTGAGCGTCGCGCGCTGCGACCTGCCGGCGCTGGCCGCCGCACACGAGGCCTGGTCGCACGGCGAGTTCGAGCGCATCGACGCGTTGAACGCCTGGGTCACCCGCGTGCGCGAGACGCGCGAGCTGCTGCTGCAGACGCAGCAGATGGGCCGCTCGCTGGTGGAGTGGTTGCGGCAGCGAGGCCGGGCCGATGCCGCCATCGCGCATGCCGCCGCGTTGCGGCCGGCGCCGACGTGGCCGGTGGTGTTCGCGCTGGCCGCGGCGCACGCTGGGGCGTGTGCGCACGACAGCCTGGTCTGCTTCGCGCTCGGCTGGGCCGAGAACATGGTGCAGGCCGCGATCAAGGCGGTGCCGCTGGGGCAGAGCGCGGGTCAGCGCCTGCTCGACGCGCTCTGCGCCGCGGTGCCTGCCGTCGTGCAACGCGCGCTGACCCTGAGCCCCGACGAGCGCCAGGCGTTCTCGCCGATGCTGGCGATCCTGTCGGCGCGACACGAGACGCAGTACTCACGGCTGTTCCGCTCGTGAGCCGAGTCCCCGACCCCTCCATCCGCACGACATGACTCCCCCCCTGCACGCGATGCCACGCCGCACCAAACGACTGCCGCCCCTGCGCGTGGGCGTCGGCGGCCCGGTGGGATCGGGCAAGACCACGCTGGTCGAGATGCTGTGCAAGACCATGCGCGAGCGCTGGGACCTGGTGGTGGTGACCAACGACATCTACACCAAGGAAGACCAGCGCCTGCTCACCGTGGCGGGCGCGCTCGAGCCCGAGCGCATCATGGGCGTGGAGACCGGTGGCTGCCCGCACACGGCGATCCGCGAGGACGCATCGATCAACCTCGAGGCGGTCGATCGCATGCTCGACAGGTTCCCCGATGCCGACATCGTGTTCATCGAGTCCGGCGGCGACAACCTGGCGGCCACCTTCAGCCCCGAGCTGAGCGACCTCACCATCTACGTGATCGACGTCGCCGGGGGCGAGAAGATCCCACGCAAGGGCGGCCCCGGCATCACCAAGAGCGACCTGTTCGTCATCAACAAGATCGACCTCGCGCCATACGTCGGCGCCGACCTGTCGGTGATGGAGGCCGATACCCGGCGCATGCGGCCGAGCAAGCCGTACGTGATGACCAATCTGCGCACGCGGCAAGGCGTGGCCGACGTGGTGGCCTTCATCGAGCGCAAGGGCCTACTGAGCGATCCGACAACGGCCGTGTGAACGGCGATCCTTGCTAGGATGCGCGGCCCCAACCCAGCCGTGAAGGGAATCCCATGAGCCTGATCAGTTTCATCAAGGAGGCCGGCGAAAAGCTGTTCGGCAAAGGCGAGGCCAAGGCCGCGCAGGAAGCGGCCGACCGCGAGGCGACCGCGGCCAACCTGGAACGACTGAACCGCGCCGCGGGCGACGCGATCGCCAGCTACATCGTCGCGATGAACCTCAAGGTCGACGGCTTGGCAGTCGAATTCGACGGTACCAGTGGCACGGTGACGGTCTCGGGCCAGGTGCCCGATCAGGCTACGCGGGAGAAGGTGGTCCTGTGCTGCGGCAACGTCGAGCGCGTGGCACAGGTGAGCGATCTGCTCACCGTGGTGACGCCGGCGGACGAATCGAAGTACTACACCGTGGTCAGGGGCGACACGCTGTCGAAGATCGCCAAGGATTTCTATGGCAACGCCAACAAGTACCCGCAGATCTTCGAGGCCAACCGGCCGATGCTGACGCACCCGGACAAGATCTATCCGGGGCAACTGCTGCGCATCCCACCGAACTGACCCGCCCCCGAAGCGGCCTCGCGGCCGCCACCCCCTCGGGCGGGCGACATCGGCGGACCGGCGGAGCCCGATCCGCGGTGTCCACTCGAAAGGGCCGCGTTGCGCGCGGCCGGTGATTCAGGCCTACCGCAGCGGGGCCATGGCGCGCAGCGCGCGCACGGCGCCCTCACCGATCGAGCTGCCGAAGCGCCGCGCCAAGCGCTCGGCCAGGTTCGCCTTGGGCGTGTAGTCGACCACCTCTTCGGCCTTGACGACCTCGCGCGCCACGTAGTCGAGGTTGCCGAACTTGTCGGCCAGACCCTGGCGCACGGCGTCCTCGCCGTTCCAGAACAGGCCCGAGAAGGTATCGGCGTTCTCGTGCAGGCGCTTGCCGCGGCCGTCCTTGACGACCTTGATGAACTGCTGGTGGATCTGGTCGATCATCGCCTGCGCATAGGCCTTGTGCTTGTCGTTCTGCGGCGAGAACGGATCGAGCATGCCCTTGTTCTCGCCGGCGGTCAGCAGCCGGCGTTCGATGCCGAGCTTTTCCATCGCGCCGGGGAAGCCGAAGCCGTCCATGAGCACGCCGATCGAGCCCACCAGGCTGGCCTTGTCGACGTAGATCTCGTCGGCCGCCACCGCGATGTAGTAGGCGCCGGAAGCGCACATCTCCTCGACCACCGCGTACACCGGCTTCTTGTGCTTGGCCTTCAGCCGACGGATCTCGTCGTTGACGATGCCGGCCTGCACCGGGCTGCCGCCGGGGCTGTTGATGCGCAACACCACGGCCTGCGACTCGGCATCCTCGAACGCGCCCTTCAGGCCGGCGACCAGGTTCTCGGCGCTGGCCTCGCCGTCGGCCGCGATCTCGCCACGCACCTCGATCAGCGCGGTGTGCGGGCCACTCGGCGCACCGCCATAGCCGCGCGAGGCGAACAGCGACCACGCGACGATGACGAACAGGATCAGCCAGGCCAGACGGAAGAAGACGCGCCAGCGCCGGTCGGTGCGCCGCTCGCGCAGCAACTCGTCGGTGAAGCGCGACATGCCGCGCTCGAAGCTCGAGGGCCCACGCGGCGGCACTGGTGGCGTCGCCGCGGGCGCGGCCGGCGCACCTTCGGGTGGCAGCGTGGACGAAGGCAGGTACGGCTCTTGCGGATTCATGGCGTGCTTTCAGGGGCCGCGGTGTCGCCAGGGGGCCCCGCGTCGTCGAAGACGACGGGTTGAATGTCGCGGGAAGGATACCAATACACCATGCCGCCGCGCTCCTCGGTGGCGATGGGCATCAGGCGTCCGCGTCCGCACGGACCGCCGACGCACTGACCGTCCGCCGGCTCGTAGGCCGCGCCGTGCACCGAGCACAGGATCCAGCGCTTGTCCATGTCGAGGAACTGCCCCTCCTGCCAGTCCAGCTCGGACGGCACGTGCGCGCAGCGGTTCATGTAGGCCACCACCTTGCCGTCGAAGCGCAACGCGAAGGCGCGGGCCGGTGCGCGCCACAGCCTCACGTCGAACACGATGGCCTTGTCGCGCTCGAGCAGGTCGCCGCTGGCGCACAGGGGCTGCGCCTCGGTGATCGGCTCAGCCATGGCGGACCAGCCACTCGTGCAGCTCGCGCATCGAGGGCGCGACGAACAGCGGATCGAGATCGGCCAGCGCCTGGCGATCGTGCGCGCCGTAGCTGACCGCGACGCACGGCGTGCCGGCATTCGCCGCCAGCTGCAGGTCGTGCGTGGTGTCGCCGATCATCAGCGTGCGCTGCGGCGTGGTGCCGCATTCGCGCATCAGCTCCTGCAGCATGCGCGGGTCGGGCTTGCTCGCGGTCTCGTCGGCGGTGCGGGTGGCGTCGAACAACGACTTCAGCTGCACCGTCTCGAGCGCGGCGTCGAGCCCGCGGCGCGCCTTGCCGGTGGCCACCGCGATGCGCTGGCGGCGCGCCTTCAGCGCGTGCAGCATGTCCAGCGCGCCCGGGAACAGCGTCAGCTCGTGCTGGCGCGCGAAATAGTGATGCCGGTAGCGTGCGCCGAGCTCGGGGTAGCGCTCCGGCGCCAGCCCGGGCGCGGCGTGCGCGAGCGCGTCCGAAAGGCCGAGGCCGATCACGAACGCGGCCTGCTCGTCGCTCGGCACCGGTTCGCCGAGGTCGGCGCACGATTGCTGGATGCAGCGCACGATCAGCGCCGTCGAGTCGAACAGCGTGCCGTCCCAGTCGAACGCGATCAGGTCGAAACGCAGTGAACTCATCGGCGATGGCAGTCATCGAAGCCGTCGAAGCGGCACGGTCGATGCACGAGCCGGATCGGCCAAGCGGACGCCGCGGATCCGGCTTCGCCGGTCCGCTGGCGGCGCCCCCTGGAGGGGGAGGCGCCGAAGGCGCATCGGGGGTGGGTCACATCAATGGGGCTCGCACAGCGCGCCGAGCAGTCTGATGCATTCGGCCGGCAGCGGCGACTCCAGTGTGATGCGCTCGGCGCTGGCCGGGTGGTCGAAGGCCAGCCGCCGCGCGTGCAGGAACATGCGCGCGAAGCGCACGCCGGCAAGGCCCTCGCCGCGCGCCAGCTGCCGATTCAGCTCGAAGTCGCCGTACCGATCGTCGCCGACGATCGGATGGCCCTCGTGCGCCAGGTGCACACGAATCTGGTGGGTGCGCCCCGTCTTGATCGTCACGTCCAACAGCGTGTAGCCCTCGCAACGCCGCGCCACCTTGACCAGCGTGATCGAGCGCCGGCCGGCCTCGTCGTCGGCATCGACCGCGCGCACGCGGCGGGTGCCGTCGGGCGAGGTGCTCTTGTGCAACGCCACGTCGATCACCTTCCGCGCCGCCGGCCAGGCACCGGCCACCAGTGCGCTGTAGGTCTTGTCGGTCACGCGGCTGCGAAACTGGTCCTGCAGGGCGGTCAGCGCGCTGCGTTTCTTGGCCAGCAGCAACACGCCGGAGGTCTGCTTGTCCAGGCGGTGCACCAGCTCGAGGTAGCGCGCTTGCGGGCGCGCCCGCCGCAGTTGCTCGATGACACCGAAGCTGACGCCGCTGCCGCCGTGCACGGCCACGCCGGCCGGCTTGTCGACCGCGATCAGCTGCTCGTCCTCGTAGAGGATCGGAAACTCGCGCGCCGGTGCCGGTGGCGCCGCGGGCCGCTCGGCCGTGCGCACCGGCGGCACCCGCACCTCGTCGCCCAGCGCGAGCCGGGTGTCGGCGCCGGCCCGGCCACTGTTGACGCGCACTTCGCCGGAGCGGATCACCCGGTAGACGTGGGTCTTGGGCACGCCCTTGAGCAGCCGCAGCAGGAAGTTGTCGAGCCGCTGCCCTGCCGAGCCCTCGTCCACATTGACACGCTGCACGGCGGGGGTCCGGGCGCTTGGCGCCGTGTCCGAACGGGCGGACGCGTCTATAATGCGGCGGACCACTGTCGTGCTGCAAGTGCTTGATTTGCTTCGAGTTTACTCGGCACCCGCGCAACGACGCTGGCCGCGCACGGAAGTTTTCCGTGCGTGAGTGTTCAAGGTGATGCAGCGCCGCTGCGCGAATGGAAGGGCCGTCTCCCACAGCGAGACGACTGCCGGCCGATCAGCGGTGAAAGAACAACGTCGAACAAGCCCTCCCGTGAGTCGGGAAAGAAAAGGTCAAACGCAACAGACGCCCGGTCGCGGCGTCTGCTGCCTCGCTGCGAAGCGATACGGTCCGCGCATGCCGCGCCCTTCATCCACCCGATCGACCACCGAGCGTCCGACGCCCGGCCGGCCATCGGCAGCCGTGTCGGGTCCTACCCCCGATGACGTGCTCAACCGCCGCAGCGAACACCCGCGCGGCGACGAAGGTGAACGCCATGTCGCGGGCCCCAACCGCTTCGCTGCACGCCGCCCCACCGTGGTGATGGTTGCCCGCGCGGCGACCCCTGCGGCCCCAGGGCAGTTTTCTTCGCCAGGGCATTAGGTCAGCGTTGCTCGTGCATCGAAGGGTCCGTCGGTCGCAAGACCACCGGACCGGTAGAGGTGCGCTTGCCGACAGGCGCGCACGACAGGAGTGCACATGAAACGCATGCTGATCAACGCCACGCAGGCCGAGGAGCGCCGGCTGGCGATCGTCGATGGCCAGAAACTGCTCGACTTCGAGAACGAGCTCGAAGGGCGCGAGCAGCGCAAGGGCAACATCTACAAGGCGGTGGTGACGCGCGTCGAGCCGTCGCTCGAGGCCTGCTTCGTCGACTACGGCGAAGACCGCCACGGCTTCCTGCCGTTCAAGGAGATCTCGCGCCAGTTCTTCCGCGACGGCGTCGAGGTCAAGAACGCGACCATCAAGGACGCCATCAAGGAGGGCCAGGAGCTGCTGGTCCAGGTGGAGAAGGAAGAGCGCGGCAACAAGGGTGCGGCGCTCACCACCTTCGTCTCGCTGGCCGGGCGCTACCTGGTGCTGATGCCCAACAACCCGCGCGGCGGCGGCGTCAGCCGGCGCATCGAGGGCGAGGATCGCGAGGAGCTGAAGGAGAACCTCGACCAGCTCGACTACCCGAAGGGCATGAGCCTGATCGCGCGCACCGCCGGCATCGGCCGCTCGGCCGCCGAGCTGCAGTGGGACCTCAACTACATGCTCAAGCTGTGGTCGGCGATCGACGAGGCGAGCAAGGCCGGCAAGGGCGCATTCCTGATCTACCAGGAGAGCTCGCTGGTCATCCGTGCGATTCGCGACTACTTCACGTCGGACATCGGCGAGATCCTGATCGACACCGACGACATCTACGAACAGGCGCAGCAGTTCATGAACCACGTGATGCCGGAGTCGGCATCACGGGTGAAGCGCTACCGCGACGACGCGGCGCTGTTCAGCCGCTTCCAGATCGAGCACCAGATCGAGACCGCGTTCTCGCGCACGGTCAACCTGCCCGCCGGCGGCGCGATCGTGATCGACCACACCGAGGCGCTGGTGTCGATCGACGTCAACTCGGCGCGCGCCACGCGCGGCGGTGACATCGAAGAGACCGCCACCCGCACCAACCTGGAAGCGGCCGACGAGATCGCGCGCCAGATGCGGCTGCGCGACCTGGGTGGCCTGATCGTGGTCGACTTCATCGACATGGAGGAGAGCAAGAACCGCCGCGAGGTCGAGCAGCGATTGCGCGATGCGCTGCGCTACGACCGCGCCCGCGTGCAGTTCTCGTCGATCAGCAAGTTCGGGCTGCTGGAACTTTCGCGTCAGCGCCTGCGCCCGGCGCTCTCCGAGGGCAACCACATCACCTGCCCGCGCTGCAACGGCACCGGCCACATCCGCGACACCGAATCGAGCGCGCTGCAGATCCTGCGCATCATTCAAGAGGAGTCGATGAAGGACAACACCGCCGCCGTGCACGTGCAGGTGCCGGTGGAGGTGACTTCCTTCCTGCTCAACGAGAAGCGCACCGAGATCACCAAGATCGAACTGAAGCAGCGTGTCACCGTGCTGCTGGTGCCCAACAAGCACCTCGAGACGCCGAACTACAAGCTCGAGCGCCTGCGCCACGACGATCCGCGGCTGGAGAACCTGCAGGCCAGCTACACGATGATCGAGGAGCCGGACGACGAGGTGTCGATCTCGCGCCGTGAGAAGGCCAAGGCCAGGCAGGAGCCGGTGATCAAGGGCGTGCTGCCGGATCAGCCGGCGCCGATCACGCCGCCGCGCCCGGTGGAGCCGGTAGCGCCGCCCACCGCGACGCCGGCCACAGTG
>DATJYZ010000050.1:0-11489 GCA_035499355.1 Burkholderiaceae bacterium | reverse complement strand
GCGCGCAGGTCAAGCCGCCCACGATGGGGGCCGCACGCAAGGGTTACCGCGTGATCGAAGACGCGCCGGGGCACTACGTCAGGCAGCGGTGATCGCTCTCGACGGCGGCATGCCGGCGATCGTCGCCGTGCTGCTCGGCATGATGACCGCCGTGTTCGGCGGGGTATTGCGTCAGGTCCGCAACGCGGCTTGAACTTGTTGTTCGACACAGAACGCATGGATGGGCTCGACCCGTCCGCGCAGCGCCAGTGAGCCAAGGTCGCGGGTACGGATGTCGGGCAGCGGATCCAGGAGGGCGAGCGCTTCCGCCGATGCGATGAAGAGGCATCCGACTTCGCGGGTCGCCTGCTCGAGGCGTCCGGTCGTGTTCATGACGTCGCCATGGAAGACGATCGCACGCCGCACCTGGCCGACCTCGCCGGTGATGACCTCACCCAGATGCAGGGCCGCACGCAGCTTCGGTTGCACGCCAAAGCGTTGGACGAACCGGTTCGCGTCCGCGGCGAGCGCCGCGCCCATCGCGAAGAAGCAGCGCAACGCTCGCGCATCGGCAACGCCGTCAGCCTCGACCCAGGTGACGACGATCTCGTCACCCACGTACTGATAGATCTCGCCGCGGCAGAGCTCGATCGGTTCGGCGACTGCCGAGAACACCGCGCCCAGAAAGCGATGCGCCTCCAGCGCCCCGAGCCGCTCGGCGATCCCGGTCGAGCCCACCACGTCGACGAAGAGGAAGAAGCGTCGCTCGGCGTAGGGCCGGCGATACTTTCCAAGCAGAAGAGCCATGAACGTGCGATAGCCGACGAGGCCCGCGGCCTGAAACATCATCACCATGACGGCAACGGGTACGAGCGAGAGGGACACCGCAATCAGCCCGGTGCGCGCGTTGTAGACGCTGACGACGCCCAACAATCGCTCTCCCGGCTGGCCACTGAGGACCGCGCCTGCGATCGCGCCGTAGACAAGCGTCTTCAGGATGAACACCGCGGCGAACGGCAGCGCGTCGAGCCATCGCATCGAAGCGCGAGGCAGCAGGAACATCTCGATGCCGGCGATGCACGACGCCGTGAGCAGGGCGTCGATCACACCAATCGGTAGGGAGATCAGCAGGGAAACGAGCAGCGCGCGAGCGCCTGGCCCGGCAATCGCGACGCCGTAGACCGCACCGACGCCCGCACCGATGACCGCGGCCATGCGCATGACGCGCATGAAGCGCCGCAGTCGTTCGCGCGTGACGGCGGAAAGCGTGTCGATCATCTGCCCAGGACTGTAAGGGCACCACGGCGGACGTTGGCCTGCCGTTGTCCACGCTCAGAGCATCCGTTGCCGTCCGTCGGGCAACGGCGGCACGGCGACAACGCACTTCGCTGTGCAGGTATCGTCAGTTGCCGCAGCTCGTGCAGTAGCCGAGCCAGACTCCACGAACTGTCGCCCACTGGCCGCTATAGGGATGCACGATGGGGCTTTGCCACGCGATCGCGACTTCGCGGCAAGTCAGCGCTCGCCGTTCAGGCCAGCGAATCCGGCGCGCTGCCGGACTGCTCGATCCAGCGTTCACGCGATGCCCTGAGGTGGCCGCACATGGCCGCGGCGGCCTCCTGCGGATCACGCAGTTCGAGGGCGCGCACGATCGCCTCGTGCTCCTCGAATGCCGTCTGCCACGAGCGCGCATTCTCGGCGCGGCGGCTCATGCGCGAGGTGACCGCGCCGTGGCGGGCATCGAACAATTCGCCCACCAGGCGCACCAGCAGCGTGTTGCCGGTCAGCTCCGCGATCGCCACGTGGAAGCGGCGGTCCGCATCGAGCGGCGCGTTGCCGCGCCGGATGTCGTTGCGCATCGCTTCGAGGCAGGTCTTGACGCGCTCGAGACCCTGTCGCGTCACGCGCGCAGCCGCCAGCGTGATGACGGCGCTCTCGAGCACCGAGCGCGCCTGCATCAGCTCTGACGGGCTCTCGCCCAGCATCGGCGAGTCGAGCGCTGCCGGCGTGGAAGGCGGCGCACAGACATAGACGCCCGAGCCCATGCGCGTCTCGACCATGCCCTCGATCTCCAGCGCAATCAGTGCCTCGCGCAGTGACGGTCGGGATACGCCGAGCTGCAGCGCCAGCTCGCGCTCGGGCGGCAGGCGGGTGCCCGGCGTGAAGCGCGACGCCTCGATGACCGAGCGGATCTGTTCGGCCACCTGCTGGTAGAGCCGGCGCGAGTCGCTCGCTTTGGGCGTCGGCGGTTTGGCTGGGGTCGACAAGTGGTCAGGCCAATCTTCGGAAGTGCCCTGAGCATATCTGATTCGTACGGCGGCTTGTCGGGGCGCTTCGTGCCTACGGCCTCTAGTGGCGGCGAGAGGGTTTTTACTGGTCAGGCCAAATGCGGTGTCGCCTATATTGGCCTGACCAATGTGGTCAGGCCACATGGAACCAGGCGCACCGTGCCGTCGATGTCGCTGCCGGACCGTGCGCGAGCAAGCACCCTGATCAACCCGACGAGGAGACGCAAATGACGGGCATAGTGAGGAAGGGATTTGTGGGCTGGGCCGCGGTGGTGGCGGCATTGCTGAGCATGACCTGGGCACCCATGGCACGCGCGCATGACGATGGCGAAGAACGTGCACTGCGCGCGGCGGTCGAGCACGCCGAGCGCAGTGCCCCTCCCGGCAGGCGGCCGATCGTCGAGACCCATATTCATTTCTTTCAAGTCACACGGCCGGGCGGGGTGCCGTGGCCCACGCCTGACAACGGGCCGATCTTCCGCGACTTCCTGCCGCGCGACTACACCGCCATGGCCCGCGCCAACGGTGTTGTGACGGCGGGAATCGTGGAAGCCAGCGGCATCGTCGAAGACAACCAGTGGATCCTCGACCTCGTCCGGGGCGACCGGTTCTACTCGTTCTTTGTCGGCAACCTCGAGATCGGCGCACCGACCTTCGCGCACGACCTGGCGCGTTTCACGCACGACCCGCGCTTCGTGGGCATCCGCGGCTACCTCACCGGGCCGGCCGAAGGCATCACGCTCAGCCCGGCGCAGCTGGACAGCCTGCGCGACTTGGCAAGGCGTGGCATGACGCTCGACATCATCAGTCGCGGCGACAAGAACCCGAAGGCTCAGGTGCAGGCGCTGTGCACCGCGGTGCCCGACCTGCGCATCATCATCGATCACCTGGGTGGTGCGAAGGGACCGCCGCCAGTCGACCCGACGTGGGAGCTGGAGGTCCGCCGTCTCGCCGATGTATGCCCGAACCTGTACATGAAGTGGTCGTCGTTTTACGACATGTACGCCCCCGGCGACGTCCTCTTTCCGACGCCGACGGACCTGGCCTCCTACAAAGCCCACTTCGACGTGCTACTGACCGCGTTCGGCTCGGATCGCCTGATCTGGGGCAGCAACTGGCCGGTGATCACGCTGCACGGCACGTTCGAGGCGCAGATCGCCATCGCCGAGGAGTACCTCGCCCCGTTCGGCACGGCCGTGCGCGACAAAGTGATGTTCAAGAATGCGCTGGCGTTCTACCGCCGGCACGGGCCCGATAGCCCGCACCGCGACTGATCGGCGCCATCTGCGCGGCCCCTGCGGGTCAGGGGCCGCGACGCGGCCGAGGCGCAGCACTACGGGTGCGATCTGCCGTGGCGCTCGGCCCGCCAGGCCGCCACGATGGCCGCGGCCGAGATCTTGATGTCGCGCGCCGTCGTCGCGCCGGAGGTGACCGACAGGCGCATCACCCAGTCGTTGCGCCACTGCGCGCCGGCGGCAAAGCAGACACCGTCTTTCTGCACGCGCGCGATCACGGCCTCGGTGGCCGCGCGGCGCGCGGCGGCGTCGCCGTCGCCGAAGGTCACGATCACCTGGTTCAGCACCACGGTGTTCAGCACCCGCACCCCGGGCTCGCCGGCCAGCAACTGCGCAAACTGCCGCGCCAGCGCGCAGTGGCGCTCCACCAGCTCGGCCACGCCGCGGCGGCCCAGCGTCTTGAGCAGCGCGTACACCGGCACGCCGCGGGCGCGGCGCGAGAGTTCGGGCACCAGCGCCGAGGGCACACGGTCGCCCGCGCCGATGGCGGGCAGGTAGCTCGACCACTGCGTCATCGCGCGTTCGTGGATCGCGCGGTCCCTGACGATGGCGAAGCCGCAGTCGTAGGGCACCTGCAGCCACTTGTGCCCGTCGGTCACCCACGAGTCCGCGCCTTCGATGCCGGAGGTCAGGTGGCGCAGGCCCGGCACCGCACGGGCCCACAGGCCGAATGCGCCATCGACGTGCACCCAGGCGCCGGCGGCCTTGGCGAGCGCCACGATCTCGGTGAACGGATCGAACGCGCCGGTGTTGATCTGCCCCGCTTGCGCGATGACGATTTTCGGCCCCGGCTTGTCGCCCAGCATGCGCGCCAGCGCCTGCGGCTGCATGCGGCCCTGGTCGTCGGTGTCCACCGTCGTCACCCGCCGATGGCCGAAGCCGATGAGCTGCAGCGACGAGAACACCGACGAGTGCGCATCGGCGCCGATCAGCACCTGCACCGGCGGCGCGCCGAAGAGGCCGTCGGCGTCGGGGTCCCAGCCGGCCTGGAGCAGCACGCCGGTGCGCGCCGCGGCGAGGCCGATGGCGTTGGCCACCGTGGCGCCGGTGGAGAAGCCGATGGAGCTGCCCGCCGGCAGGTCGAGCACCTCGAGCAGCCAGCGTTCGGCCACGGCCTCGATCGCCGCGGTGGCCGGTGTCGGTGTGTGGTATCCGGTGTTCTGGCCCCAGGCCGAGACCAGCCAGTCCGCGGCCACGCCGGCGAGGTGCGAAGCGCCGATCACCCAGCCGAAGAAGCGCGACCCGACCATGGGCATCAGCCCCGGTTCAGCCTGCGCGGCGAGGGCGTCGATCACCTCGGCGGCGTCGGTGCCCTCATCGGGCATGGCCTCGGCGAAGCGCTCGAGCATCGCGTGGTAGTCCGCCGACGGCGGCCGTTGATCCTGGGCCAGCGCGCGGCGGTACGCCAGCGCGTGCGACATCGCCTTGGAAAGCAGCGTGTCAGGGTAGATGGTGGCCATCGGCGTCTCCTCGTGCATCGCGCGAGCGCATCATCGGCAGCGCGGCGCGCCGCGCGAGGGTACATCGGTTGACAACGACCGGCCGCCCGGTACGCTGCACCGATCCTTCACTTCACCAAAGGCAGGAGCCTCGCCATGACCTCGCAAGCCTCACGCACGACCGACGGTCGCGGACGTCTCTACGACAGCGTGGTCGACACCATCGGCGACACACCGTGCATCCGCGTCAACCGCGTGGCACCGAAGCACGTGCGGCTGTACGTGAAGGCCGAGTTCTTCAACCCGGCCTCGTCGGTCAAGGACCGCCTCGCCATCAGCATCATCGAAGAGGCCGAGCGCAGCGGCGCGCTCAAGCCGGGGCAGACGGTGGTCGAAGCGACCAGCGGCAACACCGGCATCGGGCTGGCGATGGTGTGTGCCGCCAAGGGCTATCCGCTGGTGGTCACGATGGCCGATTCGTTTTCGATCGAGCGCCGGCGGCTGATGCGCTTTCTCGGCGCGAAGGTGGTGTTGACGCCGCGCGCAGCCAAGGGCATGGGCATGTACCGCAAGGCCCAGGAGCTCGCCGAGGCCAACGGATGGTTCTACGCGCGGCAGTTCGAGACGCCGGCCAACGCCAAGATCCACGAGAACACCACGGCGCGCGAGCTGCTCGCCGATTTCAAGGGCGACAAGCTCGACTACTGGGTCACCGGCTACGGCACCGGTGGCACGCTCACCGGCGTCGGGCGTGTGCTGCGCAAGGAGCGCCCGAAGACCAAGATCATCCTCAGCGAACCTTCGATCGCCCAACTGCTCGGCAGCGGCGTCGCGCAGGAGCGCGGGCCCGACCAGTCGCCTGCCGTGAGCCACTCGGCGTTCACGCCGCACCCGATCCAGGGCTGGACGCCGGACTTCATTCCCTACGTGCTGCAGGAGTCGATCGACAAGCGCTACTACGACGAGCTGATCCCGATCGCCGGCCCCGATGCCATCGCGTGGTCGCGGCGCCTGGCCGCGGAGGAGGGCATCTTCACCGGCATCTCCGGTGGGGCGTCGCTCGCGGCTGCCGTTCAGGTTGCGGAGCGCGCACCCAAGGGTTCGGTCATTTGCTGCATGCTCCCCGACACCGGCGAGCGCTACCTGTCGACGCCGCTGTTCGAGGGCGTGGCGACCGACATGACGCCCGAGGAGGAGGCGCTGTCGCGCTCCACCCCGGGGTATCAGATGACCGCTGCGTGAGCCTGCTCGGCGTGAGAACGCCGACCGCCGGTGAATCGGTCCATGTTCATCACTGAATGACTTCGTCGGCCGACAACAGCACCGAGCGCGGGATCACGAGACCGAGCGCATTGGCTGCTCTCTGGTTGATCACGAGCTCGAACGTGGTTGGCTGCTCGACAGGGAGGTCGGCCGGCTTGGTGCCCTTGAGGATGCGGTCGACGTACTCGGCCGCTCGCCGCAAGATCTGGCGCCGACTGGGGCCGTAGGAGATCAGGCCGCCTTCCTCTGCGAAGTCCCTTGACGAGTAGATCGCCGGAAGCCGCGCTTTGGCGGACAGCTCGGAGAGCTGACGGCGTTGGCTGAACATCAGCGGATCCGCAATCACGATCAAACCGCCTGCGCCAGCCGCGGCTGCAGCATCGAACTGGTACGGTATCTGTTCCGCCGTTCTGGCCTCGAGAACATGGATGCGGGTGCGGGTCGCCTCCGCTGCCGAGTGGATCTCCTTGAGCGCGAGCCGTGTGTACGGCGTGTCGGGGTTCATCAGCACCGCGATCGCTGGCTTGCCGGGCGCGAGCTCCTGCAGGAGTTGCAGCTGCTTGCCTCCGATCTCCACCACGCCGCTCATGCCGGTGACGTTGCCGCCCGGCCGGCGCAGGCTGGCGACCAGGCCCGTGCCCACCGGATCTCCGACTGCGATCATCACGATCGGAATGCTCGGCGTGGCCGCCTTCGCTGCTAGCGCGGTGAGTGTGCCGGCCCCCGTCACCAGGACGTCGGGCCGCGCATGCACCAACTCTGCAGCCAACTGGGGCAGGCGCTCCGGTCGCCCTTGTGCGGACCGCGATTCAAAGCTCATATTCGCGCCGTCGACATACCCCAACTCACGAAGCCGCTCCAGAAACGGCTTCATCACGGCCTCCTCGCCGGGCGTGAGCCCGAGGAAACCGATCCGATGAACCTTCGTCGCCGCAGGCTGCGCTACAGCGGGCAGCAGGGGGGCGAGCGACAGCACGGCGACGACGCACGCCAACACCGAGCGCAGGCACGACACTGCCAGCAAACCGTTTGCACCTGTGCGGCGGCAACGCGGGTGGTCCAATGCGCTCCTCCTGATCGCGGACCATTGAATCATTGCTGGCGGCCCGGTCCAAGAGGCTTGGCGTTCACTATTGAACGCCGGCAGATTCGTTCGTGAGAACGCGCGGTCGGCGGTGTGCATCGAATTGGTCGGGCGAAACAGCGCCCCATGGCCACCAGCGTTCCGGCAGCGCTTCACGCCAGATCGCGCCTGATCTCCGCTGCCGCGTTGTGGCCGGGCGCCCCGGTGACGCCGCCGCCGGGGTGCGCGCCCGATCCGCAGTGATACAGCCCGCGCAACGGCCCGCGGTAGCGCGCATAGCCGAGCAGCGGCCGCAGCGAGAACAGCTGGTCGAGCGACAGCTGTCCGTGGAAGATGTCGCCACCGACGAGGCCGAACTCGCGCTCCAGGTCCAGCGGCGTCAGCGCGCGGTAGCCGAGCAGCGACGCACGGAAGTTCGGGCAGTGCGACTGCACCACGTCGAACACCGCCTGCACGGCAGGCTCTTTCAGCCGATCCCAGTCGGCCTCGGGCTTGAACTGCTGGCAGAACAGGCTGGCCACGTGGGCGCCCTGGGGCGCGAGCGAGTCGTCCACCACGCTCGGGATCATCATCTCCACGATCGGCTGGGCGGAGAAGCCCTGCGCCTGCGCATCGAGCCACGCGCGGTCCATGTACGCGAGCGACTGGGCGAAGACGATGCCGCTCGCGTGGTGCGGCATCGGTGTGGTGCCTGGCGCGCACGCGAAGTCGGGCAGCGCCGACAACGCGACGTTGATGCGCAACGAGCCCGAGCCGCTGCGATAGCGGCCGATCGCCTCGCGGAACTCCGCCGGCAGGGCGCTGGCGTCGATCAGGCGCTGGTACAGCAGCTGCGGGTGCACGTTGGAGACCACGGCGCGCGCGCGGATCTCCTCGCCGCGGTCGGTGAGCACGCCCACCGCCGCGCCGTGCTCGACCAGCACGCGCTGCACGCCGTGCCCGACGTCGATCTGCACGCCGCGCGCGCGCGCTTCGTCGGCCATCAGCTCGGTGATGCGCCCCATGCCGCCGAGCGCATGCCCCCACCGGCCTGCCTTGCCGTTGACCTCGCCGAAGCAATGGTGCAGCAGCACGTAGGCCGAGCCGGCCGCGTACGGACTGGCGTAGTTGCCGACCACCGAGTCCCAGCCGAGCACCGCCTTCAGCGGCTCGGATTCGAACGTGGCGTCGAGCCAGTGCCCGGCGCTCTTGGTGAACACGTCGATCAGGTCGCGCTTGCCGCCGGCCGGCAACGCGCCGAAGTCGAGCAGCAGGCGCGCTGCGGCCGCGGCATCGCGCAGGCCTTGCACCACCAGCGGGCCGCCGAGGTTCGGCGGCGCGCGCAGCACCCATTTCTTCAGTTGCTCGGCGAGGCGATCGAGGCGCGCGTAGTACGCGTCGAGCGCCTCGGCATCGCGCGCCGAGAACTTGGCGACTTCGCGCCGCGTGGCGTCGCCGTCGCCGCCGAACTGCAGGTAGCGGCCATCGGCCAGCGGCACGAAGTTCGAGAACGGGCGCTCCCTGATGACGAGCCCGCGTTCGGCGAGGCGCAGGTCGCGGATCACTTTCGGGTTCAGCAGGCTGACCGTGTAGCTCGCGGTCGAATTGCGGAAGCCGGGGACGAACTCCTCGGTGACCGCGGCGCCGCCGACGACCGGGCGCTTCTCCAGCATGCGCACGCGCAAACCCGCCGCCGCCAGGTAGCAGGCGCAGACCAGGCCGTTGTGGCCGGCGCCGACGATCAAGGCGTCGACTGAAGCGGGATCTGCGGCCACGGCGTGCGGAAGGTGGAGCGTGATCGGGCGCCGGGCCTCACGCGGGAGTTCATGGGCTTTCGGTGCTCGCCGACGGAAAGCGCGCTGAGCTGTAGCGCACCACCAGATTGGCCAGCGCGAGCAGCAGGATCGCGCCCGGCACCACCAGCAGCCCCCATTCGAGCCGATGGTGCGCGGCGATGTCGCCCACCAGCAGGCGCGTCAGCGCCGTGATGCCCACGTAGATCAGGAAGCGCACCGGCATGTGGTTGGTCTTGAAATAGATGCCCACCATCGCGCCGAGCTCGAGGTAGATGAACAGCAGCAGAATGTCCTCGATCGACGCGTGACCCCTGCCGGTCATGTCGATGAACGCGAACGTGGCCGACCAGACGATGGTGCCGCCGATGGCGAACAGCGCCAGGTAGTGGAAGCCATCGACCAGCAGACCGCCGATGCGGTCGATCTTCTTGTGCATTCACTCCTCCATCGATGCAAGGGCCAGGCGTCGGCCCTCGCGGGCGAACAGGGCCCTCACTGCGCTGCGATGCCCGCCTTGCCCTGCCGCAGCACGTACTTCTGGATCTTGCCCGTCGCGGTCTTCGGCAGTTCCTTCACGAAGTGGAACGCCGTGGGCACCTTGAAGTGGGCCAGGTGCTCGCGCGCATAGGCGCGCAGCTCGTCGGCGGTGGCAGTCTTGCCCTGCTGCAGCACGACGAAGGCGTGCGGCGATTCGCCCCACTTCTCGTGCGGCATGCCGACCACGCCGACCTCCAGCACCGCCGGATGCCGCAGCAGCACGCCCTCGACCTCCACCGACGAGATGTTCTCGCCGCCGGAGATGATCACGTCCTTGAAGCGATCGCGGATCTGCACGTAGCCGCCGGGGAAGACCACCGCCGCATCCCCCGAGTGGAACCAGCCGCCGGCGAATGCCTTGGCCGTGGCCTCGGGGTCGTTGTAGTAGCCCTTCATGATCACGTTGCCGCGCGCCACGATTTCGCCCAGCGTCTCGCCGTCCCACGGCACGGGGTTCATCTGCTCGTCCACCACCGCCAGCTCACCCGAGGTGATGAGCTCCACGCCCTGGCGGGCCTTGATCGCGGCGCGTTCACCCAGCGGCAGCGCCTCGTGCTCGGGCAGCGGCTCGCAGATCGAGATGAACGGCGCGGTCTCGGTGAGGCCGTAGACGTGGGTGATCTCCCAGCCGAGCTCGCCTTCCACGCGCTCGATGGTCGCCGCCGCGGGCGGTGCGCCGGCCGTGAACAGCCTGACGCCCTTGCGCACCTGCTTGCGCAGCGCTTCGGGGCCGTTGGCGATCGCGATCAGCACCGTCGGCGCCGCGCACAGATGGGTGGCCTTCTCCTGGCCGATGAGCTCGTAGATCAGCGCCGGCTCCACCCGCGGCAGGCAGAGGTGGGTCGCACCCACCGCAGTCACCGTCCAGGTGAACGTCCAGCCGTTGGCGTGGAACATCGGCAGCGTCCAAACGTACCGATCGGCCGGCGTCATGTGCCAGTGCACCAGGACGCCCACGGAGTTGGCCCACGCGTTGCGGTGGGTGATCATCACGCCCTTGGGCTTGGAAGTCGTGCCGCTGGTGTAGTTGATCGTGAGCAGGTCGCCTTCGGCGATGGCCACCTGCGGGCACTCGGCCGGTGCCGCGTCGAGCAGGGCCTCGTAGTCGAGCCAGCCGGGCTTGCGGCCCTCGAGGGCCACGAAATGCTCCACCGTCGCCATCTTCGTGCGCACGGTGTCGACCAGGTCGAGGTAGTCCGCGTGCACGCACAGCACCTTCGATCCGCTGTGGTTGGCGAGGTAGACGAAGTCTTCCGCCGTGAGCCGGTAGTTCATCGGCACCAGCACGGCGCCCAACTGCGGCACCGCGTAGAACTGCTCCAGGTGCTGGTGGGTGTTGGGCGCGATCGTGCCGACGCGGTCGCCCTGCCGCACGCCGAGCCGGGCCAGCGCCGCGGACCAGCGGTCGCAGCGGGCACCGAACTGCGCGTACGTCCAGCGCTGGCCACGGTCGACCACGGCTTCGCGCCCGCCGTGGAGCTTGCGCGCGCGGCGCATGAACTCGAGCGGGGTGAGGGCTGTCTCCATCGTCTCCTCGGAACCGGGACTCTCCGGCGCGCCGCCCGTGCACAGGCGGGCACTCGGAAAGGTAGCAGATCTCGCGCGGCGCGACGCCCGCGTGGCGACGTGGTGGGCCGGGGCCTAGGGCTGCCCGGCGCGCGACTGCGACGCCGCGGCGTCGTAGCCCCTCTTGGTGATCTCGTAGACCTCGCCGCGATCGCCGCGTGCGCCGAGCAGGCCGCGGTCCACCAGCTCCTGCAAGGCCGACTCCCAGGTGGCCACCGCGCGGTGATCGGACTTGTCGGTCAGCAGGCTCACGCCGTTGGTGT
>DATJYZ010000049.1:0-5178 GCA_035499355.1 Burkholderiaceae bacterium | reverse complement strand
CGCAGCCAGGTGCCGTCGGCAGCCACCTCGAGCAGCACCGCTTCGCGCCAGCGGCCTTGCGACCACGCTTGGGGCGCCCACAGGGTTGTCGTCATCGGGCCGGGCGCGGCGGGTGGGTCATGTCGGCGTCCAGCGCAGCATCGTGTGGACGAGTGCATGCAGGATGGGCAGCAGCCTCGCGCTGCGCTGGGCGTCGATCTCGTACGGCGCGCGCTCGGCCATGTAGCAGCTCCAGCACATTTCGAGCTGCACCGTGTGCACGCCGGCCGACGGGTTGCCGTAGTGACGCGTGATGTGGCCGCCCTTGAAGCGACCGTCGACGACATGGGTGAACTGCGCCTGCGCCGCCAGCACGCGCGACAGCGCCGCGCGCAGGCTCGGCGCGCAGCTGGCGCCGGCGGCGGTGCCGAGGTTGAGGTCGGGCAGCTTGCCGTCGAACAGCCACGGCAACTCCGACTTGATGCTGTGCCCGTCGAACAGGACCACGCGGCCGTGCGTGGCGTGCAGCCGTTCGAGTTCGGTGCGCAGCGCGTCGTGGTAAGGCTGCCAATAGCCGCGGACGCGGCGCGCGATCTCGGCCTCGTCGGGTGCGCCGCCGTCGCGGTACAGCGCGTCGCCGCTGAAGAACCGCGTCGGGCAAAGCTCGGTGTTGTTGACGCCGGGGTACATCGGCGCGTTCTCGCGCGGCCGGTTGAGGTCGATCAGGTAGCGGCTGTAGCGCGGCACGATCAGCGACGCACCCAGGCCGCGCACGAAGTCGAACAGCACGCCCAGGTGCCAGTCGGTATCCTCGAAGCCGAAGGCGCGCTCGACGTAGCGATCGCGCTGGTCGTCGGGCAGCGCCGTGCCGACGTGCGGCACGCTCACCAGCAGCGGCTGCGTGCCCTTGTGCAGCGTGAAGACGTCGTGCGTGATGGTCGTCATCATCGCTCGACCCCGGCCTGCACCACGCGCCGGCACGGGTTGCGCCCGAACCAGTAGGCCAGCTCGTTGGGATGATCGATGTCCCACACCGCGAAGTCGGCTTGCCTGCCGGCTTCGAGCGCGCCGTGCGACTGCGCGAGGCCGAGCGCACGCGCGGCGTGAACGGTGACACCGCGCAGCGCCTCTTCCGGCGTCAGGCGGAACAGCGTGCAGGCCATGTGCAGCATCAGCAGCAACGACAGCGCCGGCGACGAGCCGGGGTTGTGATCGCTGGCGATCGCCAGCGGCACGCCGGCCGCGCGCAACGCAGTGACCGGCGGCAGCCTGGTCTCGCGCAGGAAATAGAAGGCGCCCGGCAGCAACACCGCCACCGTGCCCGAGTCGGCCATCGCCAGCACGCCGGCCTCGCTCAGGTGCTCGAGGTGATCGCACGACAGCGCGCCGTACCCCGCCGCAAGCGCGGCACCGTCCATGTTGCTCAACTGCTCGGCATGCAGCTTGACCGGCAGCTTCAGGTCGCGCGCGGCGTCGAACACGCGGGCGGTCTGCTCGCGGCTGAAGCCGATGCGCTCGCAGAACGCGTCGACGGCGTCGACCAAGCCCTCGGCATGCCAGCGAGGCAGCCATTGCACGACGGCGTCGATGTAGTCGTCGGCGCGGCCGTCGAACTCCGGCGGCAGCGCGTGCGCGGCCAGGCTGGTGGTGCGCACCGTCAACGGCAACTCACGCCCGAGCTGCCGCGCGGCGCGCAGGCAGCGCGCCTCGTGGTCGAGGGTGAGGCCGTAGCCCGACTTGATCTCGATCGTGGTCACGCCTTCGCTCATCAGCGTCAGCGCGCGTGCACGCGCCGACTCGATCAGCACGTCGTCGCTGGCGGCGCGCGTGGCGGCGACCGTCGAGCGGATGCCGCCGCCGGCGCGCGCGATCTCCTCGTAGCTGGCGCCCTGCAGGCGCTGCTCGAATTCGCGCGCGCGATGGCCGCCATAGACGAGGTGGGTGTGGCAATCGATCAGCCCGGGCGTGACCAGCGCGCCGGCGAGGTCGTGCTCGGCGTCGATGTCGCGCAGCAGTGCGCGTGGCAACTCGGTCTCCGGGCCGATCCAGCGCAGGCGGTCGCCCTCGGTCAGCAGCGCGCCGCGCTCGATCCAGCCCCACGGTGTCGGGCCGGCCATCGTCGCCAGGCGTGCTCGGCGCCACAAGGTCTTCATCGTGCCGCTCCAGAGCGTGGACGGTACTCGATCCACCAGCCGCGCGCGCTGCTGGCGTGTTGCGTCCGCACGCGCCAGCGCTGGCCGCCGGCCTGGGCGCTCCACAGCAGGCCGGCACCGCGCGTGCCCGCGGCGAGTTGGTCGTCGACCATCAGGTGCACGGCGTCGCCGGTCACCAGTGCGCGCCACGGCGCGCTCGAGGTCCATTCCCGGCCCGGCATGGCGTCGTGCATCGCGCCGGCACCGGCGTCGCGCCGCACCATCAGGTTCAAGTCGCTGGTCGCGCCATCGAGCAGCCAGCACATCGGCGCCAGCGCGCCGTCGAAGCGCAGCGGCGGGGCGCCGCGGCGCACCTCGTGACGCTCGCCGCCGAACTGCAGCGCAACGCCGACGCCGTCGAGCACGGCGAACCAGCGGTCGATGCCACCGAAGTCGGAGAACGGCCCGTCGCGCTCGATGGCCGCCACGCTGATGCGCACCTGCCAGTGCGCCGAATCGGGTGGCCACACGAGGAGATCGCGCGTCGTGCCACCGCCGTTCTTCCACGGCATCGGCGCGACCCGGTCGAGCTCGACGACTTGAACGCCGGCGGCGCTCATGGCGCGAACTGCCCCTCGAGCTGGTAACGGCTGCCCGGATGCACCAGGCGCGCGATCGTGATCGGTGCACTGCGCGTGAAGGTGCGCCGCACGACGATCAGGCACGGGTCGGACGGCGAGATCGCCAGCAGCCGCGCTTCCTGCGCGGTGGGGCGCGCCGCCTCGATCGAGTACTGCGCGCGCCACAGCGCGGTGGCCTCGAACAGGTGGCGCGTCGGCGTGGTCTGCGTGAAGTCGACGTCGAGGTAGTCGGGCGCACACGCCGGGTTGACGTAGCGGTCCTCGCACTGCAGCGGCACGTGGTTCTCGTGGTGCACGATCAGCGTGTGGTAGACACGACCGCCCGGCGGCACGCCGAGCTGCGCGGCGAGCGCGACCGGCGCGCGCTCGGCGCGCTGCAGGTGCACGGTGGCGTGGTGGTGGTGGCCGCGTGCCTCGATCTCCTCGTGCAGGTCGCGGATCGTCAGCGTCGACGACACGCGGTGCAGCGGGGCGGCGAAGGTGCCCACGCCCTGCGAGCGCTCGACCAGCCCTTCGGCCTGCAACTCGCGCAGCGCTCGGTTCACCGTCATGCGGCTGACACCGAACTCCGCCACCAGCTCGGCCTCCGACGGCATCAGCGCCCCGGGCGGCCAGCGGCCGGCGGCCAGGCCGTCCTTCAGGTGCAGCTTGACGCGGGCATACGGCGCGACCGCGGCGCTCGACCGCGGCGCGGCGGCCGCTTCGGGGGAAACCATGGTGCGATGGTACTTGCATAGACTTGTCTAGACAAGTAGAGTGCAACCCGCAAAAGCGCAGTGCGCCTTGCGCGTTCCCAAGGAGCCCCATCGAATGACCGACCTCTCGAGCCAACGCCACCTGGCCCAGCCGCGCCCCGTGAAGGCGCCCATCGGCAGTCAACTCAGCTGCAGGAACTGGCTGATCGAAGCCGCCTACCGCATGATCCAGAACAACCTCGACCCGGCGGTCGCCGAGAACCCGGACGCGCTGGTGGTCTACGGGGGCATCGGCAAGGCGGCGCGCAACTGGGACTGCTTCGAGCAGATCCTGCGCTCGCTGCGCGAGCTGAAGGAAGACGAGTCGCTGCTGGTGCAATCGGGCAAGCCGGTCGGCGTGTTCCGCACCCATGTCGACGCGCCCCGTGTGCTGATCGCCAATTCGAATCTCGTCCCGAAGTGGGGCACCTGGGAACACTTCCACGAGCTCGATCGCAAGGGCCTGATGATGTACGGCCAGATGACCGCCGGCTCGTGGATCTACATCGGCAGCCAGGGCATCGTGCAGGGCACCTACGAGACGTTCGCCGAGGCCGCGCACCAGCACTACGGCGGCTCGCTGAAGGGCCGCTGGATCCTCACCGCGGGCTTGGGTGGCATGGGCGGCGCGCAGCCGCTGGCCGCCACCTTCGCCGGCGCCTGCTCGCTCAACATCGAATGCCAGCAGTCGCGCATCGACTTCCGGCTGCGCTCGAAGTACCTCGACGAGCAAGCCACGGGCCTCGACGATGCGCTGGCGCGCATCGCGCGCTACACCAACGAAGGCAAGGCGATCTCGATCGGCCTGCTCGGCAATGCCGCCGAGGTGCTGCCCGAACTGGTCAAGCGCGCCAGGGCCGGCGGCATCAAGCCCGACCTGGTGACCGACCAGACCTCGGCGCACGACCTCGTCAACGGCTACCTGCCGCCCGGCTGGGGCGTCGAGCGCTGGAAGCGCGCGCAGGCCGACGCGTCGCTGCACGCGCAGCTGCGCGACGCCGCTGCGCAGGGCTGCGCGACGCACGTGCGCGCGATGCTCGAGTTCCAGTCGATGGGCATCCCGACGGTCGACTACGGCAACAACATCCGGCAGGTGGCGTTCGACGTCGGCGTCAAGAACGCATTCGACTTCCCGGGCTTCGTGCCGGCGTACATCCGGCCGCTGTTCTGCCGCGGCAAAGGGCCGTTCCGCTGGGTGGCGCTGTCGGGCGACCCGGAGGACATCCGCAAGACCGACGCCAAGATGAAGGAGCTGTTCCCCGACGACGCGCACCTGCACCGCTGGCTCGACATGGCCGGCGAGCGCATCGCGTTCCAGGGCCTGCCGGCGCGCATCTGCTGGATCGGCCTGGGTGAACGCCACCGCGCGGGGCTTGCGTTCAACGAGATGGTCAAGCGCGGCGAGTTGAAGGCACCGATCGTGATCGGGCGCGATCATCTCGATGCGGGCTCGGTGGCATCGCCCAATCGCGAAACCGAATCGATGCGCGATGGGAGCGACGCCGTATCCGACTGGCCGCTCCTCAATGCGCTGCTCAACACGGCGGGCGGCGCCACGTGGGTGTCACTGCATCACGGCGGCGGCGTCGGCATGGGCTATTCGCAGCACGCCGGCGTGGTGATCGTCTGTGACGGCACCGACGCCGCAGCGAAGCGTATCGAGCGCGTGCTGTGGAACGATCCGGGCACCGG
>DATJYZ010000048.1:0-3939 GCA_035499355.1 Burkholderiaceae bacterium | reverse complement strand
ATCGGCCAACGACGCGCGTGCGAGTCTCCGGATGCAGTTCTTGGATCCAAGCAGGAAGCAAGGTCCGCGAGGGATAGCCCAGTGCCTTGACCGTCGCCGAGAGGCAGCGGCCGTGCTCCAGGTAGTGTTCGACGGCCCGTTCCTTCTGCACCTGCGAGTACTTCGGCGGGCGGACGTAGCTAGCGGGCAAGTCAAGGCCCTGCTCATACTCCCGATGCCAGCTCTTGAGCGCGTTCTTCGTCGGATAGCCGAGTTGACGAATGGTCACGGCGACTCGTTTGCCTAGCTTGATGTAGAGCCGCACGGCTCGAAGACGATCCTCGTATGAATACATGAACTACCCTCCAGGTAGTCCAAGATTTCGTCCGCACCTCCATTGGGGAAATGTGATCCGGTGTTGACAGTGGTGCAGGCGCGACTGTTTCCGCGGAATACGCCGTTTCGGGACTCCGGCGATTGGATAACGGGGATAACGAGCTTCCCAGCGTGCCGAGGCGAGACGATCCCGATCATTCTCGACGACAAACCGAGCGCGGCACCCACCACCAAGCCGGGCTTCTTGGAGATGATTGTTCCCGCCACCCGTAAGGTAAGCGTCTAGCTGCGCCACCCTTGACGAGTCGCGGTGCCGTTGTAGCCGGGTTTAGGCTGGCTGCTGCCAACGATGGGGCAGCAACTCTTCGATCCGGCTTGCTGGGTGCGAGGGCAGTCGTTCGAGCACGTCCCTGAGGTAGGCGTGCGGGTGGTGTCCGTTGAGCTTGGCCGACTGCACCAGGCTCATCACGATCGCCGCGCGTTGCCCTGCCAGCTCGCTGCCGGTGAACAACCATGCTCGGCGTCCCATGGCCCACGGGCGTATTTGGTTTTCCAGGTGGTTGTTGTCCACCGGCACATCGCCGTCGAGCAGGTTGCGCGTCAGCGCTGTCCAGTGCCTGAGGCTGTAGTCCAGCGCCTTGGCCGTGGCGCTGCCGTCGGGCACCTTGCCGCGCTCGACCTCGAGCCACGTTCGCAGCGTCTTCCACAGCGGCTCGGTAGCTTGCTTGCGCGCGGCCAACCGCTGCGCCGCGCTCATGCCGACGAGTTCGCGCTCCACGCGGTAGATCTCGGCGATGTGCCGCAGCGCCTGCGGCGCCACGACGCTGGCGTTGTGCTTGATCAACTCGTCGAACTTCCTTCTCGCGTGCGCCAGGCAACCTGCGGCGATGCGCCCAGGATGCTTGTTCGCGTCGAGCACGCTGTCGTACGCGGCGTACTCGTCGCGTACGAGCGTGCCGCGCCAGCCTGGTTCACCTTCTCGCGGCGGGCCCAGGAACCGGATCGGGTACTGCGCGCCGCGCCCCAGGCAGAAGTCGTACACGACGCCAGGCATTGGCGCGAACGCGCCCCTCGCGTAGGCCCAGACGTAGGCCTTCTTGGTCTTGCCGGCCCCAGGGTCGAGCATCGCCACCGGCGTCTCGTCGGCGTGCAGCACGCCGTCGCTGAGCACGAAGCGCTTGTGCACGTCGTACAGCGGCTCCAAGGCGGCGCCGGCGCGGCCACACCACTGCGCCAGCGTCGAGCGCGGCGTGTGCACGCCCGAGCGTGCGTTGATCGCCTCTTGCCGGTAGTACGGCAGGTGATCGACGAAGCGGCTGATCAGCGTGTGCGCCAGCAGCCCCGAGGCGGGCATACCGCCATCGATGATCTGCGCCGGCACCGGTTCCTGCACCAGCACTTGGCAGCACTTGCAGGCCCACTTGCCGTGCACATGCCGGTGCACGAAGAATTCGGCCGGCACGATGTCCAGCTTCTCGCTCACGTCCTCGCCGACACGCACCATCTGCCGTCCGCAGCCCGCGGTGGGGCACGTCGTGTCCTCGGGCTCGTGGCGGTGCTCCACGCGACGCAGGTGCGCGGGCAGCGCCTGGCGCTTGGGCCGGCGCCGTTGGTCACTCGGCGCGTCCTGCGGCGTCTTGCCTTGCAGTTGCTCCAGCAGCGCCTGCAGGCTGGCCTCGTCCTCGGCCATCGTCTCTTCGAACAGGCGGCGCTGCTCGGCGCTCATCGCCTCGGTCTTGGCGCCGAACTTCCAGCCCTTCAGCCGCGCCAGCTCGAAGTTGACCTTCTCGAGCTTGGCGGTCTTGAACTGCAGCTCGGCGTCCTTGCGCTCGATCTCGCCAGCCTGATGCGCGATGCGCTCATCGCGTTGCTGCAGGTGCTGCTGCTGTTCACGCAGGCGGCCCAGCATGCGTTGCGCCAGCGTCGTGATGGCCGCGGGGCTCAGACCCTCCAGGTCGGCATCCACGATCGCGTCCACGTCGAGCATGGAACGCGATGGTGCCGCGCACGATGCGCGTCGTCATCGGGGCATCTGCCGATTGCCCCGATGAGCGTGACTCACACGTGCGTGATGACGGCCATCTGCTCCAGGCGCTGCCACGGCAGGCCGAGCACCAGTGCGTTGAACTGCGCCTGCGTCAGTGTCGCCGGCGCGGTGGATCGATCGCGCGGCCAGATGAAGCGCCCCTGGTTCAAGCGCCGCGCCGCACACCACACGCCGAAGCCGTCGTGCATGAGCAACTTGATGCGCGTGCCGCGCGCGTTGGCGAACAGGTATCCATGGTGCGACTTCGCCGCGCCGAACACCTGCACGACCCGCGCGAGCAATCCATCGGCGCCGGCGCGCATGTCGATGGGCTCGACCGCCAGCCACACCGCGTCGATGCGGATCACCGCAGCCACTCCCGCAGCCACGCGGCGCACTGGCCGGCGGCCTGCCCGGGCCACGCGATGGTGATGGTCGTCGCACCACGGCGCAGCTCGATACGAATGTCTGGCGCCGGCTGCGCTGTCGGCGGTGCCGGCAACTGCAGCGCCACGAACGCGCCTGCGACCCTGTCGTCGGCCGGCGTTGCCTCGTTCGCTGCCGCGCGAGGCCGGCCTTCTCGGCGCCACTTGTGCACCAGGTTCGCGTTCAACCCATGCGCCTGGGACACGGCGGCCACCGACGCGCCCGGCTTCTCGCATTCGATCAGTACCTTCGCCTTGAGCTCATCGCTGTGGCGCCGGCGCTTCGCGCCCTTGGAGTGCATAGGTGTCCACTTCGGAACTTAAGTGGACACCATCGTCGTCGGCCAACCGGGCACCTTCAAGGTGGAGCGGCCAGCCGCTTACCTCCGCCCTTCAAGGCGCCCACTCAGCGGGTCAAGCCCTTGGGGGATCAAACCACCGGCACGGATTGTCGCATTGCCAGACCGACGCCCCGACGGCTCTGCAGAGAGGGATCGATCCGCTGGGCAAACTCTGCTCGAAGAACTGCCGGTACGGCTGCTTCGTCTTGACGATGGCGTAGGCCACGCGCGCCATCTTGGCCGCCACCGCTGTCAGCGCCTTGCGCTTGAGGTCGGCATCGAGCGGATTGGCGCTGACGTAGCGGTCGTACTTGTGGCGAAACGAGTTCTCGCGCTGACGCACGGCGACCTGGCCGGCGAGCCAGAACGCCATGCGCAGCCTCGCGTTGCCGCGCTTGGACAGCTGTTCGCGCCCGCGCTGCACGCCGGACTGGCTCTTCGCGAGATCGAAACCGCAGTACTTTAGGAACTGCCGGTGATGGCCGAAGCGGCGAAGATCACCCGCTTCGGCCAGGATCGTCAGCGCGATGATCGGACCGATCCCCGGCAGACTCTGCAGATGCGCGCAGTCGGGGTTGTCGGCCAGGACGGTCCGCGCTCGGCTCTCGATCTGCGCGCGCAGCTCGCTCAACTGCTGGAACTGGCGCAGCGTCAGCCGGAAGGTCTCCACCGCAAGGCTGTCGGGCTCGTGTGGCAGCGCTGCCGAGCGTGCCGCCATCTCCCAGATCTCCTGGAGCTTGGCCCGCTTGCTGACCTTGCGGCCAACCAGCTCCCACGCAGCGTCGACAAAGGCCTCGCAACTCAGGGCGCGAACGTGTCCCGGCGTCGGGAA
>DATJYZ010000047.1:0-26904 GCA_035499355.1 Burkholderiaceae bacterium | reverse complement strand
CTTGAGCAGCGCGACCGCTCGGGCACGCGCCTGTGCCGCGACCACCGGCAAATGCGTTAGGATGGTCTCGATCAACTGCTGACCGACGGTGTAGAGCGGATTCAGCGAGGTCAGCGGATCCTGAAAGATCGCACCGATGCGGCGGCCACGGATCGTGCGCATTCGTTCGGGCGGTAGATCGTCGATGCGCTCGCCCTCGAGGCGGATCTCGCCCGCGGCGATGCGCCCGGGCGGCTCGAGCAGCCCGATGATCGAGGCGCCGGTCAACGACTTTCCAGCGCCGGATTCGCCGACCACGCCGAGGATCTCGCCGGGTGCGATCGAGAACGACACGTCGTCGAGCGCCACCAGCGTGCCGCGACGAGTGGGGAACTCCACCCGCAGGTGATTCACTTCCAGCAGCGGCTTGGACATGTGGGAGGGCGCCCGTCGAACATCAGCGCAGACGCGGATTGAGCGCGTCGCGCAGCCAGTCGCCCAGCAGGTTCACCGACAGCGCGATCAGCACCAGCATCAGGCCCGGGAAGACCGTGATCCACCACTCGCCGGAGAACAGGAAGTCCTGGCCGATGCGGATCAACGTTCCGAGCGAGGGCGAGGTCGGCGGTACGCCGACGCCCAGGAAGCTCAGCGTGGCCTCGGTGATGATCGCGCCCGCGATCTGGATGGTCGCCAGCACCAGCACCGGCCCGAGCACGTTGGGGAAGACATGGCGGAACATCACACGCAACGGCGCGACGCCGATCACCCGCGCCGCCTGCACGTACTCCTTGTTGCGTTCGACCATCGTCGAGCCCCTGACCGTGCGGGCATACTGCACCCAGCCGGTCAGCGCGATCGCGATCACCAGCACCGAGAACGCCAGCACCTCGTGGGCATTGGGAAACAGCGCGCGCCCCACCCCGTCGATCAGCAACGCCACGAGGATCGGCGGGAACGACAGCATCACGTCGCACACCCGCATGATGAAAGCATCGACCGCGCCACCGGCGAAGCCCGACACCAGGCCGAGGCCGACCCCGATCAGCATCGACAGCGCCACCGATGCCAGGCCGACGAACAGCGAGATGCGTGAGCCGTACATCAGCGCCGAGAGGATGTCGCGCCCCTGATCGTCGGTGCCGAGCAGGTATTTGCCAGTGCCGCCCTCGATCCACGCCGGCGGCAACCGCGCATCGAGCAGGTCCAGCGTCGCGAGGTCGAACGGGTCGTGCGGCGCGATCCAGTGTGCGAACAGGGCGCACACCACGCACAGCAGGGCAATCAGCGACGCAGCGATCGCGGTCGGCGAATGGCGAAAGCTGTACCACAGGTCGCTGTCCAGCAAGCGCGCCCAGCGGCTCGTCTTCGCGGGTGATGCCAGCACGTTGCTCATGGGCCTAGTGCCCTGCCGCCGCGCGCTCGATGCGCAGGCGAGGATCGACCGCGAAGTACAGCAGGTCGACCGCCAGGTTGATCAGCACGAAGATCAGCGCGATCAGGCACAAGTAGGCCGCCATCACCGGAACGTCGGCGAACTGCACGGCCTGGATGAACAGCAGACCCATGCCGGGCCACTGGAAGACGGTCTCGGTGATGATCGCGAACGCGATCAGCTGGCCCAGCTGCAGACCGGTGATCGTGATCACCGGCACCAGCGTGTTCTTCAGCGCGTGGCCGAAGTAGACGGCGCGGTCGCTCAAGCCGCGAGCGCGCGCGAACTTGATGTAATCGGTGCGCAGCACCTCGAGCATCTCGGCGCGCACCAGTCGCATGATGAGTGCGAGCTGGAACACCGACAGCGTCACCGCCGGAAGCACCAGGTGCTTCCAGCCATCCACCGTGAGCAGCCCCGTGGTCCAGCCGCCGATGCTGGCGACGTCGCCACGGCCGAAACTCGGCAGCAGCTTGAAGATCACCGCGAACACCAGGATCAGCAAGATGCCGATCAGGAAGGTCGGCAGCGACACCCCGACCAACGACAGCGTCATCCAAACCTGCGAACCGAACGTGCCGCGCCGCAACGCCGTGTAGACGCCCAGCGGCACTCCGACCAGCAACGCGATCACGGCGGCCGATACGGCAAGCTCGATGGTGGCGGGGAACCGCTCGACGACCAGTGCCGACACCTTGCGTCCTTGTCGCAAGCTGAGGCCGAATTCGCCGCGCACCGCATTGCCGACGAAGCGCGCGAACTGCACCACGAAAGGCTGGTCAAGCCCGAGGTCGGCCCTCAGCTGCTCGCGCTGCTCGGCGGTGGCGTCCTGCCCCAGCAGGTTGGTGACCGGATCGCCGACGTACTGAAACAGCATGAACGCGATGAAGGCCACGGCGAGCATCACCACCACGGCTTGGATCAATCGGCGCAGGACGAAGGCGAGCATGCGGGCGCATCATCGACGCAACGTGCCCTCGGTCGCAATCCGGGGAAGCCGGGGCCGCACAAGGACCGTCAGGAACGATGTCAGGCGCGCAGGATCACGTCGCCGTACCAGGCCTCGGTGGTGCCCCGGGTGTTGTCGGTGTCGGTCATCAGCGCCACCGCCGTCAGGCGACCCGGCGACTCGCCGAAAGCGCGCTGGAAGTCGTCGAACAGGTTCCGTCGGTAGTCGCGCCATTGGCGAACATGTGCGTCGCCGCACTCGAGCACGACCTTGCGCAGGCGGTCGCTGCGCGTGCTGTGCATCACCGACTCGATCGCCGCGTGGTTGTCCCACACGTACATCAGCATCGCGAAAGGCGGCGCCTCGCCGGTCAGCGCTTCGACCAATTGGAACTGCATGCGGTTGCGCATCGACAGCCGCGATAGGTCGCCATCGAACGCGAAGCCCACGCGCACCGGCGAATCGGCGACTTCGGCACGGCTCAGGTCGGCGCCGGCGATCGTGTTGGCCACCCACCAGGAGAACTCGACCTGCGTCGCCGGCGTCACCGCCATGTCCGCCCGACGACGCCAGACGCTGGCCGCGGCATGCGACTGGGCGTGCCAGGCAGGCCGGCCTTCGTACTCGCAGCGCGTGTAGACCGTTTCCGGCTTGCCCGGCAGCGGCATCGCCCGCCATTCGGACAGCGGTTCGGCGGGCCGCTCGATGCGGCTCGCACAGCCGGCGCACAGCGCCGCCGCCGACAGCACGAGGCGGCGGCGGGCCGCGCATTCAGCCGGCAGCCGCGAACCCACCGTCAACTCCCTGGCCATCATGAAAAAGCCGCCCCGAAGGGCGGCTCGCAAGCCAGCAATTCGCAGCGCGTCAGAACGAGTGACGCACGCCGATGTTGAAGCCGTCGGACTTGTTGCCGGCCAGATTCTGGGAGATCGTGCCAGGCAGGATCGAACGGGCCGAACCCGGATCGTTGTCGAGCGAGGCGTAGCCGCCATACAGCGCGGTCCGCTTCGACAGGTTGTAGATGTACTGCAAGCTCCACAACGTGGCGTCGGCCTGGTTGTAGTTGAACGCGCCCAGAGTACCCTTGCCGTCCACGCTGCCGTAGCCGGCCTTGAACTCGCCCTGGCCCAGCGGCACGCTGACGCTGATCTCCCACATGCTGTCCTTCAGCGGGCCCCACTTGTTCTCGTTGTAGAGGCCGAAGATCTTCGCCACGCCGAAGTTCCACGACGCGCCGAAGTTCGTCACCTTGAAGTGACCCACGGTCGCTGCCGCAGCCGTCGTGGTATCGCCGTAGCCGAACGCCACGTCGATCGGGCCCGAGGCAAAGCCGATGCGGCCACCCCAGTATTTGTTGTTGTCGTTGCCCTGGCCCAGCGCGTACATCGCCTGGCCATAGACACCACCGAGGTTGCTCGGCAGGAAGTAACCCACGGTGTTGTTGGCGCGGACGCCGGTGCCCGCCGTCGCGGCACCGCCATTCGGGTTGGCCAGCGGCACGAGGTTCGTGCTGTTGCCGATGCCGTTGGCACCGTAGACGTCGAAGAACACCAGGTTCCAGAACGACGGCGTGTAGTCGCGACCGAGGCGGACTTCACCAGCCGTCTGGCTGATCAAGCTCACGGTCGAACGGCGCTGCCAGGTTTGACCAGTAGCCTGGCCATCCTGGTTGCTCATCGCGCCTTCAATCCAGAAGCCAGCGCCCAACCCGCCGCCCAAGTCTTCGAAGCCGCGGAAGCCCAACCGGTTGCTGTTCAACTGGTTGCTTTGCATCGACGTCGTCTTGGCATCGCCGTTCTTGATCTGGTTGATGCTGAGGTCAACCACACCAAAGATCGTCACCGACGACTGTGCCGACGCCACGCCGGCATAGGCGCCGAGCACTGCGAGGGCGAGCAGAGATTTTTTCATTGCAATGATCTCCTAGGTTTGAATGAGAGGTCCTGATTCCATGGACAGCCGTCGCGCCGACGTGGGCGAAAGCCAATCAGGCCAACCTCCTCAGCGGAAGCTGCGGCTATTGCACCAGAGCGGTCAGGCCGATGCAAAGACTTGGCTCGCAAACACCGTCGCGATGTTGTCTGGCAACAACGCGAAACACTCGCGGGGTGCTATCCCTGCGCACCACCGGGTCGAACTCAGGAAAACCCACCCCAGGGATTCCGCTAAGCTGAACCCAATGAGCCTTGACGAATGCATCACGGCGGCGGACCAGGCGTTGCGCACGCTCAGTGGCGGATCCCACGCTGCGCGCTCCCGGCCGGCCGCCCCCGAGAGCGAGCTCACCATCGCCGAGCGCAAGCTGTCGGGCGCGTTGCTGCGCGTGGATCATGTCGGCGAGGTATGCGCGCAGGCGCTGTACCAGGCGCAATCACTGGCTGCCCGTTCGCCCCAGTTGCGTCAGCAGATGCAGCGCGCGGCCGCCGAGGAAGTGGACCACCTCGCGTGGACCGAGCGTCGGCTGGCCGAGCTGGGCTCACGCGCGAGTCTGCTCAATCCGCTGTGGTATGCGGGCGCGTTCGGCATCGGCCTCGCGGCCGGGATCGCCGGCGATCGCTGGAGCCTCGGCTTCGTGGTCGAGACCGAGCGTCAGGTGGAGCAGCACCTGGCCGGTCACCTGGATCGATTGCCGAGTGCCGACGCGCCTTCGCGCGCGATCGTCGCGCAGATGAAGCTCGATGAGGCGCAGCACGCCGAAACGGCGCGCCATGCCGGCGCCGTCGACCTGCCGGCGCCGCTGCGGATGGCGATGCGTCTGGCCGCGCGCGTGATGACCGCCACGGCCCATTACGTCTGACGCCAGAGAGCGCTCGGCTTCAGGCTGCCACCAGCTCGAAGCTGGTGCTGACCTCAGCGGTCTTGACCAGCATGGCAGTGGCCGAACAGTACTTCTCGTGCGAGAGCGCCACGGCACGCGCCACCGCATCGCTGTCGAGGTCGCGTCCGCTGACGACGAAGTGCATGTGGATGCGGGTGAAGACCTTGGGGTCGCTCGTGGCGCGTTCTGCCTGCAGCTTCACCGTGCAGCCACGCACGTCGTGCCGGCCACGCCGCAGGATGTTGACGACGTCGTAGGCCGAGCAGCCGCCGCTGCCCGCCAGCACGATCTCCATGGGCCTCGGTGCCAGGTTGCGGCCACCGCCATCGGGCGAGCCGTCCATCATCAACACGTGGCCGCTGCCGGTCTCGGCCACGAACGCCATCCCGGTGTCACGCACCCAGTGCACGGTGCACTCCATCTGTGCCTCTCCTGCTGATCTGCCTGCCGCGCGTGCAACCAGGCGGTGCACCGTCGATCGAGGGCACCCGATCATATTGCGATGCAGCATCGGGCGCGCTAGACTTGCCCACATGGCGACGTTGGGACGTTGAACCTCCGACGCTGCGAAGGTTGTCTCCTCCACCTCCTCCCATTGGTGGATTCGGCCCGAGACCTCACGGTCTCGGGCCTTCTTTCTGATCGAGCCGCTCGGCGCTCGCATATCATGCGGCGCCGCAAACAAGGCCCATCGCATGGCCCGCACACAGCGCACGCCGCCTGCGGGCAGCCGCGCGGACTATCTGCAGCGCATCCTGACGGCTCGCGTGTACGACGTCGCGCGCGAAACGCCACTGGACCACGCGCGGGCGTTGTCGCGCCGCTTGGGCAACCACGTGCTGCTCAAGCGCGAAGACCAGCAAAGCGTGTTCAGCTTCAAGCTGCGCGGCGCCTACAACAAGATGGTTCACCTGAGCGCGGCCCAGCTGGCGCGCGGCGTGATCTGCTCATCGGCGGGCAATCACGCCCAGGGCGTTGCGCTGAGCGCCAAGCGCCTCGGCTGTCGCGCGGTGGTGGTGATGCCGGTCACCTCGCCGCGCGTCAAGGTCGACGCCGTCGTCGCGCTCGGCGGCGAGGTCGTGCTGCACGGCGACAGCTACTCCGATGCCTATCAGCACGCGCTCGCGCTGCAGCGCAAGCAACGCCTTGCCTTCGTGCACCCGTTCGACGACCCCGAGGTGATCGCCGGCCAGGGCACGGTCGGCATGGAAATCGCGCGGCAGCACCAGGCGCCGCTCGACGCCGTGTTCGTCGCCGTGGGCGGCGGCGGGCTGATCTCCGGTGTCGCCGCCTACCTGAAGTCGGTGCGCCCCGAGGTGCGGATCGTCGGCGTGCAGACGCGCGACTCCGACGCCATGGCGCGCTCGGTGCGCGCCGGCAAGCGCATCGAGCTCGCCGAGGTGGGGCTGTTCTCGGACGGCACCGCCGTCAAGCTGGTTGGCGAAGAGACCTTTCGGCTCGCCCGTCAGTGGGTCGACGAGTTCGTGGTGGTCGACACCGACGAAGTCTGCGCGGCGATCAAGGATGTGTTCCAGGACACGCGCACCGTGCTCGAGCCTGCCGGCGCCCTCGGGGTGGCCGGCATCAAGCAGTACGTGGCGAAGCGCAAGGTCAAGGGAAAGACCCTGGTGACGATCACCAGTGGCGCCAACATGAACTTCGACCGCCTGCGCTTCGTCGCCGAACGCGCCGAGTTCGGCGAACAGCGCGAGGCACTGTTCGCGGTGACGATTCCCGAGCGGCGCGGCTCCTTCAAACAGTTCTGCGCGCTGATCGGCCCGCACGCGGTCACCGAGTTCAACTACCGCATCTCCGACGAGCACCTGGCCCATGTGTTCGTCGGCATCGCGATCGCGCGGCGCGACGAGGCGCAGCGCATCGCCCGTCAGTTCGAGCGCCACGGCTTTCCGACGCTCGACCTCACCGACGATGAACTGGCGAAGGAGCATGTCCGCCACATGGTGGGCGGGCGCTCCGAGCTGGCGCGCCACGAGCGGCTGCTGCGCTTCGTCTTTCCCGAGCGACCGGGTGCATTGATGCGCTTCCTGTCGGCCATGAATCCTGGCTGGAACATCAGCCTCTTCCACTACCGGAACCAGGGCGCCGACTACGGGCGCATCCTGGTCGGCATCCAGGTGCCGGCGAGCGACCGCGCGGCGTTCGACGAGTTTCTCGCCACGCTGGCCTATCCGTACACGGAGGAGACTCGCAATCCGGTGTACTCGTTGTTCCTGCGCTGATCGGCCGCCAGCCGGCGCTCGCGCCCGCGAGGCGGGCTACGTACACTAGTGCCATGTCAGCCGAACGTTCGCTGATCGCGCCGACCTCCAAGCCGCTGCTGGAGACCGCGCTGAAGGACAAGCTGCAGCGCCGTGCCGAATCCACCGGCAGCCTCGGCGAACTGGAGCCGCTGGCGATCCGCCTCGGGCTGATGCAGAACACCCTGAAGCCGCGCTTTCGCGACCCGCAGTTGGTCATCTTCGCGGCCGACCATGGTCTGGCGGTCGACGGGCTGGCAACGCCGCAACGCAAGCAGACGCACGAGCAGGTGGCTCAGCTGCTGACGGGTCAGCTGCCGGTGGCGGTGTTCGCGCGCATCCAGGGGCTCGAACTCTCGGTGGTCGATTGTGGTGTGGCCGAGATGGTGGCCCCGCACGACCGCCTGATCCGGCGCAAGATCGCGCACGGCACGCGCAATTCGCGCGTCGGCCTGGCGATGTCGGTCGATCAGGCGCATGCCGCCATTCGGGCCGGCATGGAGATCGGCGACACGTTGCGCGGCAACCTGGTGGCCGTGGCCGGCATCGGCGTCGGCGCGCACGAGAGCGCGTCGCTGGTGCTCTCGCGCCTCACCGACACGCCGGTGCGCGACCTGATCGTCAGCGGCCCCGCCATGAATCCGGATCTGCTGAACCACCTGATGCAGATCGTTCAGGCGGCACAAGCCAAGCACCGCGACGTGACCGACCCGGTCGAGGTGCTGGCCGCGTTCGGCGGCTTCGAGGTCGCCGTGATGGTGGGCGTGTTGCTGGTGGCCGCCAGCAAGCGCCACTTGATCATGATCGACGGCATGTCGGCGTGCGCGGCCCTGCTGGTGGCTTCGCGCATCGCCACGCCCGCCACCGACTACTGCGTTTTCTGCCGCAGCCACAGCCATCGCGGCCTCGACCAGACCCTCAATCTGTTCCGTGCCTCCGCCCTGCTCGAGCTCGGCATGGAGAGCACAGACGGCACCGGTGCCGCGCTGGCGTGGCCGCTGGTCAAGTGTGCCGCGGCGCTGTTGACCGAAGTGGCCGAAGGCGAAGACCCGGGGCCGTCGCGGCCGTCGGGCGTCACCACGCAGGCCGCGGACTTCGGGCCCGCCGAGGCTGACGGCAGCACGCGCTGACGCCGGCGCCGTCCGCTGCTCAGCGCGTCGCCGCCGGATTGCCGCGAACCGGCATTGGGTTCGGCACCGATGGCATCGGCGTGCCTGGTTGCGGAGGCGGTGCCACCGGCACGACGGCCGATGGCGCGCGAACCGATCGATTGGGTTCGGGCACAGCCGGCAGCTCCAGACGCACGGTGGCCGTGCCCCCGGCCGGGCCGAGCTCCGCGCGCCGATGGTTCACGGCCAGCAGCACCAGCGAGCCATCGACCACGCCGCCCAGGCTCACCGGACGCGGCGGCTTGTCGCCCACCGCGATCAAGGCCAGGCCGGTCGCAGCAGCACTGCGCGGCGCGACCACGCCGATCAGCTTGTAGCGCGCATCGACCGCCGGCTCCGTGGTGGCCGGGGCGTCGGCGGCCGCCCGCGTGCTGCCGAGCAGCCGCGACAGATCGGCGGAGGCGACCGCGGTGCTCGCGCTGACGGTGACGGCATGTGCGGGTGCGGCGTCGGCGCGGGCGAGCAGCCGCGTCAGCCAGAAGACGGCACTGCCAGCCACCATCGCCCAGATTGCAAACGACAACAGGCGCATCGCCATCGCACGATTATCATGCAGCCCACCTCGTGCCGAACGCATAGCTCCTGATGACCGTTTCTCGTCTGGCTCACCGCGCTCGGCACCGTGTGCACGGGTTCACGCTGATCGAACTGATGGTGGTGCTGGTCATCATCGGGGTGCTCGCGGCATTCATCGTGCCCAACGTGCTCGACCGCGCCGACGATGCACGGGTCACCGCCGCGCGCAGCGACGTGAACAATTTGATGCAGGCTCTCAAGCTGTATCGGTTGGACAATCAACGCTATCCGAGTGCCGACCAAGGTTTGAGCGCGCTGGTGCGTAAGCCCACGAGCGGACAGATTCCGCCAAACTGGCGGCCGTACCTCGAAAAGTTGCCCAACGACCCATGGGGTCGTCCGTACCAGTATCTGAATCCGGGTGTCAAAGGTGAGATCGACGTCTTTAGCTACGGCGCCGACGGCCAGCCCGGCGGCGAAGGGCCGAACGCCGACATCGGCTCCTGGCAGTAAGCGACGGCGGCGCGCGGCGCGCGGCTTCACGCTGATCGAACTGATGGTCGTGATGGCCCTGATCGCGGTGGCGGTCGGCTTGGTCACGATCTCGCTGCGCGACCCCGCGTCGGCGCAACTCGACCGCGAGGCGGTGCGCCTGGCGGCACTGCTGGAGGCCGCGCGCGCCGAGTCACGCGCCAGCGGCGTGTCGCTGCGCTTCGAGTTGCCGACACAGCCGGGCGACACCGGATTCCGCTTCGTCGGTCCGGTGACCGGCGACCCGTTGCCCACCCAATGGCTCGGCGAGGGCGTCAGTGCAGAGATCATCGGTGGTCGTGCACTGACGCTCGGACCCGAGCCGCTGATCGGACCGCAGCGCATCGTGCTGCGGCTCGGCGAGCGCAACCTCACGCTGGCCACCGACGGCATCGGCCCGTTCGTCGCAGCGCCATGACACAACGCGGAAGCGGTCGCGCGCGGGGCTTCACCCTGGTGGAGGTGCTGGTCGCCGTCGCCGTGGTGGCGATCACGCTGGCCGCCGGGCTCAAGGCCGCAGGCGCCCTCACCGACAACGCGCAGCGCCTCACCGAGGTCGTCAACGCGCAATGGTGTGCCGACAACGCGTTGACCAACCTGCGCCTGACCAAACAGTTTCCGGGCGTCGGCGACGCCGACTTCGACTGCAACGAACTCGGCCGCGACTACAAGGGCAAGCTGGTGACGCGGCCGACACCCAACCCCAATTTCCGCCGCATCGACGCGGTCGTCCTCGACGATGCCGGCGTGACGATCGTGTCGCTGTCGACCGTGCTGGGCCGCTACTGACGATGAGCCGTTTCCATCCCGCTGCCGGGTTCACGCTGGTCGAAGTGCTGGTGGCGTTGCTGATCATGGCGGTGCTGTCGACGATGGCCTGGCAGGGTGTCGACGGCATGGTGCGGGCGCGCGACGCCAGCCAGGAAGCCGCCGAGCGCACGCTGCGCCTGACCACGGTGATGGCGCAGTGGGAGCAGGACCTGGCCTCCATCTACGACAACGGGAGCGTGCCTGCCATTGCCTTCGATGGCGCCAACCTGCGGCTGGCCCGGTCGACACCGCAGGGCGCGCAAGTCGTCGTCTGGTCGTTGCGCGAAGGGGTGTGGCGCCGCTGGGCCAGCGCGAGCGTCACGCGCGCCTTCGAACTGCAGCAGGCGTGGCTGGCAAGCCAGCAACTGATCGGCACCGAGGACCAACAGGTGCGCCTGTTCGACGGCGCGACGCAATGGCAGGTGTATTTCTTTCGCGGCAACGCCTGGAGCAACGCGCAGTCGAGCGCCGATACCGTGACCGTCCCGACCGCCGGGCAGCCCGCCGGCGTGGTTGCGCGCGCCGCGCTGCCCACCGGCGTGCGCCTGGTGCTCAGCTTCGACGACACGCGCCGTCTGACACGCGACGTGCTGCTGGGGCCGTCATCGTGAGCCGGCCCCTTGTGCCGTCGGCCCGGCGTTCGCGCGGCGCGGCGTTGCTGATCGCGATGTCGCTGCTGGTGCTGGTCACCACGCTGGCTGCCGGCATGGTGTGGCAACAGCATCGCGCCATCCAGGTCGAGGCGGCGGAGCGCTCGCGCACGCAATCGGCCTGGATCCTCAACGGTGCGCTCGACTGGGCGCGCCTGATCCTGCGCGAGGATGCGCGCTCGGGTGGCCCGACCGCGCTGAGCGAGCCGTGGGCCACGCCGCTGGCCGAGGCACGGCTGTCGACCTTCCTCGCCTCCGACAAGGACAACAACAGCGACAGCGGACCCGACGCCTTCCTGTCCGGATCGATCGTCGACCTTCAGTCACGCTACAACCTGCGCAACCTGATCGACGGCACCAAGGTCGTCGACAGCGAACTGGCGGCCCTGACTCGCTTGTGCGAGTCCGCCGGCGTGCCCACCGACACGGCACCGCGCATCGCGGAGGGCCTGCGTGCGGCGTGGGGCAGCATCGACGCGCAGGCCGCGGCGGCGCCACTGGCCCCGCGCACGCTGGCGCAGCTGCAGTGGTTCGGGCTCGATCCCGCCGTGATCGATCGGTTGCAGAGCTTCGTCGTGCTGCTGCCGGTGCGCACCACGGTCAACATCAACACCGCCGATGCCGAGGTGATCTCGGCGGTGAGTCCGGGTCTCGACGCCGGCGCGGCGCAGGCGCTGGTGCAGGGCCGCCAGCGCGGCGCCTACAAGTCGATCGATCTCGCGCGCGGCAAGCTGTCGTCGCCGAACCTGCTCGATCCCAAGAACGTCGGGGTGGTCTCCAACTACTTCGAGGTGCGCGGCAGGCTGCGACTGGACGAGCGGGCGCTCGAGGAGCGCTCGATCGTCGAGCGACGCGGCCTGGACGTCGTGCCCATCCTGCGTGAGCGTGTCGCCAGCGTGGTGACGGACCGGTGACGTTGCGACAATCGGAACCGCGGCCCCCGACCGGTGCAACTTTGCATTGCAAGTGCTTGATTTGCCGAGTCGTCTGCTTGTGAGCCCTGTGCAAAGCGTTTAGCCTTCCCGTCCCCATGTCGATCCTGGTCGTCCTGCTCCCGGCGCGCGATCGCTCCGCGGCCCCTGCGTCCGGAGACGCCGCGGCCGAGTACGCGTACCTGCTCAGCGCCGATGCCCTCGGCGTGTCGCGGCAGGGGCGAACCACGGCCGCGCTGCTGCCAAAGGCCGACACCGTGGTGGCCTGGGTCGGCCCCACCGATGTCAGCTGGCATCGCATCACGATGCCACGCGCTCCGGCGGCCAAGCTGCGGGCCGCGTTGGTCGGGCTGGTCGAAGAGCAACTGCTCGACGACGAGCAAGCGGTGCATCTGGCGTTGGCGCCGCAGCCCACGGTGGGCAACCCGGCCTGGGTCGCGGCCGTGCACAAGCGCTGGCTCGCGCAACATCTCGAGCATCTGGAGAAGTCTGGCGCCTTCGTCGATCGCGTGGTCCCCGCGCTGTGGCCGGAAGAGCCCGGCAGCGGACATTTCTTCGCCTCGTCTGACACAGCCGACGGCAGCAGCGCGCAGACCTGGCTGGCCTACGCCGACGGCGACGGCGTGCGCTGCGCGCGCATGGCCGGCACCTGGGTGCGCGAGCAATTGCCGGGCTGGGGTCGCGATGGCACCCGCTGGAGCGCATCGCCTGCCGTGGCCGCGCAGGCCGAGCGCTGGCTGGGCACGCCCGTGGCCGTGCGCTCGGACGCCGACCACGCGCTGCAGGCGGTGCGCTCGTTGTGGAACCTGCGCCAATTCGATCTCGCCGGCCGTGCCCGTGGCTCGCGCTGGCTGCGCGATGCCTGGCGGCGCGCCTTCAGCCCCGCCTGGCGCCCGGCGCGGGTCGGTGTGCTCGCGCTGCTGGCGCTCAACCTCGTCGGCATCAATTTGTGGGCCTGGCGTCAGCGCGCCGACATCGAAGGCCGCAAGGAAGCGATGGTTGCGCTGCTCAAGGCCAGCCACCCGCAGATCGGCACGATCGTCGATGCGCCGGTGCAGATGCGCCGCGCGACCGACACGTTGCGCGCTGCTGCCGGGCGCGTCGGCGACGCCGACCTCGAGGCAGGGCTCGCGGCGGCCGCGATCTCCTGGCCCGACGGGCTGCCGCCGCTGCAAGGCCTGCAGTTCGCCGGCGGCAAGTTGACGTTGGTGATCGGCGTGTGGAGCGCCGATCAGGTCGAACGCTTCCGCTCCAGCCTGCGCCAGACAGGCTGGAGCGTCGAATCCGCGGAAGGTCGCCTGGTGCTCACGCGAACCAGCGACGCAGCCAGGGGCAGCGTGTGAACGACACCTGGCGCGATCGGTTGCGGTCGGCTCAGGGGCAGGCAGCAACCGCCTGGCGCGCTCGCGCGCCGCGCGAGCGCCTGGCGTTGATCGCCGGCGCAGCGGCATTGTTGGCATTGGCAGTGTGGGCGCTGCTGGTGGCGCCGGCCCTGGCCACGCTGCGCAGCGCGCCGGCGCAACTGGAGTTGCTCGATGCGCAGCTGCAGCAGATGCGCAGCATGGCCGCCGAGGTGCGCGATTTGCGCAACACCACGCCGGTGGCGGCGGCACAGGCAGGGCTGGCGATCAAGGCCGCGGCCGAGCGCTACGGCGACAAGGTGCGGCTGACGCTGCAAGCCGATCGCGCGCTGGTCACGCTGGTGAATGCCAGCCCCGAGCAATTGCGTGCGCTGCTGGTCGAAGTGCGCAGCGCGGCGCGGGCGCGCCCGATCGAAGCCCAGTTGACCCGGGTGCCGGGCGGCTACAGCGGGACGTTGGTGTTCAACGTCGGAGGCGCGTGATGGAGCTGCGCTGGCCCGCCTGGCTGACACGTCGCTCGCCGTCGGGCCGGCTTTCGCGCCTGGGCGCCAGCGCGTTTCAGAACTCGACGCTGGCCGAGCTGGCCTGGCAACGCGCGCGCCATGCGTCGACCCGCTGGGCGGTCTGGGGTGCCGTGCTGGGTGCGCTGGTCGGGGTCGTCGTGTTCGCACCGGCGAGCTGGCTGGCCGGCGTCGTCGCGCGCGCCACCGATCAGCGGTTGTTGCTGGCCGACGCCACGGGCAGCATCTGGAGCGGCGACGCCCAGGTGGTGTTGACCGGTGGCGCCGGCAGTCGCGACGCCGCCGTGCTGCCGGGGCGGCTGCGCTGGCAGGTGCGGCCGCGGCCCAACGGCTTCGAGCTCGCGCTCAACCAGGCCTGCTGCATCGATCGCGAATGGACCATCCAGTTCAAGCTGGTGGGCTTCGGCCGCTATCAGGTGGTGCTGCCGGCGCGACCGCAGGCGCTCGGCCAATGGCCGGCGGCGTGGCTCTCAGGGCTCGGCACGCCGTTCAACACGCTGCAACTCGGCGGCACCTTGCGACTCGCCAGCAACGGCATGACGATCGAGTCGGTGCAGGGCCGCTGGCGCGTCATCGGCAGCATCGATGCCGACCTGCTCGGCGTCTCTTCGCGCTTGTCGACGCTCGACACGCTCGGCAGCTATCGCTTCAGTGTGCGCGGCGGGGCCAGCAGCAACGAACCGGCGGTGTTGAACCTGGAAACACTCGATGGTGCGCTGCGCCTTTCCGGCAGCGGACAATGGACGGGATTTCGGGTGCGCTTTCGCGGTGAGGCCAGCGCCGCCGAGGGCCAGGAGGCGGCATTGAACAACTTGCTCAACATCATCGGACGGCGCCAGGGCGCGACGTCGATCATCTCCGTCGGATGACCATGAACCCAAGCCGACGGCTGGTGAGGATTCGCGGGCGCATGCGCGGCGTCGGCTGGAGTGCGCTCGCCGCGCTTGCGCTGGCCCTGCCGGCGGGCGCGCAGCAGACCACCGGAACACCGGCGGCCAACAACCAGGCACGCAGCGCCAAGCCCTCCGCCGCGCTGCGTTCGAGCGCGCCGGTGACGGTGAACTTCGTCAATGCCGACATCGAGGCGGTGACCCGTGCGATGGCGGTGATGATCGAGCGGCAGATCATCGTCGACCCGCGTGTCAAGGGCACCATCACCGTCTACAGCGAGCAGCCGATCCCGGTGCGCGAGGCGTACATCAACTATCTCGCCGCGCTGCGTGGCCTGGGCTTCACGCTGGTCGACTCCGCCGGCCTGTTGAAGGTGGTGCCGGAGGCGGACGCCAAGCTGCAGGCCGGCACCGTCGAGGTCGGCCCGCCGGCGCAGCGCGGCGATCAGGTGCTGACGCAGATCTTCAGGCTCAACCACGAGAACCCGAACAACCTGGTCGCGGTGCTGCGGCCGTTGATCAGCCCCAACAACACGATCAACGCCAACCCGGGCAACAACACCCTGATCATCACCGACTACGCCGACAACCTGCAGCGCATCGGCCGCATCATCGCGGCGCTCGACACGCCGGGGGCCACCGACGTCGAGGTGATCCCGATCGTGTACGGCGTGGCCAGCGACATGGCGGCGATCATCCAGCGCCTCGGCGACGGTGCGGTGGCCGGCGCGCCCGCGCCCGGGGGCGCGCCCGGCGGCGCATTCACCGTGCTCGTCGATCCGCGGGCCAATGCCTTGATCGTGCGTGCCGCCAACCCGGTGCGCCTGGCGCAGCTGCGCGCGCTGATTCAACGACTCGACCAGGCCCAACCCGGTTCGAGCGCGGCCGGCAACATCTGGGTGGTGCCGCTCAAGAACGCCGAGGCGACCAAGCTCGCCACCGTGCTGCGGGCGGCCTTCAGTGGCGGCGGCGGCGCGAGCGTGAGCAGCATCGCGCAGTCCACCGGCCTGACGGCGGCACAGACGGCAGCCGCCCAGAGCACCGCAGCGGGCGCCACGCCCGCCACAACCCCGCTCGCGGGCTCCGCCCAGCCGACCACCGGCGGCTTCATCCAGGCCGACCCGGCCTCGAACTCGCTGATCATCACCGCGCCGGCGCCGCTGTACCGCCAAGTGCGCACGATGATCGAGCAGCTCGACACCCGGCGCGCGCAGATCTACATCGAGAGCCTGATCGTCGAAGTGTCGGGCGACAACGCGGCCGACTTCGGCTTCCAGTGGCAGGGGCTGCTCGGCCAGAACGGCGACAAGTACGGCCTCTTCGCGGGCACGAACTCTCCCACGACGGCCGGCCCCAGCATCATCGACCTGTCGAAGACGATAGCGGGCGGCGGCTCCAGCGGCACGCTGCCTGGCGAGGGCCTGAACATCGGCCTGCTGCGCAACTACGGCGGCACCTACGCGCTGGCGGCGATCGCGCGCATGCTGCAATCGCAGAGCAACACCAACATCGTGTCGACGCCGAACCTGATCACGCTCGACAACGAGGAAGCCAAGATCATCGTCGGCAGCAACGTGCCGTTCATCACCGGCCAGTTCACCAACACCGGCACCGCGACCACCAGCCCGTTCCAGACCATCGAGCGCAAGGACGTCGGCATCACGCTGCGCATCCGCCCGCAGGTGGGCGAAGGCGGCGCGGTGCGCATGACGATCTACCAGGAGTCCTCGAGCGTCAGCGCGCAGGTTGCGCCGGGCACGTCCAACGCGGGCCCGTCGACCGACAAGCGCTCGATCGAGTCGACCGTGGTGGTCGACGATGGCGCCATCCTCGTGCTCGGCGGCCTGATCGAAGAGAAGTACAGCCAGAACGTCTCCAAGGTGCCGCTGCTCGGCGACATCCCCTACCTCGGTGCGCTGTTCAGGAGCGAGAGCCGGGAGAAGACCCGAACCAACCTGATGGTGTTCCTGCGCCCGATCGTGATGCGCGACACCGAGAGCGCGACCAAGCTGTCGCTCGATCGCTACGACTACATCCGCGCCCGCCAGAAGGAGGCGCAGCCGACGGCCAGCCCGATCCTCGGCAACAACGAGTCGCCCGTCCTGCCGCCGGCCTATGTGCCGCCGGGCGCGTCGCCGGCGCCGACCTCGCCAACCCCGATCGCACCGACTGCGCCGACCGCACCCGCCGCACCACCGCCGGCGCGGCCGGCATCGGGCGGCTGATCGACGCACTCGCGCGCATGGCCTCGCGTCACCCGCTGCCCTACGCCTTCGCCAAGGCCAACACGCTGCTGCTCGAGGATGACGGCACACAGCGCGTGCTGTGGGCAGCCGACCATTCCAACGCAAGCGCGCTGTCGGAGGTGGTGCGGCTGTTCGACGTCACCAGTTTCGAGCGCGAGGCCGCGGGCACGCTGGCGCAGCGCATCGCCGCGGTGTACGCGGGCGGCGAGTCGAGCGCCGCCGCGGTGGTCGGCGAGGTCGAGAGCGCGGTCGACCTCAGCCGACTGATGCAGGAACTGCCGGCGGTGGAAGACCTGCTCGAGGCGGCCGACGACGCGCCGATCATCCGCATGCTCAACGCGCTGCTGACGCAGGCCGCGAAGGACGGTGCCAGCGACATCCACATCGAGCCGTACGAGCGCTCGAGTTCGGTGCGCTTCCGCGTCGACGGCACGCTGCGCGAGGTGGTGCGGCCCAACAAGGCGCTGCACGCAGCGTTGATCTCGCGCCTGAAGATCATGGCCGAGCTCGACATCGCCGAGAAACGCCTGCCGCAGGACGGCCGCATCTCGCTGCGCATCGGCGGCCGCGCGGTCGACGTGCGCGTCTCGACGCTGCCGGCCGCGCATGGCGAGCGCGCCGTGTTGCGCCTGCTCGACAAGACCGACGCCAATTTCTCGCTCGAAGGGCTCGGCATGAGCCCGGCGCTGATGAAGCGCTTCGTGCACATGATCGAACAGCCGCACGGCATCGTGCTGGTCACCGGCCCCACCGGCTCGGGCAAGACGACCACGCTGTATGCCTCGCTGGCGCGGCTGCCGACGGGCACGACCAACATCCTGACGGTCGAAGACCCGGTCGAATACGAGCTGCCCGGCATCGGCCAGACACAGGTCAACCCGAAGATCGACCTGACGTTTGCCAAGGCGCTGCGTGCGTTCCTGCGCCAGGACCCCGACGTCATCATGATCGGCGAGATCCGCGACGTCGAAACCGCGCAGATCGCGATCCAGGCGTCGCTCACCGGCCACCTGGTGCTGGCCACGGTGCACACCAACGACGCGCCGTCGAGCGTGACGCGGCTGATCGACATGGGTGTCGAGCCTTACCTGCTGAGCTCGTCGCTGCTCGGCGTGCTGGCCCAGCGCCTGGTGCGCAAGCTGTGCATGCACTGCCGGCGGCGCGACGAGGCGGGGCGCTGGCACCCCGTCGGCTGCGAGCAGTGCATGCAGACGGGCTACAAGGGCCGCACCGGCGTCTACGAGCTGATGAGCGTCGACGACGCGCTGCGCTCGCTGATCCACAACCGCGTGTCCGAAGGCGAGCTGTTCGCCGCCGCCCAGGCCCAAGGCATGCGCCCGATGCGCGAGGACGGCCAGCGCCTGGTCGACGAAGGCATCACGTCGCTCGAAGAGGTGCTGCGCGTCACCCCTGATTGAAACGCCCACCCCGATGCGGCCTGGCGGCCGCCTCCCCCTCGAGGGGGCGCCGCCAGCGGACCGGCGAAGCCGGATCCGCGGCGTCCACTTGGACGGCTACGCACGGAGTCGGCATGAAGTGCAATGAGTCCCTGATATGCCCGCCTATCGCTTCGAAGCCATCGATGCCCACGGCAAGGCCCGCACCGGCCTGCTCGAGGGCGACAACGCCAAGGCGGTGCGCTCGCAGCTGCGCGGGCAGGGCCTGGTGCCGATCGGCGTCGAGGCCGTGGCCGCGCAGCTCGGCGGCGATGCCAGGGTCCGCTTCACGCGGCGCACCTTCAGCAGCACCTCGCTGGCGGTGTGGACGCGCCAGCTCTCCGGGCTGGTGGCCGCCGGGCTGCCGCTGGAGCGCGCGCTGACCGCGTTGTCCGACGAGACCGAGGACCCGCGCCAGCGCGACCTGGTGGCGCACCTGCGCGCGGAGGTCAACGCCGGCTCGACCTTCGCACGCGCGCTGGCCAGCGCCCCGCGCGAATTCGACGATGTCTACCGCGCGGTGGTCGCGGCCGGCGAGCAAAGTGGTGCGCTCGGCACCGTGCTGGAGAAACTCGCCGACGATCTGGAAGAGCGCCAGGCGCTGCGCGCCAAGCTGCTCGGTGCCGCGCTGTACCCGGCCATCGTGTCGGGCATCGCGCTGCTGATCGTGATCTTCCTCGTCACCTACGTGGTGCCGCAGGTCGCCAGCGTGTTCGCGCACGGCAAGCGCGCGCTGCCGTTCCTCACGGTGGCGATGCTGGCGATCAGCAGCTTCGTGCGCCATTGGGGCTGGCTGGTGCTGCTGGCGGCCATCGGTGGCGCGGCGATGCTGTGGGCGTCGTTGCGCAACGAGGCCTTTCGCGAGCGCTTCGACGCGATGTGGCTGGGCCTGCCGCTGGTCGGCCGCCTGGCGCGCGGCTACAACGCGGCGCGCTTCGCCGGCACCTTGGCGATGCTCGCCGGCGCCGGCGTGCCGATCCTCAAGGCGCTGCAGGCGGCGGCCGAGACGCTGAGCAACCGCGCGCTGCGCGCCGACGCGATGGACGCGCTGGTGCAGGTGCGCGAAGGCGCGCCGCTGGCTTCGGCGCTGGCCGGGCGCAAGCGCTTCCCCGGCCTGCTGGCGATGTTCGCCAGGCTCGGCGAGCAGACCGGCGAACTGCCGGTCATGCTGGCGCGCGCCGCACGGCAACTGAGCGGCGAGGTGCAGCGGCGTGCCATGGCGCTGGCCACCATCCTCGAGCCGCTGCTGATCGTCGCGATGGGCGGCGTGGTGATGCTGATCGTGCTGGCGGTGCTGCTGCCGATCATCCAGCTCAACACCTGGGTGAAATGACTACCCCCGCAGCGGCCTGACGGCCGCCTCCCGCTCGAAAGGGGGCAACGCCGGCGGACCGGCAGAGCCGGATCCGCGCTGTTCACTGGTGGGCTGAACCGCGGCTGCGAACGCAGCAACCCACCCACACGGCATGCCCGGCATTGCATTTGCGTGACATGTCCAGCGTTATTCAGGGTGACGGCAGGCGCGCCGTTTGCTTCAATGAAGCTGCGCCCATGGTGTCGACAGGAGATCTGACATGAAGAACTCCCACGATCTGGTTCCGATGCGCAATCGCGGCAACATCCCGATTGCCAAGATGCGCGCGGTCTACCGCTGCGACGACGTCGAGCGCCGCCTGACCAAGCTGCCGCCCAAGGAGCACGAGAGCCTGCGGGCCACGTACGAGCGCATGCTCGAGAAGGGCCCCGAGCGCTTCCAGGTCAAGCCGGCGGGGCTGCCGGCGATGGAGCACCTGTACGACGAGCTGCCCAACTTCACCGACGTGCTCGACGACGTCAAGCGGCAGCTCGCGCTGTGCCAGGACAGCCGCGACGCGCTCGAGATCACGCCCACGCTGCTGCTCGGCCCGCCGGGCGTCGGCAAGACGCACTTCGCGCGCCAGTTGTCGGCGCTGCTGGGCACCGGCATGGGCTTCGTCTCGATGAGCTCGATGACCGCGGGCTGGGTGTTGTCGGGCGCGTCGTCGCAATGGAAAGGCGCGCGGCCCGGCAAGGTGTTCGAGACATTGGTCGACGGCCAGTACGCCAACCCGGTGATGGTGGTCGACGAGATCGACAAGGCCAGCGCCGAGCACGCCTATGACCCGCTGGGCGCTCTGTACAGCCTGCTCGAGATCGACACCGCATCGAGCTTCACCGACGAGTTCGCCGAGGTGGCGATCGACGCCAGCCAGGTGATCTGGATCGCCACCGCCAACGACGAGCGCGCGATCCCCGAGCCGATCCTCAACCGCATGAACGTCTACCAGGTCGAGGCGCCGGACCCCGACGCTGCGCGCGGCATCGCGCTGCGCCTTTACCAGCGCATCCGTGCCGGCCACGACTGGGGCGCGCACTTCGAGCCCGAGCCGAGCGACGCCGTGCTCGATCAGCTGGCGCGCCTGGCGCCACGCGAGATGCGGCGGGCCTGGATGAGCGCGTTCGGCAACGCGCGCCTCGACGACCGTTGCGCCATCGAACTGGGCGACCTGCCCGCGCCGTCGGGCAAGCGCGGGCCGATCGGCTTCGTGCAGTAGCGCTCGGGCCCGCGCGGCTGCAGCCTGCGGCGCCACCAAACCCGCCCGATCGGCAATCCCGGGCCGTGCGTCCGGGGGGCCCGACCTATGATTGCCCGATGTCCACCACGCTCGAGGGCCGGCTGGTCGTCGCGATCTCGTCGCGTGCGCTGTTCGACTTCGAGGAAGAGAACCGCGTCTTCGAGGCCAGCGACGACCGCGCCTACATGCAGCTGCAGTTGCAGCGGCTGGAGCAGCCGGCGCGCGCGGGGGTTGCGTTCTCGCTGGTCAACAAGCTGCTGGCCTTCAATGCGGTGGCGCCACGGGTCGAGGTGGTGATCCTGTCGCGCAACGACCCGGTGTCGGGCATGCGCGTGTTCCGGTCGGCACAGCACTACGGACTGCCGATCCAGCGTGGCGTGTTCACGCGCGGCGAGAGCCCGTGGCGCTATCTGAAGCCGCTGGCGGCGCACCTGTTCCTGTCGGCCAACGAGCCCGATGTGCGCTCGGCGCTCGACGCCGGCGTGCCGGCGGCCCGGGTGTATCCGCACAGCGCGCGCGCCACCGACACGCACCCGAACGAGGTGCGCATCGCCTTCGACGGCGACGCCGTGCTGTTCTCCGACGAGGCCGAGCGCGTCTACCAGCGCGAAGGGCTCGACGCGTTCCACACGCATGAGGCGGAACGCTCGGCCACACCGCTCGCGCCGGGGCCGTTCAAGCCGCTGCTCGAGGCACTGCACCGCCTGCAGCGCCAGCCCGCGCGCGACATGCGCGTGCGCACCGCGCTGGTCACCGCGCGCAGTGCGCCGGCGCACGAGCGGGCGATCCGCACGCTGATGGACTGGCAGATCGAGGTCGACGAGGCGATGTTCCTCGGCGGCCTGTCCAAGGGCGAATTCCTGCGCGAGTTCGAACCCGACTTCTTCTTCGACGACCAGACGCGGCACGTCGAGGCCGCCGCCGAACACGTGCCCGCCGGGCACGTGGCCTCCGGCGTCACCAATCCCTAGTGCGCAGGCCCCGGCAGCGGCGCTGCAGCGTTGGCTCGTGCGGCACGCAGCCCCGGCTTGTAGCGGCGCAGCGCGTCGAGATCGATCACCCGCACGCCGCCGTACTCGACGCGGATCACGCGGGCCTCCTGCAGCGCTTGCAGGGCCAGGTTCACCCGCTGACGCGACAGGCCGACGAGATAACCCAGCTCCTGCTGCGTGATGCGCAGCAACTCGCCGACCCCGGGATACAGCACCGGGTGGAACAGCGACGCCAGGCTGCGCGCCACGCGCATGTCGGGATCGCTCATGCGGTCGATCTCGCGCGCCGCGATGAACTGGCCGAGCCGCTCATTGAGCTGACGCATCACGAAGCGGTTGAAGCCGATCGAGCGCTCGACCAGCCAGTCGAAGGTCGGCACCGTGATGCCGGCCACCAGGCTGCGGCGCAGGGCCTGGATGTTGTAGCGGTAGGGCTCGTGCTTGAGCACCGTGCCCTCGCCGAACCAGCCGCCGGGCGGCAGGCCGGTGAAGGTGATCGGCATGCCGAGTTCGCTGTCGTTGCTCATCTTGAGCAGCCCGTCGATCAGCCCGAACCAGAAGGTCGCAGGCCGCCCCACTCGGCACAGGTACTCGCCGGCGTTGGCCTGCAGCACGCGCAGGTCGGCCGCCGCCACCTGCGCCTCGGCCGCCGACAGCGCGGCCATCCACGGCACGCCGGCCAACTCGGCCGCGGTGGGCGAACGGGAACGGGCCAGCAGGGCCGATGCGGACGACGAGGCGCGGGTCACTCGGGAAACACCGAAGCGGGCGGACCCTAGGATTGTCGTCAGACCGACAACCCGGCGTCAAACTTCCGCCTAGCATCGCGGTCCCAGCCTGCGGCTTGGGAGTGCCGAACCCGTGCAGACCACGTTCCCCCAATTGATGTGGACCCATGCCAAGCAGCGGCCCGATGCGCCGGCCCTGCGCGAGAAGAGCTTCGGCATCTGGCAGACCATCACCTGGTCGCAGCTCGGCGCGCTGGTGCGCGCCCTGGCGTGTGGTCTGGCCGCGGCGGGCGTGCGGCGCGGCGAGCACGTGGTGGTGATCGGCGAGAACCGGCCGCGGCTGTATGCCTCGATGCTGGCTGCGCAGTCGCTGGGGGCGATTCCGGTCCCGCTCTATCAGGACGCCGTGGCTCAGGAGTTCGCCTTCCCGATCAACAACGCCGAGGTGCGCTTCGCGATCGTCGAAGACCAGGAGCAGGTCGACAAGCTGATCGAATTGCGCGCCCAATGCCCGCAACTCGCACGCATCTGGTACGACGACCCGCGCGGTCTGCGCCACTACGACGAGCCCGGCCTGGCCTCGCTGGACAGCCTGATCGACGCCGGGCGCGCCCACGATGCCACGCATGCGGGCTTCTACGACGCCGAAGTCGCCGCCGGCAGGCCCGACGACGTGGCGGCCATGTTCTTCACCTCGGGCACCACCGGCAATCCGAAAGGCGTGGTGCACACGCACTTCACGCTGCTCGATCGCGCCGCGGCGGGCAAGGCGTTCGACAAGCTGACCGAGAACGAAGAGGTGCTCGCCTACATGCCGCCGGCCTGGGTCGGGCAGAACATCTTCAGCTACGCGCAGTGGCTCGCCTGCGGCTACATCGTCAACTGCCCCGAGTCGGCCGCGACGGTGACGATCGACCTGAAGGAGATCGGGCCCACCTACTACTTCGCGCCGCCGCGCATCTTCGAGGGCCTGCTCACCAGCGTGACGATCCGCATGGAAGACGCCTCGCGCTTCAAGAAGTGGCTGTACCGTGCGTGCATGGCGGTCGCGCGCCGCGTCGGGCCGGCGCTGATGGACGGCAAGCCGGTGTCGCTGGCCGACCGCATCAAGTACCAGCTCGGCGACTGGTTCATCTTCGGCCCGCTGCGCAACACGCTCGGCTTCTCGCGCGTGCGCGTGGCCTACACGGCCGGCGAGGCGATCGGGCCCGACCTGTTCAGCTTCTACCGCTCGATCGGCATCAACCTGAAGCAGCTGTACGGCAGTACCGAGACCGCGGTGTTCGTGTGCCTGCAGCCCGACCACGAGGTCAAGGCCGACACCGTGGGCGTTCCGATCCAAGGCGTCGAGATCAAGATCACAGACTCCGGCGAGATCCTGGTCAAGTCGCCGGGCCTGTTGAAGCAGTACTACAAGAATCCTGCGGCCACCGCCGAGGTGCTCACCGGCGACGGCTGGTACCACACCGGCGACGCCGGCTTCATCGACGCCGGTGGGCACCTGAAGATCATCGACCGCGCCAAGGACGTCGGCCGCCTGGTCGGCGGCCCGAACGACGGCGCGCTGTTCGCGCCGAAGTACGTCGAGAACAAGCTCAAGTTCTTCCCGTACATCAAGGAGGCGGTGGCCTTCGGCGACCAGCGCGAGCGCGTCTGCGCGTTCGTCAACATCGACTTCGACGCGGTCGGCAACTGGGCAGAGAAGCGCAACCTGCCCTATGCCGGCTACACCGACCTGGCCTGCAAGCCCGAGGTGTTCGACCTCATCCGGGAGTGCGTCGAGCAGGTCAACGTCGACCTGGCGGCCGACGAGCGGCTCGCCGGCAGCCAGATCCACCGCTTCCTGATCCTGCACAAGGAGCTCGACGCCGACGACGGCGAGCTGACACGCACGCGCAAGGTGCGCCGCGGCCACATCGCCGACAAGTACAAGGTGCTGCTCGACGCGCTGTACGGCGGCAAGAGCGAGCAGTTCATCGAGACCGCGGTCAAGTTCGAGGACGGCCGCAGCGGCACCGTGTCGGCGACGCTGAAGATCGTCGACGTCAAGACGTTCCCGCCGATGAAGCGCGCCGCATGATGGCCGTCGCGGCGCTCACCGCCGAAGCCCCTGCGGGCCAGGACGCGGCCGCGGGGGCGGCCGCCTCGGCCAAGGGACGCCGCATCGGCGAGGTGATCCTCGCGGTGCAGAACATTTCGCTGAGTTTCGGCGGGGTCAAGGCGCTCACCGACATCAGCTTCGACGTCCGCGAGCACGAGATTCGCGCCATCATCGGCCCCAACGGCGCCGGCAAGAGCTCGATGCTCAACTGCATCAACGGCGTCTACCAGCCGCAGCAGGGCACCATCACCTTCCGCGGCAAGACCTTCAGCCACATGAACTGCCGCCAGGTGGCGGAGATGGGCGTGGCGAGGACGTTCCAGAGCCTGGCGCTGTTCAAGGGCATGAGCGTGCTCGACAACATCATGACCGGGCGCAACCTGAAGATGAAGAGCAACCTCTTCCTGCAGGCCTTGCGCATCGGCCCCGCCGAGCGCGAGGAACTCGAGCACCGCGCGTTCGTCGAGCAGATCATCGATTTTCTGGAGATCCAGCCGTACCGCAAGACGCCGGTCGGGCGGCTGCCATACGGGCTGCAGAAGCGCGTCGACCTCGGGCGCGCGCTGGCGATGGAGCCGCAGGTGCTGCTGCTCGACGAGCCGATGGCCGGCATGAACGTCGAGGAGAAGCAGGACATGTGCCGCTTCGTGCTCGACGTCAACGACGAGTTCGGCACCACGATCGTGCTGATCGAGCACGACATGGGCGTCGTGATGGACATCTCGGACCGCGTCGTCGTGCTCGACTACGGCCGCAAGATCGGCGACGGCATTCCCGACGAGGTGCGCGCCAACCCCGAGGTGATCAACGCCTACCTCGGCACGGGGCACTGAGGCAATTCATGGCGCCCCCACGCTCACCTCGTTCGCAGCCCCCCGCGGGGGTGCGTCACTGCCTTCGGGCGGCCGGGCGGTATTGACACATGGGCCCGTTCCTCGAGACCCTGATCGGCGGCCTGATGACCGGCATGCTGTATTCGCTGGTCGCGCTGGGCTTCGTGCTGATCTTCAAGGCCTCGGGCGTCTTCAATTTCGCGCAGGGCGCGATGGTGCTGTTCGCGGCGCTGGCGATGGCGCGCTTCGCGGAGTGGATCCCGCAATGGACCGGACTGCAGAGCAAGGTGCTGACGAACCTGCTGGCGTTCGCCGTGGCGATGGCGGTGATGATCGCCGCCGCCTGGCTGATCGAGCGGCTGGTGCTCGGCAAGCTGGTCAATCAGGAGGGCATCACGCTGTTGATGGCCACGCTCGGCGTGACCTATTTCTTCGACGGCTTCGGCCAGACCGTGTTCGGCAGCGACATCTACAAGCTCGACGTCGGCATGCCGAAGGATCCGATGTTCCTGCTCGAGAACGTGTTCGCCGGCGGCATCCTCGTGAGCCAGGAGGACCTGGTGGCCGCGCTGGTGGCCGCGGCACTGGTGGCGGCGCTGGCTGCGTTCTTCCAGTACACCAGCACCGGGCGTGCGCTGCGCGCGGTGGCCGACGACCACCAGGCGGCGCAGTCGATCGGCATCCCGCTCAAGCGCATCTGGGTCATCGTGTGGTCGGTCGCGGGCTTCGCGGCGCTGGTGGCCGGCATCATCTGGGGCAGCAAGCTCGGGGTGCAGTTCTCGCTGTCGCAGGTGGCGCTGAAGGCGCTGCCGGTGGTGATCCTCGGCGGGTTGACCTCGGTGCCCGGCGCGATCGTCGGCGGGCTGATCATCGGCGTCGGCGAGAAGCTGTCGGAGGTCTACGTCGGGCCGTACTTCGGCGGCGGGATCGAGATCTGGTTCGCCTACGTACTCGCGTTGCTGTTCCTGCTCGTGCGGCCTCAAGGGCTGTTCGGGGAGAAGATCATCGATCGGGTCTGAGATGCTCTATCGCGAGAACGGCCAATTCAAGACGAGCTACCGCTCCGACCAGCAGATCTTCCCGATCGCGCAGGACCGCTACCTGATCCTCGCGCTGATCGCATTCGCGTTCGTCGGTGTGCCGCTGCTGGCGCCG
>DATJYZ010000046.1:0-6703 GCA_035499355.1 Burkholderiaceae bacterium | reverse complement strand
GGCAAGGTTGGCCGCGACCTCACCGTCGAGCAGGGCTACGCGCAGGCACGCTGCGTCGGGCTCACCATCCTCGGCAGCCTGAAGCGCACGCTCGGCGATCTCGACCGCGTGCGCCAATGGGGTCGCGTGTTCGGCATGGTCAACTCGGCGCCGGGCTTCAACCGCCAGCCGGCGGTGATCAACGGGTTTTCCGATCTCATCATCGAGCTGTGGGGGCCGCAGGCCGGCGCGCATGCGCGCAGCGCGGTGGGCATGGCGGAACTGCCGTTCGACATCCCGGTGGAGGTCGAAGCCGAGGTCGAGCTGAAGGTGTAGTCGCATGTGCAGGAACATCAAGACCTTGTTCAACTTCGAGCCACCGGCCACCGAGCTCGAGATCCGCGACGCGTCGCTGCAGTTCGTGCGCAAGCTGAGCGGCTTCACGGTGCCGTCGAAGGCCAACGAGGCGGCGTTCGAAGCCGCGGTCGAGCAGGTCGCCGACGCGGCGCGCGAGCTGATCCGCTCGATGGTCACGCAGGCGCCGCCGCGCAATCGCGACGACGAGGCGGCCAAGGCGCGCGCCCGCTCCGCGCTGCGCTTCGGCCCGCGTGAGGCGGCGCCGGCGGGCGACGAGGCGTGAAGGGACCCAGCCGATGCTGTTCATGGTGATCGAGCGCTTCCGCGACCACGACATGGTCCCGGTCTACACGCGCGTGCGCGACCAGGGCCGCATGCTGCCCGACGGCCTGCGCTACATCGACAGCTGGGTCGAGCCCAACTTCTCGCGCTGCTTCCAGCTGATGGAGTGCGACGATCCGCAGCTGCTGCAGCAGTGGGTGCTGCACTGGCGCGGTGCCGGCGTGACGTTCGAGTTCATTCCGGTCGTGCCGAGCGCGCAGACCCGCGAGGCGGTGGCGCCGTACCTGACGTGAGCGGCGCGGCCCGGCGGGGAAAGGGTGCGGAAACGGCCGGTTCGAGTGCCCGGCCACGCCTACCATCGCGACACAGCACCTGAAGGAGGCGCCGCATGAGCCGCTGGATCCTGCACCACTACGGCCTGTCGCCGTATGCCGAGAAGGCGCGGCTGCTGCTCGGCTTCAAGGGCGCGAGCTGGCGCTCGGTGGCGGTGTCGCCATTGCCGCCGCGCCCCGGCCTGCAGCCGGTGTTCGGTGCGTTCCGCCGCATTCCGGTGCTGCAACGCGGCGCAGATTACTTCGTCGACACGCGCCTGATGGCCGAGGTGCTCGACTCGGTGACGCCGTCGCCGCCGCTCTTTCCGACCCACGCGCGCGCCGTATCGATGTTGATCGCCAATTGGGCCGAGCCGCGCGCGTTCGTGATGATGGGCCCGGTGCGCTTCGAGTCGCGCGACGACGTGCAGCCGCTGCTGGAAGCCGGCATCCATCCGGGCGATTTCCTGCGCGACCGCGCGCCGTTCATGGCGCCGGCGGTCGACACGCGACGCTCGGGCAGCGTGCGTGGCAGCGCGCGCGACCACGTGCTGATCTACCTGGCGGTGCTCGACGACCTGCTGCGCGCGGGCGGCCAGTACCTCTGCGGCAACCAACCGACGGCCGCCGACTTCAGCGCCTACCACACGCTGTGGTGGCTGCGCCAGCCGCCGCAGCGCGACGCCGTGCTGCAGCGCGTGCCGGCGCTGTGTGCCTGGGCCGATCGCATGGCCGCCATCGGCCATGGCCGCAGCGAGCCGATGACACCCGACGAGGCGCTGCACGAGGCACGCGCCGCGCAGGGCGAGGCGCCATGGCGGCCGGACTGGCCGACGGTCGAAGACGAGCGCATCGGCCAGGCGATGACGCTCACCGCCGACGACTACGGCCGCGACCCGATGGCCGGCACCGTCAGCGCGATGTCGGATCGGCATGTCACGCTGACGCGCGAGGCGCCCGGCGTCGGCACGGTGCGGGTGCACTTTCCGAAGGTCGGCTACGAATTGGGCGCGGCATCGGCGTGACGCGCCTGCGTCGACCGCTGCAGCTCACGGCCGCAATCCTGGCCTGCGCGGTGGTCGCCGGCGCCGCGTTGGCCGCCACGGCCGACGAGCGCGATGCGATCGCGGCCACCCGCGAGCTCACGCTGCGGGTTGACGGCACTGAGCGCAGCTACCGGCTGCACGTGGGACGCGGTGTCGATGCCGCACGGGCTGTCCCCTTGCTGCTGGTGTTTCACGGCGGCGGCGGCACGCCGCAGCAGATCGAACGCGAAAGCCGCTTCAGCGAGCTCGCCGACCGCCAGGGTTTCGTCGTCGCCTATCCGGCCGGGCATCGCCGCAGCTGGAACGACGGCCGTGGCGCCGACGCCGTCGCCGCACAGCGCGACGGCGTCGACGACGTGGCCTTCGTCGCCGCGTTGATCGAGGCCGTGGCCGCGCAGACGCGGGTCGACGAGAAACGCGTCTACGCCACCGGTATCAGCAACGGTGCAATGTTTTCGCACCGCGTCGCCGTCGCGCTGGCGCCGCGCATCGCGGCGATCGCGCCGGTGGCTGGCGGTCTGCCTAAGCCGCTGCTGGCGTCGTTCCAGCCGCAGGCGCCGGTGTCGGTGCTGCTGGTGCACGGCACTCTCGATCCGCTGGTGCCCTACGCCGGGGGCGAGGTTCGGGTGCTGGCCAGCGCGCGCGGCGAGGTGGTGGGCGCCGAAGAGTCTGCGCAGCGCTGGGCCGCGCACGACGGCTGCGGCGCGACACCGCGCGTCGAGCCGGCCGATGGTGGCGGCGACTGCGTCGCCATTCGGCTGACCTACACCGACTGTGCCCGGGGCACGGGCGTGGCCTTGCTCAAGCTCGACGGCGGCGGTCACACCTGGCCTGGCGGCTCGCAGTACCTGCCGCAGCGCCTGGTCGGCAAGGTGTGCCGCAATGTCGACGGTGCGGCGCTGATCTGGAACTTCTTCCAACAGCATCCGAAGCCCTAGTGCCACGCAGCGCACGCAGTCGCCAGCGGCTACCATCTCGCGGCCGCACGCTTCACCGATGAACGCGAAGAGCGCCCGATGACTCCCAGGCCCCGATCGATCGGCATCGTCGCCTGCTCGGCCGAAGGCGCGTCGCTGTGCTACCGCACCGTGTGCGTCGAGGCGGCGACGCTGCTGGGGCCGCACGCGCACCCCGAGGTGGCGATGCATTCGCACTCGCTGGCAGACTACGTGCGCTGCATCGACCGCGACGACTGGGCCGGCGTGGCCGAGCTCATGCTCGACTCGGCGCGCAAGCTGGCGGCCATCGGCGCGCAGGTGCTGATCTGCCCGGACAACACGATCCACCGGGCGATGCCGCGGGTGCTGCCGCACGCGCCGCGGCCGTGGCTGCACATCGCCGAGGTGGTGGCCGCCGAAGCGTCGGCGCGCGGGTTCCGGCGCGTCGGTCTCACCGGCACGCGCTGGCTGGTCGACAGCGCCGTCTATCCGGCGGACTACGTGCGCCCGAGCGTCGCGGAACGCGACGAGGTCCATCGCATCATCATGGACGAGCTGGTCAAGGGCGTGTTCGCGCCGGCGTCGGTGAGTGCGCTGCAGACCGTGATCGATCGTCTGCGCGACCAGGGCTGCGACGCCGTCGTGCTCGGCTGCACCGAGCTTCCGCTGGTCATCGACGACACCAATGCGAGCCTGCCGACGCTCGACTCGACGCGGCTGCTCGCCCGCGCCGCGCTGCACGCGTCGTTGTCCGGCGCAACACCCTAGCACGACGACCCGCCATCATGCCCGCCGCCACCACCCTCCAACGCTTTGTCGCCCGCGTCGAAAGCAACGCCCACGTCGAGGCGATCGAGGAGTTCTACGCCGAGGACGCATCGATGCGCGAAAACATGCATCCGCCGCGCACCGGGCGCGGCGCGCTCGTCGCCAACGAGCGTGCGGCGCTGGCGCGGGCACGTTCGGTGCACTCGCGCTGCGTGCGGCCGGTACTGGTCGACGGCGATGTCGTGGTGGTGCGCTGGATCTTTCGCTTCGAAGGCCACGACGGCCGCGTGCGCGAGCTCGAGGAGCTGGCCTACCAGCGCTGGCACGGCGAGCGCATCGTCGAGGAGCAGTTCTTCTACGACCCGGCACAGTTCGCCTGGCGCGGTCCGTCGCCGGCCTGAGCCAGGGCCGCCCGAGGGCAATGACGACCTATGTCGCCTTCCTGCGCGCCATCAACGTCGGCGGGCGCTTCGTCAAGATGGCGGTGCTGGCACAGCACTTCCGCGACCTCGGCCACGCCGACGTGCTCACCTACATCAACAGCGGCAACGTGGTGTTCGGCAGCACCGCGCGCAAGGCCGATGCGCTGGCCGCGGCCATCGAGCGCGGCCTCAACGCGCGGCTCGACTTCGAGACCCACGCGTTCGTGCGCAGCGCCGCCCAGCTGCACGAGATCGCGCGGCGTGGCATGTCACTGGCCAGCGATCGCACGCTGGCAGACGTCAACGTCGCCTTTCTCACCACACCGCTTCCCGCGCCGCAGGTGGCGGCGCTGCTGGCGTTGCGCAGCGCCGTCGACGACTTCGTCGTCGACGGCACCGAGGTCTACTGGACCAGCCGCGTCGGTCAGCGCGAATCGACACTCTCCAACGCCGTGTTCGAGCGCAAGCTCAAGGTGCGCACCACGCTGCGCCGCGCGGTGATGTTGCACGGCCTGTCGCAACGCCTGCGCGGGTAGGCGCCCGTGCGCTGAGACAATGCGCTCGCCATGACGATGCGCATCGCCTTCGCGCTGCTGGTGGTCGCCAGCCTGCTGGCCAACCTGTTCTTCCTGCTGCGCGAGGGCGGCGCGCAGCGGCGTGTCGTCGTCACGCAATCGCCGGCGGTGGACCAATTCGAGGTCATTCGCACCAAGGGCGGCACGCTGGCGGTCAGCACGATCAAGGCGCCGGAGTTCTTCCAGGCCACCGCGGAGCACACCGTGCTCGGCGTGCCGGTCGGGCAGACCACCAGCCAGATCCGCGTGCAAGCGGTGTACCAATACCACGTCGAGTTGGCGCCGGAATGGAAGGTGACGCTGCGCGACAAGACCTTCATCGTCATCGCGCCGCGCGTGCAGCCGACGCTGCCGGTGGCGATCGACACCGCGAAGCTGGAGCGCTACGCCTCCGGCGCCTGGTCGCTGTTCACCGGCGCCGACGAGCTCGACCGCCTGCAGCGCTCGATCACCCAGAGCCTGGCGGCCAAGGCGGTGCTGCCGAGCTACATCCAGTTCCAGCGCGAGGCTGCGCGCACCACGGTGACCGAGTTCGTCACCAAGTGGCTGGTGGCGCAACCGCGTTGGCAGCCGGCGTCGGCCTACAAGGTGCAGGTGTTCTTCGCCGACGAGCCGATCGAGGCGCTCGGTGCCGCACCGCCGCCGTTCGTGCGCGAGCAGTAGCGGGCACCGGCGAGTCAGCTCGCCAGGTCGCGCAGGGTGAGCACGGTCCAGCCGCGCTCGCCCGCTTCGGCCGCGAGGCGCAGGTCGGGGTTCACCGCCACCGGCTTGCGCACGGTCAGCAGCAGCGGCAGGTCGTTGATGGAGTCGCTGTAGAACGTGGTTTCGCAAGCGCGCATGTCGATGCGCTGCGTGGCCAGCCACTGCTGCAGCCGCGTGACCTTGCCTTCGCGCATGTTCAGCGTGCCGGCGATGCGGCCGGTGAAGCGGCCGTCGGCGGAAGTCTCGCATTCGGTGGCGATCAGGTGCTGCAGCCCGAGGTGCGCCGCGGTCAGCTCGGTGATGAAGCGGTTGGTCGCGGTGGTGAGCACCACCAGTTCGCCGGCGCTGCGGTGACGTTCGACCAGCGCATGCGCCGCACGGCCGATGCGCGGCGCGATCACGTCGTCGAGGAACGCACGGCGCAGCGGCTCCCACTGCGCGGGCGTGCGGCCAGCCAGCGTGGACACGTAGAACTCGCAGAACGCCTGCGGGCTAACCGTGCCGGCCCGGTACTCGCGCTCCATCTGCTGGTTGCGCGGTTCGAAGGTGGCACGATCAAGCTCGCCGCGCCGCAGCAGGAAGTCGCACCACAGCACGTCGCTGTCGCCATCGAGCAGCGTGTGGTCGAGGTCGAACAGCGTGAGACAAAGCGGCCGTGGCATGACGCTCAATGCAAGGTCGAGCGGACACCGCGGATCCGCCCTTGCCGGGCCGCTGGTGTCGCCCGCCGGAGAGGGAGGCGGCCGCTAGGCCGCATCGGGGGGGAGCCTCAGATGCCAGGCCTTGGGTCGCGTAAAGGTCTGGATGCCGTGGGTCGACAGCGTCAGCCCGATGCCCGAGTCGCCATGCCCCGACCACGGCAGGCGCGGGCTCACGCGATCGCAGCAGTTCCAATAGACGCTGCCGGCATTGACGCGCGCAAGCAGTTCGCGTGCCTTGGCCTCGTCCCTGGTGTACACGCCGGCGGTGAGGCCGTAGCGCGTGTCGTTCATCAGCGCGACGGCTTCGTCGTCGCCGCGCACCTGCTGGATGCCGATGATCGGGCCGAAGCTCTCTTCGCGCATCAGCTCCATCGCGTGGTTCACGTGGGTGAACACCGTGGGGGCATACCAGTTGCCGGGGCCGGGCAGTCGATGGCCGCCGACGCGCAGGACCGCGCCCTTGGCCTTGGCGTCGGCCACCTGCGCGTCGAGCACCGCCAGTTGCGGCGCGCGCGTGATGGCGCCGATGTAGGTGGCACTGTCGGTGGGGTCGCCGACCTTGAAGCCTTTGACGGTGGCGACGAAGTGCTCGACGAAGGCGTCGTGCAGCGCCTCGTGCACG